>JBDHVD010000364.1:0-9485 GCA_039809525.1 Labilithrix sp. | reverse complement strand
TCGCTCTCCTCGCGGAACCCGGGCTTGTCCGCGTTGAACGACCGGAGCGCGCGAACGAGGTCGCGCGGCGCGAGGCCGTGCGCGAGGAAGTGCGCCGAGAGCGACGCCGTGTTCGGCGTCTCCATCGGCCCGAAGCATCCGTAGCAGCCGCGCGCGTAGCTCGGGCAGAGCGCGCCGCAGCCCGCGTGGGTGATCGGGCCCATGCACGGGGTGCCGTGGGCGACCATCACGCAGACGTTCCCCCGGAGCTTGCACTCGACGCAGACGCTGTGCCGGGACACGCGCGGCCGGCGGCCGTTGAGGAACGCGTTGATCACGTCGAGGAGCTGCGCCTTGTCGATCGGGCATCCGCGGAGCTCGAAGTCGACCGGCACGTAGTCCGCGATGCCCTTCGACGTGGCGAGGGTGTCGATGTACTCGGGGCGGGCGTAGACGATCGAACGGAGCTCGTCCGCGTCGCGGAAGTTGCGGAGCGCCTGGATGCCGCCCGACGTGGCGCAGGCCCCGATGGTCACGAGGACCTTCGACGCGCGGCGGACCTCCTGGATGCGCGCGACGTCGCCGGGGGTGGTGATCGATCCCTCGACGAGCGAGAGGTCGTAGGGCCCGCGGACGACGGCGCGCGAGGCCTCGCGGAAGTGGGCGATCTCGATCGCGTCGGCGAGCGCGAGCAGCTCGTCCTCGCAGTCGAGCAACGTGAGCTGGCAGCCGTCGCACGACGCGAACTTCCACACCGCGAGCTTCGGCCGGCGTGCCATCTCTCAGAGCTCCCGCCGATCGAGGAGCGGCGAGACCCGATCGAAGCGGACGACCGGACCGTCCTTGCACACGAACAGCTCGCGGTACTGGCAGTGTCCGCAGAAGCCTGCCGCGCACTTCATGTTTCGCTCGAGCGAGAGGAAGACGCGATCGGCGGGGAGCCCGCGATCCATCAAGGCGCGGGCGGAGAAGCGCATCATGACCTCCGGCCCGCAGAGCATGGCGATCGTCCGGGACGGATCGAGCGTGAGCCGCTCGATCAGGGCGGGGGCGACCCCGACGTGACCGGTCCAATCCGGGCCGGCGTGGTCGACGGTGATCTGCACGTCGAGGTGGCGGGCCCAGCGCCCGAGCTCCTCGCGGTAGAGCAGATCGTCGGGGGTGCGCGATCCGTAGACGAGCACGACGCGTCCGAACCGGCTCTTCTGCTTCACCGCGTGATAGACGACGGGACGGAGCGGGGCGAGCCCGAGCCCTCCCGCGACGACGACGAGATCGCCGCCCTCCGCCGACGCGACCGGCCACGCGCTGCCGTACGGTCCGCGTACGCCGAGCACGCCGCCGCGCTTCAGCGCCTGCATCGCCCGGGTGACCGTCCCGACGGCGCGGACGGTGTGGACCAGCGTGCCCGCGTTCGCCGGATCGCCGCTGATCGAGATCGGCACGTCGCCGACGCCGAACACGTAGAGCATGTTGAACTGGCCCGGAGCGAAGGCGAACGAAGGCACCTCGAGCGCGAGCGTGAAGGTGTCCGCGGTCTCGCGGGTGATCCGCTGGATGCGCGTCGGGGTCGGCCTCCACGGATCGGCGATCATGCTCAGCCCGCCTTGAAGAGATCGAGCCGCTGGAGGCGGACGCGATGGAGGCGCTTCGTCACCTCCGTGACCACGCGGCGGAGCAGCGCGTAGCCGAGGTCGTGATCGCTCTCCATCTTCTCGCGGAGGCACTTGCCGTCGAACGCCAGGGCCACGACGGGCTCCACCGCACGCGCGTCGACGTTCACCCGATAAGGAGGGAAGAGCCACGAGAGACCGACCATGTCCTCGGCCGCGAGGCTCTCCATCTGGATCGGGCCGCGTCCCGGAACGGCGACCTCGAGGGCGACGCGTCCTCTGCGAAGGAGGAAGAAGGCGTCGGCGATCTCGCCCTCGCGCATCAGGAACTGGCCCGGGGCGAAACGGACGTTCTTCGCGCAGCCGACGATGAGCGCCGCCTGCTCCACGGAGAGGTGCTCGAGGAACGCATGCGCACGGAGGATCCGCTCGAGGTTCTCCATCACCGCGCTCCGTCGCTCTTCCGGATCGCCGCCACCTCTTCGGTGATGTCGATCCCCACCGGACACCACGTGATGCAGCGCCCGCATCCGACGCATCCCGACGTGCCGAACTGATCGATCCAGCTCGCGACCTTGTGGGTGAGCCACTGCCGGTAGCGCGCCTTGATCGACGAGCGCACGCTCCCGCCGTGGAGGTGGCTGTGATCGAGGGTGAAGCACGAGTCCCATCGGGCCACGCGCTCGGCGTGCTCGCCGTCGAGATCGGTGCCGTCCTCGACCGTCGAGCAGAAGCACGTCGGGCAGACGATCGTGCAGTTCGTGCACGCGAGGCAGCGGCTCGCCACGTCGTCCCAGCGCGGGTGCTCCGCGTTGCGATAGAGCAGCTCCTTGATCCCGCGGGTGTCGAGCGATCGCCCCATCGCGCTCGCCGTGCGCCGGACGATCTCGTCCGCCGCGTCCCGCTCGGCGGCGCTCGCCTCGCGGTGCTCGAGGCGCGCGAGCAGCTCGGCCCCTTCGGCGGTGCCGGTGCGGACGACGAAGCGGTGCTCGCCGTCGTCGAGCAGCTCGGTGAGCGCGAGGTCGAACCCGCGCGTGACCGCGGGGCCGGTCTCCATCGACGCGCAGAAGCACGTGCCGCCGGCCTGCCCGCATTCGATCGCGACCACGAACGTCCCTCTCCGGCGCGCGACGTAGTGCGGATCGACGTGCCGCCCCTCCACGAACACCCGGTCCTGGACGGCGATCGCATGCAGATCGCACGATCGCGCACCGATCAGCGCGAGCTTGGGCGGCGCAGCCTGTTCGTCGTCGAGCACGACGAAGCTGCCGTCCTTCCGCCGCGCGCGCCACAGCCGCACGACGGGGGCGAAGAACGTGCGCCGGAACGACTCGGGGCCCGAGCTGAACCCGAAGAGCGCGCGATCGCTCCGCCGCTCCAGGCGATAGGTGCCCGCCTCCTGGACCTCGGTCCACCCCTCGGGCAGATCGGCGATCCCCTCGATGCGCTCGTAGACGATCGCGCCCGCGCGGACCTTCGGACCGACGAGGTCGAAGCCGTCCTCGCGGAGCACGGCGAGCATGCGCCCGAGCGCCTCTCGGCCCAGGACGTGGCGAGCCTCGTTCGTCACGTACGCCTCCCCCTGGCGTCCCATCCATGCGCTCGCACGGCGGCGCTTGCCAGGGGGCCCGATCGATTTCTTCGTCTTCGATCCGCCCCGCCGCACGCGGCCGACCGGCATCCGCGGCGCGCGCGATCAGAGGATGCGGCCGAGCGCCTTCTCGTACGCGGGCAGGTTCCGTGCGGCCGTGCGGAACGCGTACTGCTCCGCCTCTTCCGTATCGTGCTCGCTCCGAGGCTTCCGGCCCCCGCGCATGAACTGCGCGTGGACGCTGACCTCGTGGAGGAACAGGTGGAGGAGCTGCCACGCTCTTGCCTGTGCCAGCGTCCACGCCAGCGTCACCGAGCCGTCGTCCTGGCGGACGCTCTCCACGCCCAGCCGCGATGCGAATTCGCCGTGCACGTCGTGGAAACGGCGCGACCACGTCGTCTGCATCGCCTCGGGGAACGGACGCATCCAGATCGCGCGATACCCCGGATCGTAGTGGCAACCGGTCTGCTGCTCGCAGCCGTACGCATCGAGCGCCAGGGCGCTCAGGCCGTTCGACGCGGTCGACCGTCGTCGTGACGGTTCTTCTTCTGCACGCGACCGTCCTTCACCTTCGGCGCGGTCTTGCGGACGGTCGATCGGATCGGCATGGCCAGCGGCGCTCGTCGAAGGTTCACTCGTAGGCATCGCACCGCGCCCGCGCAACCGGTCGGCCCTCGGATCGCCTCAGATCACGTGTGCGCCCGCGGCGGACAGCGCGGCGAGCGCCCGCTCGGCGTCGCCCGGCTCGCGGTTCACCGCGCGGACGCCGTCCTTCAGCACCGTGGTGTCGTAGCCGAGGCGGGCGGCATCGAGCGCCGTCTCCTTCACGCAGTAGTCCGTCGCGAGACCCACGACGACCACGCGGCGGATGCCGTGGCTCTGGAGGAGGGCGTCGAGCGCGGTGCGCGTCTCCTCGGACGTCGTCGGATCGCGGACGGTGAACCCCGAGTATCCGTCCTCGCCGCCGGTCCCGGTGCGGATCACGTCGTCGTCCGGCCCCACGCGGAGGCCCGGATGGAACGACGCGCCCCACGTGCCCTTCACGCAGTGCACGGGCCAGAGCCCGCCGTAGCGGGCGAAGTGCGGCGTCTCCTCGGGATGCCAGTCCGCGGTGTAGACGACGAACGCTCCGGCTCGTCGCGCGCGCTCGATCTCGCGGTTGACGACCGGGAGGACCTCTTCCGCGCCGGAGACGTAGAGGCTGCCCTCGCGGCTCGCGAAGTCGTTCTGCACGTCGACGACGATCAAGGCGGTGCTCGGATCGTAGGTGCTCATGACGGCGCGCCTCACGAAGCAACGGCGGTGCCGCGCACGACGCGCACCCGTCTTGCATCGCATGCCGGGATGCCGGACGGCGCTTCGCTCTTCACCGACCTCTACGAGCTCACGATGCTGAACGCGTACGGCCGCGCCGGCATGCACGAGCGCGCGGTGTTCGAGCTCTTCGTGCGCGCGCTGCCGAAGACGCGAGGGTTCCTCCTCGCGGCGGGGCTCGAGCAGGTGCTCGCGTTCCTCGAGCAGCTCCGGTTCGAGGACGCCGAGCTCGAGGCGCTCGCACGGCAAGGCAGCGTCGACCGTTCGGTGATCGAGCGGCTCCGCACCCTGCGCTTCACCGGCGACGTCGACGCGCTGCCCGAAGGGACCGTCGTGTTCGAGAACGAGCCCATCATCCAGGTCACCGCGCCGATCGCCGAGGCGCAGCTCGTCGAGACGCGCCTGATGAACCTCGTGCACTTCCAGACGGTCATCGCGTCGACCGCGGCGCGATCGGTGCTCGCCGCGCCGGGCAAGCTCCTCGTCGATTTCGGAGTGCGGCGTGCGCACGGGCTCGAGGCCGGCCTGCTCGCCGCGCGCGCCGCCTACGTCGCCGGCTTCGCGGGAACGTCGACGGTGCTCGCCGGCGTCACGTTCGGCATCCCGCTCTTCGGCACGATGGCGCATTCGTACGTCGAGGCATTCGACGACGAGCTCGACGCGTTCCGCAGCTTCGCGCGCGCGAACCCGGGCAACGTCGTCCTGCTCATCGACACCTACGACACCGAGCGCGCCGCGGCGAAGGTGGTCGCGCTCGCGCGCGAGGGGATCCGCGCGCGCGGCGTTCGCATCGACAGCGGCGATCTCGCGGAGCACGCGCGCCGGGTGCGGAGGATCCTCGACGAGGGCGATCTCCGCGACTGCACCATCTTCGCGAGCGGAGGCCTCGACGAGCATGCGCTCCGCGATCTCGTGCGCGGCGGCGCGCCGATCGACGGCTTCGGGATCGGCACGCGCCTCGACACCGCCGCCGACGCGCCGTACCTCGACTGCGCCTACAAGCTCGAGGAGTATGCCGGTCGCCCGCGGCGCAAGCGCTCGGAGGGGAAGGCCACGTGGCCGGGCAAGAAGCAGGTGTACCGCGCGTACGGGCCGAACGGAGCGATGCGCGGCGACGTCGTGCGGCTCGCATCGGAGCCGGCGCGCGACGAGCCGCTGCTCGTCCCCGTGATGCGGGCCGGACGGCGGGTGCACCCGGCGGAGCGGCTCGAGGTGATCCGCCGGCGCGCGGCGCGCTCGCTCGCGGCGCTGCCCGCGCACCTGCGCGCGCTCGCCGTCGAGCCCGCATACCCGGTGCGGATCTCGACCGGGCTCCAGCACGCGGCGCGCGAGCTCGACGAGGCGATCCGCCGGAGCGCGTGAGGGCGTGGCCCGAAATGACAAGAACTTGGCACGGCCGAACCTGCCGCCGCGCCGCGCCCGGGCGCACAGTCGAATGCACGATGGATGCAGCCATGGAGAGCCCGGCCCCTCCGAAGCTCGAGGTGCGGAACCTGCGGTTCGCGACCGATCGGGACGAGGTCCCCCGCCACTGGCACGGAGGCCGGAAGGCGGTGACCGCCTTCTTCGACAACCTCTCGGTCTTCTTCCCGAAGGGCGAGGCCTTCTTCATCGAGTCGGTGAAGGCCCACAAGCACCTCGTCTCGGACGAGCAGCTGCTCCAGGACATCGCCCGCTTCTGCGCGCAGGAGGGCATCCACGCGCGCGAGCACGATCGCTACAACGCGATGCTCCGCCGTCAGGGCTACCCGGTCGCGGCGCTCGAGGCGCGCGTCGAGCGGGTCCTCGCCCGCGCGCGCCGGGTGCTGCCCAAGCGGGCGTGGCTCGCCGCGACGGCGGCCCTCGAGCACTTCACCGCGACGATGGCGAACGAGCTGCTCGACGATCCGCGGATGCTCGAGGGCGCGCACCCGGAGATGCGCGCGCTCTGGCGCTGGCACGCCGCGGAGGAGGTCGAGCATCGCGCCGTGGCGTTCGACGTCTACTGCGCGGCGGACGGTCCTTACGTCGAGCGCTGCGCGACGATGCTGGTGGCGACCGCGATCTTCTGGCCGCTGGTCCTCGATCAGCAGATCCGGATGATGCGCACCGACGGCGTCGCGGGATCGATCGAGGAGTGGCGCGATCTGCTCGGCTTCTTGTTCGTCGAGCCGGGCGGGCTCCGCCGCATGTGGATCCAGTGGCTCGACTACTTCCGGCCGGGGTTCCATCCTCTCGACGGCGACACCGGCGCCCTCGCCGGATGGAAGGCGGAGCACGCGGCGGAGAAAGCACGAAGCGCCGCGACCTGAATTTTGCCATGCTGGAGCACGATGGACGAGCGGCTCGGCGAGATCCCCGCGGCGCACGTGCTGCAGCTCACCGAGGTCCTCGCGCAGTGGGGGATCGCGTCGGCCGATCTCTTCGCCGGCCTCGACCTCGGCGTCGAGCGCCTCGCCGATCCGCTCGCACGTCTCCCCCTGAGCGTCGTCGGGCGCATCGCCGAACGGGCCCGCGCGCTGACGAACGATCCGGCGCTCGGCGTCCAGCTCGGCAAGCAGATGCGCGTCTCGACGCACGGCTACGTCGGGCTCGCGGCGATGACGTCGTCGACGGTGCGCGACGCGCTCGAGATCGGTCTGCGCTACGCGCCGACGCGCACGTCCGCGCTCGCGCTCCGGCTGCACGTCGAGGGCGACGACTGCGCGCTGGTGATCGCCGAGCGCGCTCCGCTCGGCCCCGCGCGCGAGCTGGTCATCCTCGCCATCCTCGTGGGGATCGCGGAGATCGGCCGCGTGCTCACGGGCAAGGACCTCGACGGCGTCATGGAGGTGACGTTCGCGCGCCCGACCGGTCCCGAGGCCGAGCGCACGCTCGCGGGCTATCGCATCCGCTTCGAGCAGCCCGTTCACCAGCTGGTGTTCCCCGCCTCGGTCCTCGACCTGCCGATCGCGTTCGCCGATCCGGTCGCCCGGCGGATGGTGGAGGAGCAGTGCGAGCGCGAGCTGAGCATCCTCCAGCGGCAGGACGATCCGAGGCAGCGCGTACGCGCGCTCTTGGCGCGGCGCGAGGGCGGGTTCCGATCGGTGCGCGAGACCGCGGCGCTGGCGGGCATGTCCGAGCGCACGCTGAAGCGGCGGCTCGCGGAGTGCGGGACGACGTTCTCCGAGCTGCTCGAGGACGAGCGCCGCGAGCGAGCGCTGCTCCTGCTGCGATCGCCCAAGCTCTCGGTGGAGGACGTGGCGGAACGGCTCGGATACACCGACGTCGCGAACTTCACGCGCGCGTTCCGGCGCTGGACCGGCACGAGCCCGACGTCGTACCGGCGGCGCTCACGAGCGTGACGTGCACGCCGCGTGCATGGCCGCCGTTCATGGCCGCACGGAAGCGATGGTCGGCGCGCGTCACGAGCACGAGCGATGCGCTCGACCTCGAGCAGGGCGTGTTCAAGAAGGGGAGCGCGAAGGCGATCGCCGCGTCGCTCAAGCGATCGGCCGACGGGAGCCGGAGGCGCAAGGCCGATCCGTTCCGCTCGGCGATGTCGATGCTGACGTTCTACCTGAACCGCGGCGGCGCGAACCTCTCGGCCGATCGGCGCCGCGTGCTCGAGCGCGCGAAGGACGAGCTCCGCGCGCTCTACGGCCGCCCGAAGCGCGGGGTCACGGCCGCTTCGCGGGGCTCGTCGTCCTCTTCGGGTCGCGCTCGACCACCTCACCGAGCGCCTCGTCGATCCGCTTCAGGATCGCGGCGTCCAGCTTCACCCCGCCGGCCTTCACGTTCTCGCGCACCTGCTCGGGGCGCGACGCGCCGATGATCGCCGACGAGACGTTCGGGTTCTGCAGCACCCACGCGATCGCGAGCTGCGCCATCGACAGGCCGGCCTCCTCCGCGATCGGCGCGAGCCGCTGCACGCGCGTCAGCACGTCGTCGGTCAGGAAGCGCGCGATGAACTGCGAGCCGGTCTGATCGGTCGCGCGGCTGCCCTCGGGCGGCTTCTGTCCGGGCCGGTACTTGCCGGTGAGGACGCCCTGCGCGATCGGCGACCAGACGATCTGCCCCACGCCGGCCTTCTCGCTCGCGGGGATCACCTCCGTCTCGATCACGCGCCAGAGCATCGAGTACTGCGGCTGGTTGCTGACGAACGGCACCTTCAGCTCGCGCGCGAGCGCGGCGGCGCGCTCGATCTGCTCGCCCGTCCACTCCGACACGCCGACGTAGAGCACCTTGCCCTGGCGCACGAGATCGGCGAACGCGGTCATCGTCTCCTCGAGCGGCGTCTCGAAGTCGAAGCGATGCGCCTGGTAGAGATCGACGTAGTCCGTGCGGAGACGGCGGAGGCTCCCGTGGATCGACTCGACGATGTGCTTGCGCGACAGGCCGCGGTCGTTCGGGCCGGGGCCCGTGGGCCAGTACACCTTCGTGCAGATCTCGAGGCCCTGACGGCGCTGTCCCGCGAGCGCCTCGCCGAGCACCTCCTCCGCGCGCGTCGCGGCGTAGACGTCCGCGGTGTCGAACGTGGTGATGCCCTCGTCGAGCGCGGCCTTCACGCAGGCGAGCGCCGCCTCTTTCTCCACCTGGGAGCCGTGGGTGATCCAGTTGCCGTACGAGATCTCGCTGACGAGGAGGCCGCTGCGGCCGAGATGGCGATGCTTCATGGGTCCTGGGTTGTATAGGATGCCGGCGAAGGAATGACGTCGCGGAGCGAGACCCACGTCCTGAGCACCACCGTCGGGGACGTCGACCTGCAGGAGGTGAGCCTGCGGCTCGGCGGCCGCGCCTGGAGCATCCTCCATTCGGGCGCGATCCTCAGCGAAGAAGACGAGCAGCGGTTCCTCGGCGCGGAGCGTCGCTTGCCGTACGGCATCGTGCTCTGGCCGTCCGCGATCGCGCTGGCGCACGAGATTGCAGCGCGGTCGGTGCGCGGGATGCGGGTGCTCGAGCTCGGGGCGGGGACCGGGCTGCCCGGAATCGTGGCCGCGTCGCTCGGCGCGCGCGTCGTGCAGACGGAC
>JBDHVD010000363.1:0-9556 GCA_039809525.1 Labilithrix sp. | reverse complement strand
GGCGGTAACGGCGCGCCCGGGATCCCTGCGGGCACGACGCTGCGCTTCGCGTGCGGCACGTCGAACAACGCGAACAACTACAGCGCCGACCCCGCGTGCGGGACGAAGGCGAACGCGACGTGCACCCTCGGCGACTCGTGGAGCGATCCGCTCAACTGCGGGCCGGCGGGCTGCACCGCGGTGACCGGGGACACCGACGGCGACGGCGTGTCCGACGCGCAGGAGCAGGCGCTCGGCACCGATCCGACGAAGAAGGACACCGACGGCGACGGCATCCCCGACAACGTCGAGCTCAGCGCGACGGGCGAGACCGGCCCGTACGTCGCGATCGACACCGACGGCGACGGCGTCATCGACGCGAAGGACACGGACAGCGACAACGACTGCGCGCCGGATCAGAAGGAGGGCGTCGCAGGCTATCGCAACAAGGCGGCGGCCCCGGACGGCAACTGCCAGAACGGTCAGGTCTGCGACACGACCAGCGGGCAGTGCGTCGCTCCCCCGCCGCCGTGCAACGGCGACTTCGGCTCGAACAGCTCGCAGGCGTGCAAGGAAGCGGCGAAGCCGGCGTGCAACACGGCCGCGCCGTTCTCCGGGTTCTGCACCGAGTGCTCGGCGACGAACGTGACCCGCTGCGCGGGGGCGACGCCGACGTGTGACCTCACGACGGGCACGTGCGCTCCGTGCAACGGCGATCGCGGCAGCGGCGCGACGCGCGCCTGCCAGGACGCGGCGAATCCCTACTGCGACCTCGTCGCCGGCTCGTGCGGGAAGTGCGCGGCGAACCCCGACTGCGCCGCGGTCGGTCACACCGGTCCGACGTGCGACGTGCCGACCGGCGCGTGCACCGACGTCGACACGGACGGCGACGGCGTGAACGACACCGTCGAGGGTCTGCTCGGCACCGATCCGAACAACAAGGACTCGGACGGCGACGGCATCGACGACAAGACCGAGCTCACGCCCGTCGGCGGCGACACCACGGGCAAGGTCGACACCGACGGCGACGGGAAGATCGACGCGCTCGACACCGACAGCGACGGCGACGGCCTGCTCGACAAGGACGAGGGCACGAGCGACGTCGACGGCGACAAGAAGCCGAACTACCGCGACCCCGACGACGACGGCGACGGGATCCTGACGAAGGACGAGATCGCCGATACGCAGAAGGCCGGCGTCTCCGACGACGTCGACGGCGACGGCAAGAAGAACTGGTACGACGACGACGCCGACGGCGACGGCGCCAAGGACGGCGACGAAGGTCGCGGCGATCTCGACGGGGACGGAAAGCCCAACTACCTCGATCCGGACTCGAAGCCCGGTGGGGGCGTGGACGCGGGCGCGAGCTCGTCGGGCGGAGGGCCGATCCCGGAGAACGAGCAGGGCGTGCTCGAGGGCGGCGGCTTCTCGTGCGCGACGTCCCCGACGTCGTCGTCGGGGATCGTCGGCCTGCTCGGGATCGCCCTGGCGATCGGCGCCGCGACGCGACGCCGACGCTAGGGAGCGTGCCTGGGATCGGCGTGCCGGACCGTCAGCGGTTCGGCATGTCGGTCTTCAGGCAGAGATCGCCCGTGCGGCACGCGGCCAGGCGGCTGATCGCGTCGATCGGGTTGTTGCAGTCCTCCTTCTGGATCGACTCGAGGCACTCGTTGAGCTCCTTCTGGTCGATGCCGCGCGGGCAGTCGTTCGCCGAGAGATCGTCGCGCATGTCGGCCTTGATCTTCTGCGAGCAGACGTCGCGGCTCGTGTAGTGCTTGTCCGCGCCCACGTTGTTGCAGGTCGCTTCGCGCGCGCAGCGCGCCGCGACGATGCGATCGATCGCGGCCTCGTTGCCGACGGCGCCGACGTTCGCTCCGGTCACCGTCGTCGTGCCGGAGCGGTCGCCGGCGCGCTCGGTCGTGGTGGTGCCGTGGTCGCGCTCGGAGACGCGGTCACGGTTGCAGCCGACGGCAGCGGCGAGACACAGCGCGGGAACGGCGAGACGGACGAAGTTCTTCATAGGGTTCACCTCCGCGCGCTGGAGTTGCAACGGAGGTGCCCTCGAGGAGCGCGAGCACGCGCAAGTGCACGTGCGGCACGCGCAATCCGCCGGAAGAGCGCGAGCGTGGTTATCCCGGTCGGGTCACCAGGGGAACCACTCGTGCGGAACCTTTTGCCACGCGGTCGGGCGTCGCGGGTCGCCGTCCGGCAACACCAGCGAGCCGACGAACTCCGCGTGCTCGTACACGCTGCCGATCGACTTCGAGATGCTGTCGAGATCGATGTCGCTCACGACGCCGTTGCTCGTCGCCTTGTAGAACTGCACGGTGATGCGGACCGGGAACTTGGGATCGCGCTCGAACTTGAGCGCGTGACCTTCGTTGAAGGGCCCGAGGTGCGGACCGTGACCGAGCACCGCCTGCTCGACGTCGCTCGCCTCGGCCTTCGCCATGTCGGCCGACCGCGCCGCGGACGGCTTCGCCGGCGCGCTGCCCTTCCCGCCGCCGCCGATCGCTCCGGAGGCGGCCATCGGCGCGGGGATCGGGCCGCCGAGGCGACCGAGGTTGTGGTGCTTCAGCGGGACCTGCACGAGGAAGAGGACGTCCGCGCCCTTCTGCAGCGCGCTCCGGTCGTCGTCGGTCTTCGGGCCGCCCTGCGCGGCGATGCGCTGCTCGACGTCCGCCTTGCGCTCCGCGGTGAACGCCGCGCGCTGGCCCTTGTCGTTGAAGTACAGCTGCTGCCCGGACCCGAAGGCGGTGCGATCGTCGCCCTTGTTCTCGATCACCTGGATGCTCGAGCCCTGGCGCGTCACGAGGATGGTGAGCACCGCGGGCGAGCCCGGCGCCGACTGGTAGTTGAAGAGGACCGGGTTGAACTCCGCCTTGCCGCTCTTCGGGATCGGGAGGAACACCGCCTGCGCGCTCACCAGGAAGTGCGAGTCGCGCGGCGCGAGCAGGTTGCCCTCGCCGAGGATCGACTCGGGACGCGAGGAGAACGCCTTCAGGTTCTTGAGCACGTCGGTCAGCGGGACGCTCTTGAGGGATCCGTCGCGCTCGTTGCCGACGCGCACGAAGAAGCGATCGGCGGGGACGTCACCGGTGCGGTCGGCGAAGTTCGGCGGACGGATGACCGGCATCAGCGCCGACTGGAACTGACCGCTCTCGTCCTTGCGTCGCACCTGCAGCGTGAGGTCCGAGATGTTCGGGCCGAGCGCCGAGCCCTGCGAGCGCCCGGTGTCCTCCCACATGACGTTGACGAGCGAGAGGTTCCGGCGCGCGACGCGGCTCTGGAGATCGGCGTCGCCGTTCATCGCCGCGACCTTCGCGACGACGCGCGCGTACTCCTGCGCGTTGCCCGGGCTCATGATCCCCCAGTCGGGCTCGTTGGCGTTGCTCGCAGGGCCGCTCGACGACGGCGCCGGCTCGCCCGTGGCGATCGGCAGCTCCTTGCCGGTGCCGTCGCTCGAGGCCGCCTTCGGGGCGGGCTCCTTCGCGACCGGGGCTTGCTGCCTCGCGGCGCAGGCGAAGACGAGACCGAGGAGCGGGACGAGGAGACCGGCGGCGCGTTTCATGTCTCCATGGAACGCGCGAAACGGCCCGAGGATCTACCCTCGAAGCGACCCGCGGACCCGCAGGGCTAGCACCGGAAATGCGCGGCGCACGTCCTTTCTGGCGGGCCGTGCATCCTTTTCGCAGGGCGGCCGCAAGAACGGTTCCATTCGGCCAACCCGCGCATTTTCCGAGTTGACCGAGCCTGTTCCATCTCGTAGTGCGGAGCGCGGAAGATGGGGACGCTGAAGGGAAAGACGCTGTTCATCACCGGCGCGAGCCGCGGGATCGGCAAGGCCATCGGCCTCCGGGCGGCCCGCGACGGCGCGAACGTCGTGATCGCCGCGAAGACCGCGGAGCCGAATCCGAAGCTCCCGGGGACCATCTACACGGCGAAAGAGGAGATCGAGGCGGCGGGCGGCAAGGCCCTCGCGTGCATCGTCGACGTGCGCTTCGAGGAGCAGATCCGCGCCGCGATGGAGCAGGCCGCGAACACGTTCGGCGGCATCGACGTCCTCGTGAACAACGCGAGCGCGATCCACCTGTCGGGGACGCTCGAGACGCCGCTCAAGCGCTTCGACCTCATGCACGGGATCAACACCCGCGGGACCTTCGCGTGCTCGCAGGCGGCCATCCCGTACCTCGAGAAGGCGGAGAACCCGCACATCCTGAACCTGTCGCCGCCGCTGAACATGGAGGCGAAGTGGTTCGCCCCCCACGTCGCCTACACGATGGCGAAGTTCGGCATGAGCCTGTGCGTGCTCGGGATGGCCGAGGAGCTCAAGCCGAAGAAGATCGCGGTCAACGCGCTCTGGCCGAAGACGGTCATCGCGACCGCGGCCGTTCAGAACCTGCTCGGCGGCGATTCCGTGATCAAGGGTAGCCGCAAGCCCGACATCATGGCCGACGCGGCGCACTGGATCCTCACGCAGAAGAGCTCGGAGCTGACCGGGAACTTCTTCATCGACGAGGACGTGCTGCGGAGGGCCGGGGTCACCGACCTCCGTGGATATGCGACGACACCGGGGATGCCCGACTCCGAGCTCATCCCGGATTTCTTCGTTTGATCATCCTTGCTCTTGGATCTTCCTTTCGTCATTTTCTAGGCTCGTAGGACGTGATGGCGGTTTAGTGGGAGGATGCGACGTTCCATGAGAAGCCCGACCGATAAAGGAACAACGGCCGATCGGCGCACCGCCGAGCGGCGCGGGACGCCGAGCGGCGCCGTGAAGGGTGAGCGACGAGTCGTCGAGCAGCGTGGCACCGTTCACGCGATGGCCGACGCGCTCGAAGACATCCTCAAGTGGGAGCGCGCGAGCGAGCGTGCTCTTCGCGTGGCGCAGGCGAGCTCGCCTGACGTGAGCAACTGACGCGCCGGCCGCGATGAAGATTCTCTCGCGTCTCTGGCGCGGAGGGCTCCTCGCGGCCTTCGTGTATTTTGCATACGCCTGCGCGACCGGCGCCGAGGACGGTCGCGAGGGGTTCGACGACGCCGACGGCGGCGCCGCCCGCGACGGGAGCTCGCCGGCTCGCGCGGAGGCGGGCTCGTCGTCGAGCAGCTCGAGCAGCTCCGGCGGGAGCAGCGACGACGACGCGGGGCCGTGCGACGGCAAGGTCGTCATCAACGAGCTGATGACCGCCGGCGCGACCGCGTACGACGAGTTCATCGAGCTCTACAACCCGGGCGGCTGCGCGGTCCCGCTCGGCGGATGGAAGCTCGGCTACCGCGCCCAGAACGGGAACGCCGCGCCCCCGATCCTCACGTTCGAGCCGGGCTCGTCGATCCCCGCGAAGGCGTACCTGGTGATCGCCCGCCCGGAGTTCTCCGGGAAGAAGGACGTCACGATCACCAGCTCGACCAGCATGGCGGTGGACAGCGGGCAGGTCGGCCTCGAGGACGACAAGGGCACGCTCGTCGACGCCGTCGGCTACGGCACGGCGACGGGCGCGTACGTCGAGGGCAAGCCCGCGCCGTCGCCGGACACGAGCGGCTCGATCGCGCGCAAGTCGAACGGCGTCGACACGAACGACAACGCGGCCGACTTCGCCAAGACGAAGCCGCACTCGGCGGGCGCACCGAACCCGTGAAGACCATCGGCGAGCGCTACCTGGTGGTCCAGGAGCTCGGTCGCGGAGCGATGGGCGCGGTGTACGAGGTCGAGGACCGCCAGACCGGCGAGCGGCTCGCGCTGAAGCTGATGCTCCACGGCGAGGGACGCCCGGATCTGCTCGAGCGCTTCCGCCGCGAGGCGCGCTCGTCGCAGAGCATCGCGAGCGAGCACGTCGTGCGCATCACGGACTCGGGGCTCGCGCCCGAGCTCGAGCACAAGCCGTACATGGTGATGGAGCTCCTTCGCGGAGCGCACCTCGGCGACCACCTCGCGCGGCGCGGACCCTTCACCGTGCGCGAGGTCTGCACCATCCTGCGCCAGACCGCGCACGCGCTCGATCGCGCCCACGCCGCGGGCGTCGTCCATCGCGATCTGAAGCCGGAGAACCTGTTCCTCCACGAGAAGGAGGACGGCGAGACGATGGTGAAGGTGCTCGACTTCGGCGTCGCCGCGCTGCTCGACGAGGACATGACGCCGATCACGCCGACGGGCGAGGCGGTGGGGACGCTGCAATACATGGCGCCGGAGCAGACGCACGCGCAGAAGCGGGGCATCGGGCCGCGCGCGGACGTCTGGGCGATCGGGATGATCGCGGTGGAGCTGCTCACCGGCGAGAAGTACTGGCCGTCCGACAAGCCGAGCGAGCTGCTCCGGCTCCTCATGAGCGCGCCGCTCACGCCGCCGAGCGAGCGCTGGCCGTCGCTGCCCGAAGGCTTCGACGAGTGGTTCTCGGGATCGTGCGCGCGCGATCCGCAGAAGCGCTTCGCGAAGGTCGGCGATCAGGTCACGGTGCTGGAAGTGATCATGCGCAAGCTGCGCTAAGATCGCGCTCGTCGTGGTGGATCCGAGCCGGGTCGGGGACGTGGTCGCTGGGAAGTACCGGCTCGATCAGGAGCTCGGGCGCGGCGGCATGGGCGCGGTGTATCGCGCCTTCCATCTGCGGGTGCACAAGCACTTCGCGGTGAAGCTCCTGCTCGCGGAGGTCGCCCGGCACGAGCGCATCGCGCAGCGGTTCTTCCTCGAGGCGCAGGCGGCCGGGCGCATCGGGCATCCCGGCATCCTCGACGTCTACGACGTCGGAGAGGACGAGCACGGTACGCCGTTCATCGTGATGGAGCTCCTCGAGGGCGAGCCGCTGGCCGCGCTCCTCCGGAGGAAGCGGCTCGAGCCGCGGACGGCGTGCTGGCTGGCGCTTCGCGTCCTCGAGGTCCTCGAGGCCGCGCATCGGGCGGGCGTCGTGCATCGCGACGTGAAGCCCCAGAACGTCTTCCTCTGCGAGGCGCCGGACGACACGCGCACGGTGAAGCTCCTCGACTTCGGCATCGCGAAGTTCGCCTCCTCGCCGGACGCGAGCGCGATCACGCGATCGGGCGAGATCATCGGCTCGCCGCTGTACATGGCGCCCGAGCAGGCGAAGGGCGAGGCCGACGTCGACGCGCGCGCCGACGTGTGGTCGGTCGGCGCGATGCTGTTCGAGATGCTCACCGGCGCGCCCGCCCATGCAGCCTCGACGCCCGTCGCGGTGCTCGCGAAGATCCTGACCGAGCCCGCGCCCCCGCCGAGCCGGTCGAGCGCCGCGATCCCGCCGGAGCTCGACGCGATCGTCCAGCGTGCGCTCTCGATCGACCGCGCGCAGCGGTTCGACGGCGCGCGTGCGATGATCGACGCGCTCCTCGCCGCGGGCGCGACGCTCGGCTGGTCCGAGGCTCCGCCGACGTTCCCGCCGGTCGTGAAGACGAGCGACGCGCGCGACGAGCGACGGAGCGGCGCGATCACGTCGACCGTCGAGGCGCCGTCCCTGCCGCGCGCGTCGGCCGAGCCCGCGCTCGAGGCCGCGGTCACGAACGATCGCAAGCCGTCGCCCGCCGGGCGGCCGTGGGCCAAGGTGGCGCTGGTCGCGCTCGGGATCGGCGTGCTGGTGCCGTTCTTCTGGCCCGCGTCCACGAGGCCGACGAAGCCGGCGGCGGATCCTCCTCCTCCTCTGCCTCCGAGCGCGCCGGCGACGACGTCGAGCGCGCCGGCGATCGCCAGCGAGGCGCCGCCGCCGAGCGCGTCGGCATCGGCATCGGCATCGGCATCGGCATCGGCGGCTCCGCCGGCGAAGAGCGCGGCCCCGGTTTCGAAGCCGCAATGCGCGGCGGGTGAAGTACTCTCGTCCGGGCATTGCTGTCCGCGCGGTCTCGTCTGGCAGTCGGGGCGCTGCGAGCGTCCGCTCGCGACGTCGTTCTGACGATCGCGGCCGTCGCGATCCTCGCGCTCCCGGCGATCGCGCGCGCCGACGACGTGGACGCGGCGCGGAAGACGTTCGCCGAGGGCGTGAGGCTCTATCAGCGCGGCGACTACGAGGGCGCGCGGCGCCTCTTCCAGCAGGCCGAACGCGAGCACCACGCGGCGCCGATCGTCTACAACCTCGCGCTCGCCGAGGAGAAGCTGAACCACCTCCAGGCCGCGGTCGACGCGTACGAGGCGTACGTCGCCGAGGTCGGCGACCGGGGCGAGCTCGCGCCGGCCGCCGCGGTGGCGATCGCGCAGATCAAGGCGCGCGCGACGAGGCTCCGCGTCGAGACGAAGCCGCCCGGTGCGCGCGTGTTCGTCGACGGGGCGCCGCTCGCGGAGCCGTCGCCGGTGACGCTGCTCGTGCCGGCGGGGCACCACGTCGTGGTCGCGCAGGGCGACGGCTGGCGCGCGGAGGGCGACGTCGCCGCCGAGGGGAAGGGCGACGCGCTCACGGTGACGCTCGCGCAGCCTCCGGCGGATGCGCCGCCGGCGCCCGTACCCGCGCCTGCGCCTGCGCCGCGGGTGACGCCGGCGGAGACCGAGCGCCCGTCGCCCGAGGCGCCGCCCGCGGAGACCGACGGGCTCGTGTGGGGCGCGGCGTTCGCGATCGTGCCTTGCTATCTCCTCGGCGTCGACACGCGCGACAAGACGCCGGCGGAGAGGGCCGCGACGACGAACGCGCGCGACGCGGCGTCGATCGTCGCAGGTCCGCTCCTCGAGATCGGCTGGGCGCTGTCGCCGGACCTCGTGTTCCTCGCGCGCGGCATGGCGGGCATCGGACCCGACGCGAAGCCGTCGTACGCGTTCATGGGCGGGCCGGGCCTGTCGGTCCGGCTCGGATCGCGCGTGTGGGCCGGAGCCACGTTCCTCGGCGGTCAGCTCGAGACGAAGGCGTTTGACAGCCGCTACGGGACCGATCTGGTGTTCGGGACGATGATCGAGGTGAACGCCGTCGTCCTGAAGAAGACGCACGGCGAGTGGATCGCGGGGCTGCAGCCGGCGCTGCTGCTCACGCGCCGCGATCAGGACAACACGACGTTCTTCTTCCCGATGACGTTCGGGTACCGCGCGTACTGAGCCGCTACTTCCCGACGCCCATGCAGTTCGGCGACTGGTTCGCCTCGGGGGTGGCCGACCACTCGCTCGGCGTCCGCGAGGTGATGGCGAGGGCATGGATGCCCTTCTTCACGCCGAGCTCCTCGCCGAGGACGCCGTAGACGAGCTGGTGGCGCTTCACGGGATTGAGCCCCTCGAAGCGGTCCGACACGACGACCACCTTGAAGTGCGTCTCGGCCGCGGGGTTCTTCTTCCCCGAAGCATGCATGAAGCTCTCGTTGATCACCTCGAGGTGCGAGGGGCCGAGCGCGTCACGAAGCTTCTGCTCGATGGTGGCTTGGAGGCTGCTCACTGGCCGCCAATATACGTCTTCAGCTTCCGATGTTGCGAGGGGAGACGCAGCTTCCGCAGCGCCTTCGTCTCGATCTGGCGGATGCGCTCGCGGGTGAGCGAGAAGCTCTCGCCGACCTCCTCGAGCGTGTGATCGCGCGGCTCGTCGATGCCGAAGCGCATGCGGAGGATCTTCTCCTCGCGCGGCGTGAGCGTCTTGAGGAGCTGGCGGGTCTGGTCGTTGAAGCGCATCTG
>JBDHVD010000362.1:0-9559 GCA_039809525.1 Labilithrix sp. | reverse complement strand
AACGCAACGCGACGCGAGGACGAGCTCCGTCGCCGCCGAGGCATCCGCCTGGTACGAGGTGACCATCGCGGCGTCCGCGTCTTCGAGCTCGTCCTGCGCGCGCGGACGCGCGTCCTCCCACGACGGATAGATCACGATCTCGTAGCCGTCGCCGGACGGAAGGTCGCGGTGCGCCGCGTAGTACGGCACGTCCTTCTCGAAGAACACCGCCTGGTGGCCCTGCGCCGCGAGCGACCGCAACAGGCCGCGCCAGAGCGTCGCGTGCCCGTTGCCCCACGCGGAGCTCACCGACAGTCCGAAGACGACGAGCTTCATGCGGCCATCACCTCCTCCAGCCGGACGCGCACGTCCCTCCGGAGGCGCACGCCGGCGAGACGTGCCCGCGCGGAGGGGCCCAGGCGGCCGAGGGTGTACGCGACCTTCTTCCTCGTCTGCGCGGGACCGAAGTAGTCGGCGTAACCGGGGCTGTTCAGCGAGAAGAACGAGAGCGCGTCGGCGTCGTTGAGCAGATCGACGTCGGGATCGATCCCGCGACGCTCGTGCGTGGCGATGATCGCGCGCGCCCGCACCGCGGTCTTGCGGTCGACGCCGCAGCCGACGAGCACATCGTACGCGACGTCGCCTCCCCGCCTCGCGTGCGCGTCCTTGAACGCCTGGTAGTCGGGCGCGTGCTGCTCGACGCGCGCATCGGGCTCGCTCTCCAGGCGCTCGACGTCGTGGAACAGCGCCGCGAGCTGCACCGCGAGCCCCGCGTCGGGCGACAGCCGGAGGAGCCATTGCCACGCGTCGAGCGCGTGATCGAGATCGGCCTTCACCAGCGGCTTGCTCGTGTCGTGCAGCGCGCGATGGGCGGCGAGCACCGCGTCGAACACCGGCCCGCGCGAGGCGTCGTTCCGGCGATCGACGAAGCGCTGGAAGCGCGTGAGCACCTCGCACGCGACCGGGCCGACCTCGTGGCCGCGCACGACGAGCGCGTCCGACCGCGCCGCCTCGATCGCCTCGTCGAAGGGACGGAACGACGCGGCCTCGAGCCACGCCTCCTCGTCGACGACCGGCGCGCCCGCGCCGTCGCCCTCCGCGCCGTCCACGAACGTGATGCGGACGGACGGGAACTCCGCGGCGAGCGCCGGGACGGGCGCCGCGACGGGCGACACGAGCCGGATCGATCGGAGCGGCGGCCGGGCCTCCATGACCGCCTCAGCAGTACCGCCGCGTCATGCGCGCGCAGAACTCGGCGAACTCGTCGACCCGCCTCGGCGGCGACGTGTGATCGTCACGCAGGCCACACGAGCCCGGCGTGAAGCAGAACGTGATCGTGGTGTCGAGCTTCTCGAGCGCCTTCATCTGCTTGTCGAACCACGCGTCCGCGTTCGGGCGATGGCTGTCGGCCCACGACAGGCCGGTGCGCAGCCGCTTCACCCCGAGCTTCGTGAGCCAGCGCACGGCCTCGTCCAGGCGCGGGTCCTCGAAGTGGAACCACTGGCAGATGCCGAGCTCGGGCGTGTAGTCGGCGAAGTGACGGAGCGCGCGCTTCGGCGTGCCGTCCTCCTTGAGCAGGCCCATGTAGAAGTGCCGGTAGTACGACGAGCCCTCGGCCTCGCGATGGCGCGTCGTCGCCGGCCACGCGCGCGGCAGGTCGAAGAGGCTGTACCAGTGGATGCGCGGCGCCCGACCGATGAGCAGCTCCGCGGTCCGGCGCAGCCCGAACTCCTGCACCTCCTCGGCGCCGAACGTCGACACGCCGACCTCGCTCACCCACAGCGGCTTGTCGGTGACCGCGCGGACCTCGGCGAGCTTGTCCGGCCACTCGTGGATCTGCCAGTGGTTCCAGTCGAGCGGAAAGCCGTGCAGCGCGATCACGTCGACCGCGTCGACGACGCCCTGGTCCTTCATGTTCGAGACGAAGCCCGCGTCGATCGGCGAGATGCCGCCGAGCACGCGCGTGAGCCCCGGGCGCTCGCGCCCGATCTCCTGCGCGGCGATGCGCGTCATCGTGGCGAACGTCTTCCACCCGACGTCCATGGTGAAGTCCCAGTGGGACAGGTTGTTCGGCTCGTTCCAGAGCATCACCGCCTCGACCGTCATGACCGCACCTCGCACACGTAAACTTCTTCCTGGTGGGGCTTGCGCCCCCTCATCGCGCTCCGCGCGATGAGCCTCCCCCCTTGCCTCGCCTCCTGCCCGCGTGCTGCGCTCCGCGCACGCGCGCTCCGCGCGCGCTTGCACGCTCCGCTCTCCCGGTTCATGACCGCACCTCGCACACGTAGACTTCTTCCTCGGGGTTCGAGACGATGCGGAAGCCGGCGCTGCGGAGCATGGCCTCGACGCAGGCGCGGTTCGGGATCCACCAGTTGGTCGGATCGTCCGAGTACTTCTTCTCGACGAAGTACATCTTCGGATAGCCGGGCTGCTCGAAGACCTCGCGCTCGGAGAAGGGATAGTCGTCGTCGAGCGGGTCGACCGCGCGCGAGCCTCGCTGCATGCTCTGGAAGACCATCGTCTTGCCGACCACGTGCTCGCGCACGAGATCGAGCGCGAGCAGCGGATGGCGCAGGTGGTAGAGCACGCCCATGAACAGCACGAGGTCGAACGCCTCGCGCAGGTCGCCGACCTGGTAGACGTCCATCTTGCGCAGCTCGAGGTCGACGCCCGTGATCTCGGCGGCGAACCGCGCCTGCGCGAGGTAGCTGTCGTCCGAGTCGATCCCCACGACGCGGTCGGCGCCGCGGCGCTTCATCTCGATGCTGTAGAAGCCGGCGTTGCAGCCGATGTCGAGCACGGTCATGCCGCGCAGGTCGCGCGGGATCGCGTGCTCGAACCGGCGGAACTTCTGCCGCGGGTAGTCGCCGAGGAAGTGCTTCGGCGCGGTCGCGACGCCGCCGAGGTCCATGTTGTGGAACCAGGGCCCGAGCCTCGTGACCTCCCGCGCGATGAGCTCGCGGTTCATGCCGTCGCTCCCTTCGTGATCCGAGGGCCGTTCGCCACGCGCACCTCGCCCGAGCGGTGTCCGTCGAGCTTCGCCGCGGCGTCGAGCAGCTGGATCGCCTCGCGGTATCCCCCGATCGTGCCGGTGTCGACGTATGCCCGTCCGTACCGCACGGCCGTCGCGCGCCCGCCCCTCGCGAGCCACGCGTTCACCAGCGTCCCGAGGTAGGGATCGCGCGGGGTGCGCGTCAGCCACAGGTCGTGGAGCTCGCGCATCGCCCGCCCGCGCAGCTTGAACGCGCCCCACACCCAGCGGCTCTTCACCTCGGGGCACTTCACGCGCACCTCGAGCACGTCGCCCGATTCGTCGGCGACGACCGCATCGAAGAGCTCCGGTCGCTCCACCGGGAAACAGAGGAACGACAGGTCCTCCGAGCCGAGGAGCGCGAGGCCGTCGGCCGGGAACCACACCGTGTCGGGCAGACCGACGAGCACGTGCTCCTCGTCGCGGACGAGGGGCAGCGCACGGAACAGCGCATCGCAGAGCCCGCCCGGCTCGGGCTGCACCACGTAACAGATCTGCGCCTGCGGGATCCCCGCGCCGTAGTACGCGAGGATGTCCGCCTTCTCCGGCGAGATGACGAAGCAGATCTGCGTCGCCCCGCCGAGCACGAGGCGCTCGACGAGATACTCGCTCACCGCGCGCGGACGCTCGACGTCGCCCTCGCGGATGCTGCCGACCGGGAGGAGCTCCTTGCTGAACGCGAGCGGCTGGATGCGGCTGCCGATGCCGGCCGCGGGAACGATGCCCCACATCATGGACCTCCGAGGCTCACCGAGCGTCGCCGTTGGCGTGGGCCGCCGCCGCGGCGACCGGACGGCTGCGGATGAGCGACGTGGAGGACGTGCGCCTCTCGCCGACGGCGGCGCGCCTGGCGAAGTACGCGATGGTGCGGACGAGCCCGTCGCGGAGCGGCACCTTCGGGGCGAAGCCGAGCATCTGCGACGCGAGATCGATCACCGGGCGGCGCATCCTGGGATCGTCCTGGGGCAGCGGGTGATAGGCGATCTCGACGTCGGCCCCCACGAGCTCGCGCACCATCTCGGCGAGCTCGAGGACCGTGAACTCGCCGGGGTTCCCGAGGTTCACCGGACCGGTGAACGACGCGTGCTCGGAGAGGGCGACGAGCCCGTCGACGAGGTCGTCGACGTAACAGAAGCTCCGGGTCTGCGAGCCGTCGCCGTACACGGTCAGCGACTTGCCCTCGAGCGCCTGCACGACGAAGTTCGAGACGATGCGCCCGTCGTGCGGGTCCATGCGCGGCCCGTACGTGTTGAAGATGCGCGCGATGCGGACGTCGACGCGATGCTTGCGCGCGAAGTCCATCGTCAGCGACTCGGCGCAGCGCTTCCCCTCGTCGTAGCAGGCGCGCGGGCCGATGGTGCTCACGCATCCGCGGTACGTCTCCGGCTGCGGGTGCACCTCCGGATCGCCGTAGACCTCGCTGGTCGAGGCGAGCACCACCCGCGCGGCGCAGCGCCGTCCGAGCTCCAGCGCGTGGACCGTACCGAGCACGCTGGTCAGCGTCGTCTTGATCGGGTCCGCCTGGTAGGCCGGCGGGCTCGCGGGGCACGCGAGGTTGAACACGACGTCCGCCGGCACGTGGAACTTCTCCACCACGTCGTGCTCCACGAAGGAGAACCGCGGGTGATCGAGCAGGTGCGCGAGGTTGTCGAGCGATCCCGTCTGGAGGTTGTCCATGGCGATGACCTCGTCGCCGCGTGCGAGGAGCCTGTCGCACAGGTGCGAGCCGACGAATCCGGCACCGCCCAAAACGAGAGATCGCATTCTGGCCATGGTCACCTCCTCAGAGAGCTTCACTTCGAGCGGTCCGCTTCACCGAGCGCGGGCGCCGCGCTTGCCGGTCGAGCACCTCGCGCGCGAGGCGCTCGAAGGTCTCCGCACGCTGCGTCGCGGTGTGCTCGACGAGGATGCGGGTGCGCGCACGGGCGGCGATCGTCCGGCGCTCGTCCTCGCCGACGTCGCGCAGGATGCGCATCACGTCCTCGGTGTCGTCCGCGACGAGGACCTCGCGTCCGGGGACGAGCACGTCCTCGAGGCCCGGCCACCGGTCGCTGATGATCGGCGTGCCACACGCGCCCGCCTCGAACAGGCGCACGCTCGGCGACCATCCCGCCTCGATCATCGCGGCGCGGGTCACGTTGAGCGTCCAGCGCTGGGCGCCGTAGAAGCCGCGGTGCAGCGCGGGCGCGAGGTGGACGTCGCGCCACACGTTCGCCGGCCACACGAGGTCGTCCGGGTACTGCGCGCCCGCCACGGCGAACGCGCGATCGGGCGAGCGACGCGCGACCTCGAGCAGGAGGCGCCCGACCGCCGGCTGCCGGTCGGCGCTGTACGTCCCGAGGTAGCCGAGGTCCCAGCGGAGCGCCGCCTCCTCCGGGTAGTACGCCGACGGATCGACCGAGCAATGGAGCGCGCGCGCGCACGGCGAGCCGAGCTCGCGCTCGATGCGTGCGAGCGTCGGACCGCCGGTGAACGAGAGGTAGAGCGCGTACCCCGGCACGAGCGCGCGCGTGAGGTACGTGCACGCGTTTCGCTCGAGCGCCGCGAGCGTCACCGGCGTGTCGATGTCGTAGAACGCGCAGCGGCCCGGGGCGAGCGCCTGCGCCCAGGCGCCGACCTCGATCCCGTCGGGCACGTACGAACCGACGACGACGAAGTCCGCGTCGCGCACGACGCCGGCATGAAGGTCGAACAGCTCGTCGAGCGAGCGATAGAGGATGGTCCTCGCGAACGGCGGCTCGGGCAGGTCACGGTTCGCGGCGTAGAAGTCGAGGTCGCGCTCGAGGAAGGTGAGCTCGTGGCCGCGCTCGGCGAGGGCGCGCAGGAGCGCGCGGTAGGTCGTCGCGTGGCCGTTCCCCCACGACGACGTGATGGACAGACCGAGGAACACGGTTCGATGACGGACGCTCACGGAGACACCTCGACGCGGTGCACGTCCTGCTGCAAGAGGAGCGCCTCGACCTCCCGCGCGCGCTGCGCGTACGTGTGGTGCGCGAGGACCCGCCTCTTCGCGGCCGCTCCGATCGCGCGGGCTCGCGCGGGGTCGAGATCGCGCACGTGGCGGGCCACCTCCTCGGCGTCTTTCGCCACGAGCACCTCGGCGCCGGGCTCGAGGAAGTCCTCGATCCCTTCCCACGCGTCCGTGATCAGGCAGACGCCCGCGCCCGCCGCCTCGAACACCCGCGTGGCGGGGGACCAGCCGCACGACGCCATGCTGTCTCGCGCGACGTTGAGCACCGCGCGTGCGCTCGCGTTGAAGACATTGTGGTCCGCCGTGTAGACGTGGCCGATCGCGCGGACGTTCGGCGGCACCCCGTGCCCCTGCCAGCCGTTTCCCCCGAGGAGGAACGCGTGATCGGGCAGGAGGCGCGCCGGCCGGAAGAAGAACTCCTCGATGCGCTTCTCGCGATCGGGCAGGCGGTTCGCGAGGAGCGAGAGATCGGCGGCCCACTTCGGGTCGGGCTCCGCCGGATGGTGCGTGCTCGGATCGAGCGCGTTGTAGATCGGCACGCACCTCTTCGCGCCGAACCCCTTGTAGCCGCGCACCACGGGCGGTCCGCCGCCGTAGGTGAAGACGGCGTCGTACTTCGGCACGAGCGCGCGGAACGGATCGGCCGCGTCGCTCCGGAGTCGGTCGAGCGTCGCCGGCGCGTCGACGTCCCAGAAGATCGCCTGCGCGCCCGCGCGCTTGATCGCGAGGACCTCTCGCTCGAGCAGCTCGTCCCATACGCCGACGCCGCTCGCCTTCACGACGACGTCGCTTCGCCGCGCATCGTCGAGCACCCGCGCGACGTCACGCTCGTCGGCGCCGGAGTACACGACGACGCGCGCCCACGACGGATCGTCGATGTCGCGATGCGCCTGCCGCTCGAACGCGTCGGGCTCGTAGAACGTGATGCGATGCCCGCGCGCGGCGAGCGCCTTCAGCATGCCACGGTAGTAGGTGGCGGCGCCGTTCCAGTAAGCGGAGACGAGGCTCGAGCCGAAGAACGCGATGTCGAGCGAACGGTTCATCACGCGGTAGCTCCTTCGAGGACGCTCGGCCTCCGGACGCGCACGCCGAGCTCGCCGGCGATGCCGAGGAGCTCGTCGACGCGATGCGCACACGTGTGGCGCGCGAGGATCGTTCGCCGGCCGTGGCGCGCGAGCTCGGACCGCGCCGCCGCGTCGTTCACCAGGGTCTTCATGTGCGCGCGCATCGCGCCGCCGTCCTGCGCGACGAGGTAGTCCTTGCCCGGCGTGAACAGCCCTTCGACGTCGTCCCACGGGGCGCTGACGAGCGGGATGCCGCACGAGAGCGCCTCGAAGACGCGGATCGTCGGTACGCCGGGCAGCGCCTTCGCGTACGGACGGCGCGGCACGTGGACGGTGAGCTTGAACCGCGCGAAGACCTCCGGGACGCGGAAGTTCGGCAGCCACCCGCCGTACGCGATCTTGCGCGAGCGGAGCTCCTCGAGCGCCTGCTCGGGGTAGCGGACGCCGTGCACGAGCGCGTTCAGCCCGAGCTCCCGCACCGGCTCGAGCAGCATCTCGCGCAGCTCCGCGGTGCGCTCCTCGTCGCCCCAGTTGCCGATCCACACGAGGTCGCCTTGCTTGCCGTTCGGCGGGGGCAGCTGCGGGAAGAACACGCGTGGATCGGCGGCCTCGTGCCAGACCCACGCGCGCTGGGTCCATCCCTTCTGGAGATAGACGTCGCGCAGCGCGGCTCCGAACGCGAGCACGCCGTCGTACCCCGACAGATCGTACTCGGCCATCTTGGCCTCGTCGGTGATCGCGCGGTGGTGCGTGTCGTGGAACAGCGCCTTGAAGCGTGCGCCGGGCTTCTTGCGCCGCTCGCCGATGCGGCGCACGAGCTCGTGGTCGTTCCACTCGTGCACCAGGACGAGATCGACGTCGTCGAGCAGCTCGTCGACGTCGAGCGAAGCGAGCTCGTAGCGGCGAGGCCGGATCCGTGGATACGCCTGCCGCGCGAGGTCGAGCGCCTTCTCGCCGTGGTCCTTCACGAGGTTCTCGACGCTCCACGCGTTGCGCGGCTCGAAGACGCGTACCTCGTGACGGCGCGCCGCGAGCTCGGTGACGACGCCCCTCAAGAAGTGAGCGTTGCCGTGGTTCCAGTCGCTGAGGAGAGAGTGACAGAAGAGGGCTACGCGCATTGGCGCTCTCCTCCTTTCGATCGCGTCCGCTGGAGGACGCGCGCATAGACATCCAGGGTGAGTTCGGCCATTCGTGCTGCGGAGTAACGTTCGGCCCGCTGACGCGCGCGTATGCCGAGGTCTGCACGAAGTGCCGGATCACCCGCGAGGACGTCGATGGCGCGTGCGAGCGCATCGTCGTCGTGCGGTGGTACGTACATCGCTGCGGCCCCCCAGATCTCACGCAACGTGTCGATGTCGCCGAGGACGAGCGCACACGCGTGCATCGCCGCCTCGAGCGGGCAAAGCCCGAAAGGTTCGTACTTCGCGGGCAGCGCGAAGATCGCCGCCCGCGCCATCTCGCGGTGGAGCGCCGGGCGCGACAGCACCCCGAGCGCCGCGACGTTCGCGCACTCCTCCGCCTCCCAGCCCGCGACCCGCACCGGCCAGCGCAGCCGAGGCGCGACGCGGGCGATCGCGCCCACGTTCTTCGCCTTGTCCCAGACCCGCCCCGCCGAGAGGACGAAGGGCTCCTTCGCGATCTCCTCGATCGGCGCGATCGGCAGCCCGTCATAGACCACGGTCGCGTTCTTCACCCGCCCGTAGCTGCGCTCGAGCGCCTCGAGGAACGAGCGCGAGATCGCGATCACCGCCGGCGCCTCCGACAGCGCCCGTGCGACCGCGCGCCGGTAGCGCCGGTAACGCGAGGGCGCGTCCTCGAGCTCGACCGCCCGCCACCACGTCAGCACGCAGGAGTGCGCGGCGACGACGACGGGCGCGCGAAAGCCGGCGGTCGCGTGCGCATAGCCGTTCAGATGGACCACGTCCGGCGAGACCTCGCGCGCGATCCCCCGGAGCCAGTCCCCCGCCCGCGCGACGTCGTCCCACGGACGATCCATCCACTCCAGGGCGAACGTGCTCTCGTGGACGACGACGCCGGGGATCGCGGCGAGCGCCGCGCGCTGCTCCGGACGCATCGCCGGCCCCATCGTCGCGAGGTGCACGCGGACGCCGCGCAGCGCGAGCTCGCGCGCGAGCGTCGTGGCGTACGTGAAGACGCCCCCGACGCAGTCCGTGGTCATGAGCACGCGCTCAACCATGCGCCCTGCTCACGGCGGCTCTCTCGAGCTCGCGAAGGGTCGAGGGCCGCGTCTCCTGGATGTCGCTGAACGCATCGAACTGCGCGAGGTAGTGCGCGTGCGCACGCTCCCACGCCTCGTCGTCGCAGGCGCCGAACCGGATGGTGTACTCGGGCGAGCCCGGATACGGGAACAGCGGCACGGGCTCGTTCGCCCACACGCCGCGCTCGCGGAGGTAGCTGCGCCACGCCTCGACGTCCGACTTCTTGTCGGTGGTCGCGTCGAGGAGGTTCGCCTGCACGAACGGCACGGACCTCTTCGCGTGCACGAGGAGCTCG
>JBDHVD010000361.1:0-9584 GCA_039809525.1 Labilithrix sp. | reverse complement strand
GTGCTGGTCAACGAGTGGAGCGCGAGCGCGAGCGAGCTGCTCGTCGGCGCGCTCCAGGACAACAAGCGCGCGACCGTGGTGGGGGCGAACACGTTCGGCAAGGGGAGCGTGCAGTCGATCCTCCCGCTGCCGAACGGATCGGGCCTCAAGCTCACGACCGCGCGCTACTACACGCCGAGCGGGCACGCGATCCAGGCCGACGGCATCCACCCCGACGTGGTGATCGAGCCGGGGACGAAGGCGCCGGTCGAGGCGGCGCGCGTGCTGCGCGAGCGCGATCTGCCGGGGCACCTCCCGGCCGAGGGGCCGCAGGGCGGCGCGCCCGTGCGCGACGCGGGCGGAGGGACGCGGATCGAGGCCGACGGCGGCACCGATCCGATGGCCGGCGCGCTCGCGCGCGACATCCCCGCGGACCCGTCGAGCTCGCCGGACGTCGTCCTGCGCATCGGCTACCAGGTGCTGCGCACGCAGGTGGGGCAGCGTTCTCCGCTCGGAGGCAAGTGACGGCGTAGCGCGACGGGCGCGCGCCGCGATCACTCCTCGGCGCGCAGGACGATCGCCGCGTGCACCAGCGGCATGAGCAGCACGAACGTCATCGCGACCAGCGCGAAGCTCACCCAGGTCCACTCGGCGGGCGAGCCGATGCGCGCGAGCGACGCGAGCATCACGACGATGCCGAGGACCGCATGCGTCCGCGTCGGCGTCCGCCAGACGAGCGCGCTCGTCGTCACCGCGAGGAGCGCGCAGCCGGCGGCGAGGACGCTCTTCCAGTTCCAGGGCGCCTCGTTGCGGTGGAACCATCCGACGAGCGCGAGCGCCGTCAGCGCACCGAAGAAGAGGAGCGCGATGGAAGCGACGAGAGCGGCGCGGCGTCCGGCCTGATCCTCCACGGCGGCCCCTACTCTACATCAACCGCGGAGACGGATCGCGTAGGTGAGCTTCGCCACGTTCTTGAGGACGTTCGGCACGCGCTTGAAGAGGTTGATCGAGGGGGGCCGCTTCTCGATGACCCGCACCGGAATCTCCTTGGTACGGACTCCGCCCCGGTCGGCGCGGATGACGAGCTCGCTCGCGAAGACGTCCTTGTCGACCAGGCACGAGCGGACGATGTCGAGCAGCGCGAGGCGGCGGAAGGCCTTGAGGCCGTGGGTGTCGGTCCCGCGGAAGCCGAGGAGGAGCTTCAGCATCGACGAGTAGGCGATGCTCGCGGCGTGGCGGATGGCCGGCCGATCGTCCTCGGCCCCGGCCACCAGCTTCGAGCCGATGACGAGGTCGGCCTCGCCGCTCTCGAGGATCTCGATGGCGCGGCGGTGGAAATCGACGTCGCAGAGATCGATCTCGTCGCAGATCACGAGGTCGCCGCGCGAAAGGAGGATCCCCTGCTTGAGGGCCTTGCCGTAGTTCGGCTCCCCCATGCTGATGATCTTGACCTGCCCCTCGTCGGCGTTGCCGTACTTGTTGGCGAGCTCCTGGCCGATCTCGACGGTCCGGTCCTTGGAGCCGTTCTCCGCGAGGATGATCTCGTAGGTCCAGCCCATGGGGCGTAGACGCTCGCGGAGATCCACGACCGCGGCATGGAGGATGGCCTCCTCGTTGTAGATCGGAATGACGATCGAGATCCGCGGCGTGAAGGTCTGCATCGGCAGAGGAGGGAGCCTTTACCCCAGACCCGGTGGCGTCGCCAAGTCGCGTCTAGTAGGGTCGCGTCCCGTGATGCCCCGCCGCCTCCGAGCCCTGCCGCTCGCTGCCGTGTTCGTCAGCGCTTCTCTCGCTCTCGGCTGCACGAAAGAGGAGCCCAAGGCGATCAAGGACGAGCCGAAGAAATCGACGCCCGTCCCCGACGACATGGGCTCGTTCAACGATTTTCTCCCGAAGTCCGGGGCGGGCGGCGTGGCCGTCAAGCTCGACGGAGGGCTCGAGGGAGGCCTCGCCGCGGTCGACACGGCGGGCGGGGGCGGGAGCGAGCCGGGCGCGGCGCCCGGTGACGACGACAAGCCCGCGCTCAAGGTCACCGAGCCGGGGGCCGAGCCGCGGGCCGCGCGGAAGTACGCGTTCACCGCGAACCGCGTCGACAAACGCATCCTCACCGTCGCCCAGGAGCAGGCGCGCGGCGGCCAGGTCGGCAACGCGATCACCCTGCAGATCAACGTCGACTTCACGCCGAAGAAGGTCGAGCCGAAGGGCACCCATTTCGAGGCGAAGGTCACGAAGGTCGATCTGCCCGGCGCGCAGGCGGGCGCGCAGCAGGCGCAGCTCGCGCAGGCCCTGAGCGGCCTGAACGGGCTCACGGGCGGCTTCGATCTCTCCCCGCGCGGCGAGGCCGGCGAGGTGAGCTTCCAGGCCGACGCGAAGATGCAGAACCCCCTCGCCGAGGGCGTGGTGCAGGGCCTCCAGCAGGCCATCGAGCTCATCACGCCGCCGTTCCCCGACGCGCCGGTCGGCGTGGGCGCGAAGTGGGAGCGCAGCACGGAGAAGAAAGAAGGCGGCCTCGAGCAGAAGGCGAAGCAGGCCTTCACGCTCAAGGAGGTCACCGCCGAGGGCGGCGTCGTCGAGGCCGACATCGAGCTGAAGGTCCCGAAGCGTCCCCTCCAGGCGAAGGGCGTCCCGCCGGGAGCGATGATCTCGGTCGACGGCAAGGGCCACTACACCTACCAGTTCCGCTTCGACCGGCTCGCCACCAAGGTGACCGGCGAGATCGCCGTCACCCAGCACATCGAGGTCGCCGATCAGACCGGCAAGAAGCAGACGATCGAAGAGACCCAGAAGGTGAAGCAGACGATCGAGGCGCCGCCCGGCAAGTGAGCGCGCCGCGCGCGACACGTCCTGTCGCACGCGAACCGGGCACCGTGCCGCGCACCGTTGACACGTGCGCGCGGCCGTACGACTAAGAGCGCGCGGACGCGTGTGAGCGTCGATTGCTGAAGAGGAGACCGCGATGGCCGAAGGTTTGAACAAGGTGTTGTTGCTCGGGAACCTCGGGGCCGATCCGGAGCTGAAGGTCACCCAGGGCGGGCAGGCCGTGCTGAAGCTCCGTCTGGCGACGACCGAGAGCTACCTCGACCGCAACAACACGCGCCAGGAGCGGACCGAGTGGCATCGGGTGACGCTCTGGGGAAAGCGCGCCGAGGCGCTCGCGAAGTTCCTGACGAAGGGCGAGCGCATCTTCGTCGAGGGGCGCATCTCCACCTCGAGCTACGAGAAGGACGGCGAGAAGCGCTACTCGACCGAGATCGTCGCGAACAACATCATCCTCGCCGGCCGCGGCAAGGGCGGCGACCGCGACTTCGCGGGCGAGGGCGGCGGGGGTGGCGGCGGCGGCTTCGAGCGCCGTGCGCCCGCACGTGACCGCGACGCCGGCCGTCCCGCGCCGAGCGCCCCGCCGGCCGACGACTTCGGCGACTACGGCGGCGGTGGCGGCGACGACGAGATTCCGTTCTGAGCGCGCGATAGCCGCGCTTGCACCGAGAGGGGCCGTCCGCTAAGAAGGCCGGCCCTCTTCCTATTTTCGGAAGAGAAGACGAGAGGATCCGATGAAAGAAGGCATTCACCCCGATTACCCGCCGTCGAACGTGACGTGCGCGTGCGGGAACACGTTCATCACGCGCTCGACGCGCGGCGACATCGCCGTCGACGTCTGCTCCGCTTGCCACCCGTTCTACACGGGCACCCAGAAGCTCATCGACGCGGCCGGCCGTGTCGATCGCTTCCGCAAGCGCTACGAGGCGAAGGGCGCCAAGGCCCCCGCCGCCGCCAAGGCCGAGCCCGCGGCCGAGAAGAGCGAGTAGCCGCTCAGCCCGGTCGTGCGTAGAGTCTGAACGCCATGTCCGACGGACCGAAGACGCCTGAGCCTACAAGACCCTACATTGGAGGCCAGGCCGTCCTCGAAGGCGTGATGATGCGCTCGCCGACGTCCTTCGCGGTCGTCGTCCGTCGTCGCGACGGCTCGCTCCACGTGCGCGAGCGCGCGATGCCCGACGGCCGCAAGGGCGCGGCGAAGCTGCCGCTCGCGCGCGGCATCGCCTCGCTCGTCGAGTCGCTCAAGCTCGGGAGCGAGTCGCTCCGGTTCAGCGCCGAGCAGATGGAGCGCGATCTCGAGGCGGCGAGCGTGGCGACGAGCCTGCTGAACGTCCTCCGGTCGGTCGGCTACACGCTCTTCTTGCTCATGACCGCGGACGCGGACACCGCGACCGGCGCGACCACGACGAAGGACGACGAGGCCGGCGTGCCCGTCGCCGAGCTCGTGAAGGAAGACGAGAAGGACGAGAAGAAGGAGAGCGGATCGAAGCTGCCGACGACCCTGATGGTCGTCTTGATGGTCGGCTTCCTCATCGCGCTCCCGCAGGGCGCGGCCTGGGCGGTGAAGCACTTCCTGAAGCTCGACGTCGACATCCAGTCGCCCGCCTTCCAGGCGATGACCGGCGGCTTCAAGCTGCTCATCGTCGTCGGGTACCTGCTGCTCGTGCGCCGCGTCTTCCCCGACATCCGGCGCGTGTTCCAGTACCACGGCGCCGAGCACAAGACGATCAGCACCTACGAGGCGAACGAGGAGCTCACGGTCGCGAACGCGCGCGCGAAGACCACGCTCCACCCGCGCTGCGGGACGACGTTCCTCGTCATGGTCGCGCTCGTGTCGATCCTCGTGTTCACCGCGGTCGGCAGCTTCCTCCCGAAGATCCACACGGGCAAGGAGTCGCTCGACAACGTCGTCTTCTTCCTCGAGAAGCTCCCGTTCCTGCCGCTCATCGCGGCGGTGACGTTCGAGATCCAGCGCGTGTTCGCCCGCTTCTGCACGACCGGACCGCTCCGCGTGCTGCTCTGGCCGGGCTTCCTCTGCCAGAAGATCACGACCATCGAGCCGGACGACGATCAGCTCGAGGTCGCGCTCGCGTCGCTCAAGGTGACGCTGCTCCGCGAGGGCGGCGCCGCGGGGAGCACGAACGGCGACGTGCGCTACGCGACGTTCGATGCGCTGATGAAGTCGCCGCGTCTCCGCCGCGCAGCCTGATCGGGGAGCGAGCGGATCGAGTAAGATGGGGGAGTTCATGCTCCCTCTCGACAAGCTCGAGCAGCTCACGAAGCGGTACAGCGAGCTCGAGGAGCTCATGTGCCGCCCGGACGTGCTCGGGGACCGCAACCAGCTCTCCAAGGTCACGAAGGAGAGGAGCGATCTCGAGCCCCTGATCCAGGCGTTCTCGCGCTACCGCGAGATCGAGAAGAAGCTGAAGGAGGATCAGGAGGCGCTCGCCGATCCCGAGCTGCGCGAGCTCGCCGAGCTCGAGATCCCGGAGCTCACCGAGCAGAAGACGTCGCTCGAGAAGGAGATCCAGGTCCTCCTCCTGCCGCCCGATCCGAACGACAAGAAGAACGTCATCCTCGAGATCCGCGGCGGCGAGGGCGGCGAGGAAGCGGCGCTGTTCGCCGCCGACCTGTTCCGCATGTACGCGCGGTACGCGGAGTCGAAGGGATGGACCATCGAGGTCCTCTCGCTGAGCGAGAGCGCGACCGGCGGCTACAAGGAGTGCATCGCGCTCATCAGCGGCAAGGACGTCTACTCGCAGATGCGCTTCGAGGGCGGCGTCCACCGCGTGCAGCGCGTGCCCGCGACGGAGACCCAGGGGCGCATCCACACGTCGACGGCGACCGTCGCCGTCCTGCCCGAGGCCGACGACGTCGAGGTGCAGGTCGACGACAAGGACCTCGAGATCTCGATCGCGGCGAGCGGCGGACCGGGCGGGCAGGGCGTCAACACGACGAACAGCGCGGTGCAGATCCTGCACAAGCCGAGCGGCATCATCGTGAAGTGTCAGGACGAGCGATCGCAGCTGAAGAACAAGGCGAAGGCGCTCAAGGTCCTGAAGAGCCGCCTGCTCGACATCGAGCGCGAGAAGCAGGACGCGCAGCTCTCTGCGGAACGTCGCGGCATGGTCGGTTCCGGCGAGCGCTCGGAGAAGATCCGGACGTACAATTACCCGCAGAACCGCGTGAGCGACCATCGCATCAAGCTGACGTTGAACAAGCTCGAGCGCATCATCGAGGGTGACCTCGACGAGCTCATCACCGCGCTGCGCACCGATCGACAGGCCGCGCTCCTCAGCCAGCTCGAAGCATGACCCCCGTCTCCATCACCGAGAAGCATGTCGAGGCGCTCACCGTCGCCATGGCGCTCGCGCCGGGCGTCTACGTGCGCAACCGCATGTTCGACCTGTTCAAGGAGCCCGGCGTGCAGCGGGCGCGGATGCGGGCCTCGATCCTCCGCGGGGTGGTCCCCCAGCTCGCGCGCGCCACCGCGGTGTCGGTCGCGACCGAGAACGGCCGCGGCGGCGAGCCGGTGTTCGTGCTCCGCTACAGCATCGCGGAGGTGCGCCTGCACCGCGTCGTCGAGCTGTCGGCGACGGAGCTGGCGGCGCTCCGCCTGATGGCCGCGCGGGCGCGGGTCACGGCGATCGGCCCCGGGGGCAACGACCGCGCGCTCGTCGACATCGCGCTGGCGCGCCTGCTCGACCTCGAGCGCGGCGGCGCCGCCTCGGAGGGCGCCGGCGAGAAGGCCCGCGACTCGGTGCGCCCGCCCCCCACCTGAGCGGGCCACCCGAGGGGCCCGGCGGACGCCTACTCGAGCTCCTTCTCCATCTTCGCGACCTCCTCCTCGACGTTGTCGGGGGTGATCGACTTCAGCGCCTCTTCCTCGTAGTCGACGCTGACGGGGACGTCCTCGTCGTCGATCTTGAACGGATCGGCCGAGGCGGAGGCCACGGTCGTGGCCTTCGGCTTGTTGTCGCTCTTGCAGGCGCCGAGCGAGACGGTCGCGGCGACGCCGGCGAGCGCCGCGAGGACGAGCAACCGGGCGCGGCTCATCGCTGGCCTCCGTCGATCTCGTTCTTGACGTAGTCCATGCGCATCTCGAAGCGCGCGTTCTCCTTCACGCGCAGGTTCGCGATGCGGGGCAAGAGGTCCGTCTTGCCCGACGAGCGCGCGACCTGCTCCATCGCGTCGATCTTCGCGATGCGCCGCGCGTGCAGGCGGAGCTCGGCCTGGGCGGCGGGGTTGATGACCAGCGCGCCCCAGCGGGCGCGCGCGAGGCCGATGGCGCGGCGCCGCCGGTCGGCACGGTCCTTCTTCGTGTCGGTCGGCTTCGGGAGCTCCTTGAGGTCGGAAGAGGCCGCGGTGGCCGCGTCGAGCGCCGCCTCCTTCTTCTTCGCCTTGTCCTCTTGCTTCTCTTCCTTCCGCTCCTTCGCCTCCTTCTTCGCGTCGCCCTGCGCCTGCGCGTGGGCGATCGGGGCGACGAGCGCGAAGCCGGCGACGGCCGCGAGCGCCAACAACGTTCGTTTCATCGGCACCTTGTTTACCAGCTCGGTCAGCCGGGCGGCCAGGAGAGGTTCCGCCCGCCGAGGAGGTGCACGTGGATGTGGTGGACGGTCTGGCCGGCCGCGTCGCCGTCGTTGATCACGAGGCGGTATCCCGCCGCGGTGAGGCCGAGCTGGTCGGCGACCTTGCGCGCGGCGACCAGCACGTTGCCCACGGTCGCGGCGTCCTCGGGGCCGAGGTCGTGGATCGCCGCGAGGTGCTTGCGCGGCACGACGAGCACGTGCGTGGGCGCGACGGGGCGGATGTCGCGGAACGCGACCGCGTGCTCGTCCTCGTAGACGACGTCGCCGGGGATCTTCTTCTCGACGATGTTGCAGAACAGGCAGCCCATGGATCACCTCGAGGATCGTTCGATGGCCGCGCGGACGAAGCGATCGAGCGCACGCGGGCACTGCTTGAAGAAGAGAGACGGCTCGACGAGCTCGAGCTCCATGATGCGCAGCACGTCGCCGTCGCGGATGGTGTCGACGCGTGCATAGAGGAGGCCGCGCTCCTTCGCGATCGGATCGACCACGCGGTGAGCGAACGCGCGCTCGTCCTCGGTGACGGCGACCTCGTCCGAGACCTGCTCGACGCCGCCGGCGAAGCGCGGCGATTTGCGGATCGCATGGGTGACCTCGCCGTCGATCCACACGAGCGAGCGCTCGCCGTACGTGTCCACGGCGGGCATCCACGCCTGGATCATCACGTCGCGGTCTCGCGAGAGCGCGTCGAGGAACGCCTGACCGGCGGCGACGTCGTCCGACGCGAAGCGCTCGGTACGGAACGATCCCGCCGAGACGAGGGGCTTCACCACCACCCGGTCCCATCCGCGCGCGCGCACGAGCTCGCCGAGCTCGCGGTGCTCGCCGCGCGCGACGAAGTCGGTCGGAACGACGGGCACGCCTCGGGCCTCGAGGTCGCGCAGGTACGTCTTCACCGCGTTCCAGCGGACGGTCGCCGGATCGTTGAGGAGGCGCGTGGCGCGACCCACGCGCTCGGTCCAGGCCAGGAACGCCTCGAGGTGCTCGTAGTAGTTCCACGTCGAGCGCACGACGACGAGGTCGTAGTCGGCGAACCGCGCGCCGGGATCGTCCCACGCGAGGACGGCGGCCTCCGCGCCGGCGGCGCGCAGGGCCGAGACGAGCAGCGGCTCGTCGACGTCCGGCTCGGGGGGCTCGCGGCAGGTGGCGAGGGCGATGCGCATCGGCGCTGCGAACGGTAGCCGGAAACGAGAAGGCCCGCGTGCCTTCCGTGAAGAAGGCGACGCGGGCCTCGTCGTGGCCGCACGGCGCGAGGCCGCGCGGCTCAGGGGCTCACTTCTTCGGGGCGGTCGGCGCGGCCGTACCGGTCGTCGCCGGGGCCGACGTGTCCGCGGTCGACGGGGTCGCCGGCGTGGCCGAAGAGGTGTCCGAGGTCGACGGCGTCGACGGGGTCGACGTCGTGTTGGTCGCCGACGGATCCGTCGCCGGCTTGTTGTCGCCACCGCCGCACGCGACGGCGAGCGCCGCGAAAGCCGAGAGAACGAAGAGCTTCTTCATGGTCTGGTTGCCTCCAGGCGGAGTTTTTCGGACAGTCGCGCTTCCTTCGTCAAGAAAAACCGTTGCCGATGCGGCAACATACCGCTGACAGAACGCGCCGGTGAGGCGCCCGGAATCGAAAAATCATGCGTGATTACAGTATCTTGACGTGCGTCTTCGCGTTCGCGGCCGGCTGTGCTCATTCCGAGCCGTCCCATCGGTCGGAAACCGCCCCTTCGCACCATCCGCACACCCATCGGCATCGGTTCGAGGACGCCGCGGCGTGGTCGAAAGTGTTCGACGATCCGGCGCGTGACGCATGGCAGCGTCCGGCGGACGTCGTGCGCGCGATGGCGATCACGCCGGGGATGACGGTGGCCGACGTCGGCGCGGGGACCGGCTACTTCGAGCCTCACCTCGCGCGCGCGGTCGGTCCGAGCGGGAAGGTGATCGCCGTCGACGTCGAGCCGGACATGGTGCGGTGGCTGGGCGAGCGCGCAGCGCGCGAAGGGCTCGCGAACGTCGAGGCGGTGCTGGGGGCGGCGGACGATCCGAAGCTCGCGCCGCGCGTGGTCGACCGCGTGCTCGTGGTGGACACGTGGCACCACGTCGAGGACCGGCGCGCCTACGCGAAGAAGCTCGCCGCCGCGCTCGCCTCGGGCGGCGCCGTGGTGATCGTCGACTTCACCAAGGACTCGCCGCACGGACCGCCGCCGGCGGCCC
>JBDHVD010000360.1:0-9587 GCA_039809525.1 Labilithrix sp. | reverse complement strand
CCGCTCCGGCGACCACCGAGCCTGCGCCCGCCGCCGCTGCTCCTGCTCCGTCGATCGACGTGCCCGCCGGCATGGGACGCGTGAAGACCGAGGGCGCGACCGCCGGACGGCGCATCTTCGTCGACGCGCGCACCGTCGGGCAGACGCCCGAGGCCGTGGTGGTCAAGTGCGGCCTCCGCCGCGTCCGCATCGGCAGCGCGGGCAAGACGCTGACCGTCGACGTGCCTTGCGGCGGCGAGGTCGAAGTCCGCGATCGCTGAGGAAGATCGCGGCGCTGCCGCACGTACCAGAAGCGAGCCATGCACGCGCTCGCCTGCCAGAAGTGCGGGGCCGGCCTGCCGCCGCCCGATGCGTACGGAAACAGCTGGTGCTCGTCCTGCGGGGCGGGCCATCACTCCGCGCCCGCGGCCGACGAGATCGCCGCCGCGATCCTCGCCCAGGCGACGATCGGACGGATGGCCGAGGAGGCCGCGTGCATCGCGATGACCGACGAGGCGATCCTCGGCCTCCTCCGCCGCCGCCTCACCGCCTCCGATTCGATGTATTTTGCACCGACCATCCCGGAGAAGAAGGAGCGCGCCGTCGCTCGCGCGCACGCGGGCGGGCTGCCGATCGGCGAGCGCGTCCTCGCGCTCTACGACGACACGGTGCTCGGCTCGGGCGACGACGGCTTCGCGGTGACCGCGCAGCGGCTCTGCTGGAAGAACGCCGCCGAGCCGGCACAGCAGATCGCGTGGACGCTCGTCGACCCCGAGGCGATCCAGCCGGAGGGCCGACGGCTCGCGATCGGCGCCGGTGCGATCGACGTCTCGGGCGATGCCTCGATCATCGACGCGTGCGCCGATGCCTTCTACGTGCTCGCGCTCTCGGCGCGTCATGCGCAGCGCCCGCATCCGAGCGCCGCGCCGACGACGCCTCCGCCGCCTCACGCGATCTCGTACCACGCGTACGCCGCGCACGCGTCCTCGCAGAGCCCGCCCGCCTACGCGTGCTGGCAGTGCACGACGCCGCTCCACTGGGACACGCCCCGGTGCGCGCGCTGCGGCGCGTGGCCGAGCGCCGAGGGGTGGGCCCGCACGGGCTGACGCAGGCCGCGGTCGGCGGCGAGATCGTCTTCCTCGTCCGCTGGACGACTTCCACGGAAGACATGATTTCGACTTTACATGACCGTAACGTGTGTCACCGTATCCTCGCGCGCCGGCGAATGCACCAACCCCCGAGGCGCGTCGGAGTCCTCGCAGGGCCGCGGCCGGGACTTCCAACGAGAGAGCCAGCGAATGCCCCTTCGACCTGCGTTTGTTGCTCCCGCCCTCGTCCTCGCATTCATCGCGTGCGCGAAGCACGATGACGAGCGCCGGGTCGACGCCAACGCGACGAACCCTGCGAGCGACGCCGGAGTGTCGGACGGCGGGGTCTCGGACGCCGACGCCGCAGATGCGACCAAGGTACCGCCGATGGTCGATCTCTCCCAGCTCGGGCCCTCGTGCGAAGACAATCAACCGTGTCCGCCGGACATGTACTGCGCTTCGTATCAGGCGATCAATACGCCGTACCGACTCACGTGTGGCCCAAACGACCCGTGCGACGCAATGATCTGTCCTCCGGGCATGCGGTGCACGACGCTCGAGAAGGAGCCGCCGACCGCCTATTGCATCGAGTGACGATTCGGCCGCCGCGCCGCGTGTCGGCAGCTCGCGGAACGACGTGACGAGCGCAGCATCGATCGACGCGTCGCAAACGGCCCCGCGTGGTCATCGGAACGCCTCGACCGGCGCGCGCCCCCTCAGCTCGGCTGCGCGATCGCGATCCCGATCTGCTTGCGGAGCTTCGCGTAGCGATCCGACAGGACGAAGCTCATGAGGTCGTCCATCTTCTCCGCGAGGTGCGCGCCGTCCTCGACGGTGTAGACGCCGTGCGCCGCCTTGAGATCGTTCGCGAGGAGCAGACCGGCGCGCCCGCACGTGCGCTCGACCGCGTTGCTCCAGCGCTGGAGGTTCGTGCGTCCGCCCTCCTCGACGAAGCGGAGGAAGTGACCGCGCAGGCGATCGACCGCGTCCGGCTCGAGGATCGGCTCGATCGCCTTCGCGATCGGCACGACGAGCTGCTTGACCTGCGCGCTCATCGGCAGGCCCGGGTTGCCGATCGAGAGCGCCGCGAGGAACACGTCCTCGAGGCCGCGCGCGTTCGGGACGAGGAGCTTCACGAAGTGCTCCTCGCGGTAGTTCGCGAGGTGACGCCCCGCGAGGAACGCGAGCTCCGCGGCCGAGCGGCCGGAGAGCGCCTGCGCGCCGATGCGCGACGACGGCGGGATGCCCGGCACCATCTCGACGAAGCCCGCGTAGTCGGGATCGGCGTAGAGCGGCGGCGAACGCATGCCGAGGATCTGCGACGCCCAGTGGAAGCAGCGCACCGCCTGGATGGTCGTCGTCGTCGGGTCCTGCTTCGCCTCGGGATCGAGCTTCACCAGCTGCTTGTCGCGACGCATCGCCGAGAGGCGGCCGATGAGCACGGCCGACACCACCACGGAGAAGATCTCGCCGACGAGCGGCTCCTCCTCGGGGTGGAAGAGGAGACGGCGCCACGCCTCCGGCGTCACCGCCCCCGACGGGCGGATCAACGTCGTCGTCCGGTGCTGGAGGTAGTGCTCCTTCTCCTCGCCCTTCGCCACGTCGAGGTACGCGAGCACCTGCGCGACGCACCACTGGCGATCGACGTCGTTCGCCTTCTTGTAGAGACGGAAGAGCGCGTGGAGCGTGTCCTCGTCGCGCGGGTCGTGCCGCACGCGCCGCGCGAGCTCCGCGGGATCGTCGTCGGGGACGGCGCTCTTCGCCGCCGGTGCCGCGTCCGAGAAGTCGACCTCGACGCTGATGTGCGCGCGCGCGTCCTCGAGCTCGACCTCGAGCTCCTTGATGCGCGCTTCGAGCGTCTTGATGCGCCGCTCGAGCGCGAGCGTGCGCGCGTCGGTCGGCGCCTCGAGCGGCATGATCGTCGCCGGAGGGGGCGAGTCGTCGAACGAGAGGTCCTTGATGACGATCCGGTGCCGCGCCTCGTAGGCGGCCTGGAGCGCGGACTCGAGCCGGCGGAGACGCGCGCGATCGAGGCCGAGGTTGTCGGCCATCTTGTCGAGCTGGTTGCGCTCTTCCTGCGTGATGACGCCGTCCTCGATGACCTCGGCGAAGAGCTCCTCGTACATCGCCTCGAGCTTGCCGAGGCGCATGTTGCCGGAGGCCTCGCCGGCCTCGAACGACTGGTGGTGCTGGAACGTCTCCACTTCGCTCATGGCGAGTAGTGTCGCTCTCCTCCGATTCGCGCACAACGGCCGAAAATTCGATACGCTCTCCCGGTCCTGACGATGGCGTCGATCGACGAGCTGTATGCTCGCTGGCAACAGAACCCGGACCCCGCGCAGACGATGGCGCTGTGCGACGCCCTTCGCGGATCCGGCCGCGCCGATCTCGTCGAGATCGTCGGGAGCCATGCGTCCAGGCAACTGCACGTACCGGCCCTCGTCGCGGCCGCGCGGATGTACACCGACACGGGCCGGCTCGACGACGCGCAGAGCGTGCTCGTCGCGGCGGGACGCCTCGCGCCGCGCGACGGCGACGTCTATCGCTGGCTCGGCGAGGTGCTCCTGAGGCGCGGCGATGCGGCCCGCGCGGAGAAGGTCCTCGAGCGCGCGGTGCAGTTCGGAGGCAGCGATCCGGCCGCGGCCCACGCGCTCCTCGGGCGCGCGCGATCGCTGGCCGGCAACCGCGCGGCCCCGCCGCCGGCGCAGGCGGCGCGCCCCGAGCGCGTCGTCCCTCCCACGGGCACCGAAGAGGAAGAGGACATCGACACGCTGATCCGGAAGAACGACGACATCCGCGAGGCGCTCGCCGAGGCGCTCGCGCCGCTGTCGCGTCCGCTCCCGGCCGCCGGACAGCCGTACGGCGCGCAGACCGCGAGCTTCGGCATGCAGCCTCCGCCGGGCCCGCTGCCCGCGCCCGCGCCTCCGCCGTTCGCCGCGCCGGTCGCGTCCGCGCCGCCCGTGTCCTTGCCGGCGCAGCCGCCGCCGCAACCGTTCGCGCACCCTCCCGCTCCCGTCGCGCCGGTGAACCGCGGGCTCGAGCCGCTCCGCGCGCACGACTTCGCGAAGGCCGGCGAGAGCGCGTACCGCGGCGAGTCCCCGGGGGGGAAGGTGCCCGAGGCGCGCGACGTCCTCGAGGCGTTGCAGATCGCAGGCATCTACGAGCCGGACGGCGCGGTCTCCCCGCAGGCCTATGCCTGGGACCGCCCCGACAAGGGCCGGCGCCGCATCGCGAGCACGATCACGCTCGCCGCCCTCGCGCTCGCGCTCGTCGGAGGCGGCTTCGGCGTGTTGAAGTACGTGAACGACCGGCGTGCGAAGGATCACGTCATCGCCGAGCAGGTCCTCGCGAAGGTCGATGCGGATCTGCGCGCGAGCGATCCGAAGCTGCTCGCGCCGAGCGAGCAGGCGCTCGGCCGCGCGTTCGAGCTCGAGTCGCGCTCGCCGCACGCCGCCGTCACCTGGCTCCACGAGCGCGCGCTCAAGGGTCTGCTCGAGGGCGGTCAGGACCTCGCGTTCGAGGGCGCCACTGGCCGCGCGAAGGACGTCGGCGTCCCCGACAAGCAGATCGCCTTCGCGCACGTCGCGTCGTTCCTCTTCCAGGGCGACACCGCGGGCGCCGCCGCGACGGTCGCGAAATGGGATCCGGTCGCCCAGGACGACGCGTGGTTCCACCTGCTCGCCGGCGCGACGTTCGAGCGCGCAGGCGATTCGCGCGCGGCCGAGCGCTACGCCGCGGCGGTGAAGCTCGATCCCGAGCTGTTCGTCGCGCAGGCGTTCCTCACGCGCGCGCTCGCGGTGGACGGCGATCCTCACGCCGCCGCCGATCACGCGAAGGAGCTTCGCATCAAGTACCCCGATCGCGTCGAGCCGATGGCGCTCGTCGCGCTCGCGTGGGCGCGCGATCCGATGCGCGGCGAGGAGCCGCCCGAGGTGAAGGAGATCGTCGAGAAGGCCGACGCCCTGCCCCAGCCGCTGCGCGCGGTGGCGTACGCGGCGAAGGGCATCGTCGCGCTGGAGCGCCGCGCGCTCGACGACGCCAAGCCCGCGCTCCAGAGGGCGCTGGCGCTCGCGGAGACGCCGGGCGTCGCGTCGTGGATCGGCAGCATCGCGCTCTCCGCCGGCGACGAGGCGCTCGCGCGCAAGGCGGCGCTCTCGGCGGTGTCGTTCTCCGCCGTGTATCCGCCGGCGCGCGTCCTCGCGGCGCGCGTCGCGCTGCTCGGCGCGCGGCTCGACGAGGCGCTGAAGGCGGTCGAGGACCTCCCGCCGACGTCGCCGGACGTGGCCGTCGTCACCGCCGCGGTCGCCTACGAGAAGCTCGACGCCGAGCGCATGGCGCGCGCGTTCGAGGCCGCGCCCGCCGATGCGAAGAAGCTCCCGTTCGTCGTCCCGCTCGCACGTGGCCAGGCGCTGCTCGCCGGGGGCACGAAAGAATTCGGCAGCGCGAAGGCGGTGCTCGACATGGCGGACGACGAGGGACCGTGGGCGGATCTCGTCGCCATGGACTACGCGCTCGACACCGGCGATCTCGAGCTCGCGGCGAAGGTCGCCGCGCAGTGGAAGGGCGACGTCCGCGCGCCGCGCGCCGTCCGGCTCGCGCGCCTCGCGCGGTACGAGGGCAAGCTCGACGACGCCGATCGCATGAGCCGCGCGGCGATGGAGGGCGGCACGGTCACCATCCGCGCGCTCGCCGAGCGCGTCTTCGTCCTCGTCGCCGCGAACAAGAGCGCCGAGGCCGCGGCGCTGTTCAAGACGCATCCGAACATCGGCGGCCCGCTCGCCAAGTGGCTCCGCGCGTACGCGACGGCGTCCGGCGGCAAGATCGAGGAGGCGCGCGCGAGCGTCTCGTCGGAGGATCCGCCGCCCGCGCTCGCTCCCCTCCCCGCACGCATGATCGCCGCGTCGGCCTACGGCGCGATGAAGGACGCGCGTCACGGCAACGAGTACGCGAAGCCGATCGTGCAGGCCGGCTTCGCGAACCCCGACATGACGATGGCCGCCGAGAAGCTCGGGCTCGGCAAGGTCGTACGCCGCCGCTGACGCGCGCGTCGCTCAGTTCGGTCCGGTGATCTTCACCGTGTAGTTGCCGCTGCCGCTCGGCGCGCCGAACCAGCTCACGAGCGGATAGATCGTCGTCCCCTGCGCGAGCCCGCTCTTGTCGAGGTTCTGGGCGGTGAACGTGCAGCTCGTCGTCCCCTGGGCGACGGTGCAGCACGACGTCACGCCGTTCGGGTTCGTGACGCATGCACACCCGCTGGCCTTCGAGGCGTCACACCAGGAGAAGTTCAGCGGCGGCGGCCCCTGGAGCTCGAAGCCGTACGTGCCGGTCGCCGGGACGGTGAACGCGAAGAAGTGGAGCGTCTTCATCCCCGCCGGCAGCGAGCCGGTGAACGGCTTGCCCACCTCGAGCACGATCGGCGCGTTCGGATCGGTGCTCGGCGGTGTGCCGGCGTCGTTGCCCGCGTCGTTGCCCGCGTCCGTCCCGCCGGAGCTCGACGAGGTGCTCGATCCGCCGCTCGATGAGGAGCTCGATCCGCCGCTGGACGACGTCGAGCTGCTGGTCGACGAGGTCGAGCCGGCGTCGGGGGCCGGTGTCGACGACGTGGAGTCGTCGCCGCACGCAGCGACGAGGAGCCCGGCGCAGCCGAGAGCGACGATCGACGACGAGAGAATGCTTTGCACGATGGGACCTCCGTGGCTTCAGGGATCGAGCGCGCTCCGCGGGATGCGGAGCATGCGGGCGGCATCGAGCGCATGCTCGTTGCCGGGGAACAGGTTCGTCGTGCGCCGCTCGTTCACCTTCGCGACGAAGACGTTCTGGAGCACGTCCATGACGTTCGGGATCGCGGCCCCGACCTCGGGCGGCACGAGTGACGCCACATGTCGGCCGGCGTCGACGGGCAACGACATCACGCGGAACCGGCAGGTGAAGCCGGAGCCGGGCGTCAGCTGACCAAAGACCGTGACGGCGTCGGCCTCGCCGCTGGGGACGTAGAACCTCGTCCGATCGCCGGCGGGCGCGGAGAGGACGGTGTCCGGATCGCCGAACGGCGGGGGCGCGGGGACGTTCTCATCGAGCCCGTTCCACCGGAACCTCACCGCGTCGACCGGGCCGAAGATGCCGAACGTGAACCCGCTCCACACGTAGCGGATCTGCGTGTCCTCGAAGCGCGCCGATCCCTTCTGGAGACTGGTCTCGGCGTCGAGCGTGTCCGGCCCCTTGTCGCTCGGGAACGTCGTCGCGCCCTCGAACCGCTCGCAGTCGTCTCCGATCGGCGTGAACTTCGACGCGAGCTCGGGCGTTCGCTGGCCGAGGTTCGTCGTCACGCCGCCGGCCGTGAAGATCCATCCCGGTCCGCTCCGCGACACCGTGACCAGCTCGCCGACGCCGTTCGCGAACTCCTTCGGCACGCCGCGCGTGCCGGCGTCGGCGCCGCCCTCGCGCGGGGTGCACGTCACGTATGCGTCGCTCCGGCCGGTGCCGTCCGCGAACTGCGCCGAGACCCGCCTGGCCCCGGCCTTCTCACACGCGAAGACGAGATCGACGCGCGCGCCGGCGCCGTCGGACGAGGGCCGCAGCTTCAATCGGCTCACGTCGGTGCCGATCGTGGCGCCGTCGAGCGCGCTCGCCGACTCCGGATTCCGCTTCGCCGAGACGAGGCGCACCGGCGCATCGGGGGGAACGTCGATCCTGACCTCGTAGCCCTCCGACGCGACAGCGTTGTGCCGGGACACCTCGAGCACCGTCGCCACCTCCGCCCCGACGACGCCGTCGATGATGAACGGCGTGAAGCCGGTCGTGTGCTGGATCGGAGGCGTCTCGTCGTAGTCGCTGCAGCGCTCGCAGCCCGCGGCCCCGAGCAGCAATGCAGCGACCATCCCCACGATGAGGCCGACCTTCGACCGTGCGCACACCGGCATTCCCCTCGAGTAGCGGGCGAGGAGCCGGGCGCCCATACCACGATGGGGTAGATCCCTCGATCGGGTATCCTGATCGCGGGGGCATGCATCGACCATCGCTTCGTCAGCTGCTCGCGCTCCTCCGCCGCGGGCTCGTCGGCGTCGAGGACGTCCGGGAGGCGGCGCATCTCCTGATGCGCGGGCTCGACGTCCAGGCGATGAGCCTCGGCCGCGGGTTCGGGTTCACGCCGCTCGCCGTCACGCACGACATCGCCGACTCCTGGCGCGAGCTGCACCGGCGCTGGCTCTTCCTCGATCCCTCGCCGGCCTTCCTCGCGCAGTCGGGGCGCGTGCCCTATCACGTCGCGGTCCACTCGACGCCCGCGGAGAAGGTGCGTCCGCTCTTCCGCGGGTTCCTCGCCCACGGCTTCCTCGACGCGACGATCAGCCGCTACGACGGGTTCAACGGCACGCACTACATGGCGCTCTACCGGGCCAAGAGCCGCCGGTCGATCGGCGACGACGACACCTTGCTGCTCGAGCTCCTCCAGCCTCACCTCGAGCGAGGCCTGTCGACCGCGCTCGCGGCGACGGCCATCGACGGGAGCGTCGACGCTCCGATCCCGATCGCGTGGGTCGATCTGCCCTCCGGCACGACGCATCTCGCCGAGGGCGCGATGCGGGCCCTCGTCGTCGAGCTCGGCCTCGAGGAGCGGGCGAGGCGCCGGCGGTTCATCGCGATGCTGGGCGATCGCGCCCGTCGATCGATCGACGCGCCCCCGGCGCTCGCCGTGTCGGCGACGCGCCGCCTCGAGGCCGCGCTCGTCGATGCGAAACGCTCGGGCCCGCGACCGCGCGGGGCGGTGGCCGCGCGCGTGTTCTTCGCGCTCTGTCCGCGACCGGCCGAGGCGACAGTCGCCGACGATCTGCTCGGCATGCTCACGCCCGCGCAGCGCGCGGTCGCCACGCGTGCGGCCGCGGGGGAGCCGCTCCGGCGCGTGGCCAAAGACCTCGGGATGACCTACGGTACGGCGCGCGTGCACCTTCGCGAGGTCTACCGGAAGCTCGACGTCCACGGCCGCGACGAGCTGCGCGCGCGCCTCCGCTCTCCGTCATGAGAACCGCGCTCACGCTCCTCGCAATCCTCGCGCTCCTCGCGGCCGGATGCGCGCCGGCAGCTTCGCCGGCGCCGCCGAAGGTCGAAGCGCCGCGCGCCGCGACCCTCCGCGCGGGCACGAGCGGCGACTACCCGCCGCTCAGCACGTGGCCGAGCGATCGCGATCGCCCGGACGGCTTCGCCCCCGCGCTGCTCGAGAGCTTCGCGCGCTCGCAGAACGGCGCGATCGCGTGGACCCGCTACCACTGGCCCGAGCTCGCGAGCGACTTCGAGCGCGATCTCTTCGATCTCGCGGCGGACGGCATCACCGTTCGTCCCGAGCGCTCGGTGCTCGGCCGCTTCACCGTGCCGATCGCGCGCGGCGGCGCCGTGCTCCTCCTCCGTCGTCCCGCATGGGCGAAGGACGCAGGGACCTCGCTCGCGGGCATCGATCGGCCCGAGCTCCGCGTCGTGGTGAACCGCGGCGGCCACCTCGAGCGCGTCGCGCGGAGGCTCCTCCATCAC
>JBDHVD010000359.1:0-9603 GCA_039809525.1 Labilithrix sp. | reverse complement strand
CGGAGCTGTCCTCGGCGCCCGCGCTCGGCGCGGCGAAGCTGCCCCGCCCGTTCGTGCAGTCGCTCGGCCGCTGCGGACAGTTCTGCGGCGGCGCCACGATCTGCGTCTGCGTGAGCGAGTCGAGCGTCTGGAAGACGATGTTGGCCGAGAGCCCGACCTCGACGGTGCCCGCGATCGGCAGCACCCAGGCGAACGACGCCGGCGAGCCCTGGTAGCGGATCTGATCGTAGAGCGTCGATCGGTCCTTCGAGACCGTGAGGATCATCCGGTGGTCGGTGACCACCGTCGGGCTCTCCGTGGGGGGAGGCGGCGGACCGAAGCAGCCGCCGCACGCGGCCGCGTCGCCCTCGGCGACGACCGTGGTGAACGCGGCGCCCGCGAGCGCCAGCACCAGGACCCAGCCCCTACGCATCATGATCCGCCTCCGTTCCGCAGCATACCCTTCTTCGCGCGCCGGCCCCTGACGAGCGCGATCCCGAGCATCGCCCCGAGCCCGCCGAGCGCGGCATGGGTCGACGACGGCGACGGCGCCTTCGCCGTCTTGCACGAGAACGTGTCGCCGTCGCCGGCCTTCGACTGCGCGATCGCCTGATCGCGCGGCGCGGTCCCGACCTGATTGCAGCCGTCGTAGACCGGGCAGAGCGGCTGCCCCTTCTCCTTCGTCGGCATGCGCTCGTTCTCGAGGATCGACTGGTCGGCGCCGGCGGTCGTCTGGAGATCGACGTTCAGCGCCGCCTTCGAGAGGTCCGCGCGCATGCGCGTGACGCGCTCGGCGCCTTGCGCGATGCCGGCGAACACCGTCTGGAGGTCTTCTTTCCGGACCTGGTCGGCGGTCTTCGTGACGTTGCCCTGCTCGTCCTCGATCGGCGTGTAGTCCTGGATGTCGGTCTGCACGTTGCCGAGGCCCGTGACGATGCTCTCGACCTGCTGGCGGTAGATCGTCGGCGAGCTCTCGATCTCCCACGTGCGCCCGGGATCGATCGCCGAGCGCTGCGCGCGGAGGTCCTTGTAGTCGCTCGTCCCGCTGGTCCAGTCCCACGTGAGGTCCTCGTTCTTCAGCAGGAACGAGGGGAAGTTCTGCGGCTCGTAGCGGCCCTCCGACACCACCCAGAGGGTGATGCCGACGTTCGCGCCGGTGCCCGCGGCGACCATCCGGAGCGGCAGCACCGCGCCGGCGCCCTTCGTCGTGACGCGCACCGGGCGCATCGAATCGACGCCCGCGCCGGGCTTCAGCTTGAGCGCGAGGAAGTTGAACTTCTCGCTGACGTACTGCGCGATGACCGGCTTGATGTCGTCGGGGACCGCGTAGCCGTTCTGCCCGAGCCACTCGGTCAGCGCATTCGGATTGTCCGACGCGAGCTGCACCGTCGCGTACGGACCGACCGTCTCCTTCTTGATCACCTGGACGGGGGGCGCGGCGGCGGCATCCGCAGCGCCGCCGAACGAGCCGCCCCGCGAGTCGTTCGACTCCTCGCCGTAGTCGCACTGCGGGGGCGGCGGGCAGTTCCGCGGTGGCTCCTGCACCGCGACGGCGGTCAGGTTGTGGAGCGCGCCGAAGAGCGTGTCGGCGCTCAGCCCGACCTCGACGGTGCCCGCGATCGGCAGCACCCAGGCGAACTCGCTCGGCTGCCCGGTGTACCGGATCTGATCGTAGAGCGTGCTCTGGTCCTTCGAGACCGAGAGGATCATCCGGTGATCGGTCACCACCGACTGCTGCTCCCCCGGCGGCGGAAAGCACCCGCCGCACGCGCGCGCGTCCGGCGCCGCGAGCGCCATCGCCACTGCCCCCGCCGCCGTCGCGACGAGCCCGACCCCGAAACGCATGAGAACCTCCCTGGGGATGGCACGTGTCAGCACGTGCCGTGCCACCGATGACCTCGCGCCGATCGCCCAGGGTTCGCGCTGCGTTCTCGCGGTGGTCGTGGCAGGGTCCGCGACGCGCCGATCGGCGCCGGCACACGGCGGCACATCGCGGGCCCCACACATGAACGGGCGTACCGTTTTTGTTGCCTGCCCCGGGATCCCCGGGGTAGAACCGCGTTCGTCCTTACTCGAGCTTATCCCGCGGCGCGCCCGCCTAGGCGACTAGGTGCTCGCGCCGCGCGTGTTTTGTGGCGCCGCTCGCGGCGCGCGCAGCGCCGCCGCCGCGAGCAGGCAGAGCGCCGGGGTGACCGCGACGTGGTAGCGGTCCTCGCCGAAGAAGATCGCGTGCGCGAGGGCCGTCGTCGCGACGAGCCCGACGCTCATGAGCAGCGCGGGCACGGGCTCGGGCCGGCCCGGGAGCGGCAGCCACGCGAGCACGCACGTGACGAGGACGAGCGGCCAGAAGACCGGCGTGTCCCGCGTGAACGCGAAGGCGGCGGCGAGGACGGTCGCGGCGAGCAGGACGGTCTGGGTTCGGCTCCGGAGCGCGAACGCGACGAACGCGAGCGGCGCGATCGCGACGAGGAGGCGGTGCGCATTCGTGAGCGCGTTCCGCCACGCCACGCGCCGCGCCTCGGGCCAGTCGGAGGGGCGCGCCTCGCGCAGGTACTCGACCTGGAACGACTCGTGGTCGAACGTGTACGAGAGCTTCGCCGGGACGAGGCCGAGCCACCGGAGCGGATCGCGGCGGATGTGATCGAGCCCGTAGGCGAGCCAGCACCGGTCCTGCTGCACCTGGCCGGTGACCTCGCGGCAGCCGTCGCTCGAGTGCAGCCCCTCGAAGCGCCCGGTCGCGCGAGGGAACGCGCCGATCGCGAGGTTCCATCCCGCGTTCGTGCTGACGAGCGCGCAGCCGTCCATCACGCGGCAGTTGCGCACCGTCCACGGCATCACCGGCACCAGCGCGAGGACGCAGGCGACGAGGGCGCCGGCGGCGCCGAGCTTCCACGTGAGCCGCCCGCGGCGGATGGCGAGCGCGAGGAACGGCGCGCAGAGCAGCGCCTGCGGTCTCACGAGCGCCGCGACGCCGAGCACGATCGCGCCGTAGGCCGGGCCGGCGAGCGGATGGGGACGGCGGCGCGCGACCACCAGCGCGACCCAGAACGCCGCCATCACGAGGAGCCCCGAGAGCGGCTCGCTCATCGCGAGCGCGCCGTAGAGCACGAGCCCGGGATGCAGCGCGACGAGCGCGCCCGCGATCCGCGAGCGCCACGGCGACAGCGCCTCGCGCGCGAGCAGGTACACCACCACCGCGGAGAGGCCGCCGACGAGCGCGTTCGCGACGTGCGCGGTCAGGTGGCTCGCGCCGAACAACTTGTAGAATGCACCAAGGTAGGCGCTGTAGCCGACGGGGTAGTGGCACCACGGGTGCCAGACGGCGTGTCCGTCGACGATGCGATCGTCGGAGTAGCCGTGACCTTCGGCGATCCGGCGCGCGCCGAAGTCGTAGTAGTGGCCGTCCCAGACCGGCTCGCCGGCGAGCCACGCGGCGACGACGAAGCGAAGCGTGAACGCGACGGCGAAGAGGACGGCGGAGACGGCGAGCGGGCTCGGGTCTCGCTTCGTCGTCACGACGCCTGCTTCTCGCGCATGCGACGGAGGTACGTGCGCTGCACCTGAGCCGGATCGAGACGCAGGTACTTGGCGAGCTCGGTGACGAAGCCGCGGACGTAGACGATCGCGGGGAGGTGCTCGTACGTCTCTTCTTCGAGCGCGAGGAGGTGGGACTTCGAGATCTTCGTGCGCGAGCTGATCTCGGCGAGCTCGATGCCCTGCGACTCGCGCACCTTCCGGAGGAGCGAGCCGGAGAACTCGGTGTCGGGGCCGATCTCGCGCGCGAGCTCGCTCTGGAGGAGCAGCTGCTCGGCCGCGAGGGCCGGGCGGGGCACGGTGGTGTCCTCGGCCGGACGATCGGCCTCGGGGAACGTCGACAGGTCGTAGGCGCGCCGGCGCACGGGATCGAGAAGCGTGTCGTGGGCCTCGTCGAGCCGGGCCTGCGCGGCGCCCAGGTCCTTCTCGTCGAGGAGCGACGAGGTCGCGAGACCACCGGTCGCATAGACCTCGCGCTGTCGCTTGTACGCGCGCCGGATCTCCTCGTCGTTGGACGAGCGGCCGACCGCGAGCGTTGCGTAGTGATCGGGCGTGTCGAACGTGCCGGTGAGCGGCAGGAGCTGCTTGCCTTCGGGCTTCGCGGCGGCGAGCGCCATCACCCGCCGCGCGATGCGCTCGATGTTGCGCGCGGCCTTCGAGGTCGGGCTGTCGAGGAGCAGGGGCCGCCGGCGGCGGACCGAGAGCCAGACGGTGTCGTCGTGCTCGACCCAGCCGAGCTCGTCGAGGACGACGCCGTAGTGGCGGCGGGCGAGCGCGCTCATCGATCCGGCGAGCTCGAGGTCGGTGCGCACGCGCGTCTGGTTGACGGTGAGATAGAGGTGCGTGCGCTGGGCCTCGGCCCAGGCGAGCTCGGCGAGCGTCCGGTCGGTGCGGGCCAGCGTGCGGACGATCTCGAGCGGCGAGGCGAGGCGGCCGATCTCCTTGTACGCGCGATCGATGAGCGAGAGCCGGAAGCGGTCCTTCATCAGCGCGCGGCGGAGGCGTCGCCGGTAGACCGCGCGCACGAAGCGGTACGTCGCCTCGATCGCGGGCGGCTCGGGGACGGTCACGCAGATGGGGAAGTCGGCCGCGAGCATCACGTCGACCGCGAGGTGGCCGTGGCCGGGGCCCACGTCGATCACGAGGTAGTCGGTCGGGAGGGCCCTGAGCCGCGTGAGCCAGCGCGACTTGCGACCCGCGCGGAGCTGGAGCGGCGGCTCGATCGCGTCGTGCGGCCCGGGGAGGAGCGACAGCCCGGGGACGCTCGTGGCCACGAGCGCGCGCGCGAGGTCCTCGATCGGTCCGTCGATCGGGGGCGGGAACGCGTGCGCCTCGACCCCGAACTGCGCGTGCATGTTCGCGCCCGTGGGATCGAGGTCGACGAGGGTGACGTTCTTCCCGAGCTGCGCGAAGTAGACCGCGAGGTTCTGCGCGACGAGGCTCTTGCCGACGCCGCCGCGGCCGCCGCCGACGGCGAGCAGGCGCCGGGCGCCGCGCAGCTGATCGAAGATCGCGAGATCGTCGTCCCCCACGCTCGGGGGAGGAAAGCTCTCGCTCACCGAGCCGCCCCCCGCTTGCTGCTGGGCGGCTGGTCCGGCGAGGACCCCGGACGCGCCATGCGCGCGCGGCGCAGGAGCCCGAAGACGCGCGCGCCGAGCTCGGGCGCGCGGAACGGCTTCGGCAGGAAGTCGTCCGCGCCGCTCGCGAACGCGTCGACGACGTCGCGCGACGACGGACGGCTGGAGAGGACGAGGACGGGCATGGGGGCGTGCATCGGCTGGCGGCGGAGGTCGCGAACGAACGCGAGCGGGTCGAGACCGGTCGCGTGATAGTCGAGGACGATGGCGTCGAACACCCGTTCCGTCATCTGCGCGGTCGCGTCGAGCGCGCTCTCCACGACCTCGACCACCAGGCCGAGCTCGGTGAGCATCGCGCGGATCTCGTCGCGCGTCCCCGCGTCGTCGTCGATGAGCAGCACGCGCGCACCGAACGTGCTCGAGGGCGGCAGCTCGGACATCGGGGGCGCGCTCTCGGCGGGAGGCGGCACCGAGCGATCGTCCGCGAGCGGCACCGCCTTCGCGATGCGCATGTGCTCGCTCCGGGCGGCGACGAACGCGAGCAGGCGGTCCCAGTCGCGACGCTCGAACTCGATGTGCACGTCGCCGGCGGCGAGCGCGGCACGCGCGGCGGCCGCGGTCGCGCGGCGGCGCGAGCCGATCTCGAAGATCGCGAGCACCCACTCGCCGTCGCTCACGCTCTCGCCGTCGGGGAGCGGAAGAGCGCCGCTCGTCTCGGAGAGGGCTCCGGAGAACGCCGCGACGCTTTCGAAGCGAAAGACCACGGACCGCAAGGTGGGCAATGTCTAGCCGCGGATGGCGTCCCACGCAAAGTGCTGGTTCTAGCGGGCGGACGGGGGTGCTAAGCTCCCCGCCGCTTCCATGGGGATCAGACTCTTTGGTGCGGTAATTGCTGGGGTTTTCGCCCTGTCCGGATCGACCTGCGGAAAGTCCACCACGGACGATCCCAGCAAGGAGAAGCCCGGACCCGACCCGGCCGTCGTCTCTCTCGAGGGCGTCGACACCTCTCCGCTCACCACGCGCGAGAAGAAGGAATGGAGCCAGTACGTCTCCGAGTTCCTCTCGCCGTGCCCGAGCGTCCCCGTCCCGATCGCGCAGTGCGTGAAGGAGAAGCGCGACTGCGCGCGGTGCCTGCCGGCGGCCAAGCACGTCCTCCGCGGCGTGAAGGACGGCATGTCCCGCGAGCAGATCGAGAAGAGCTACAAGGGCCGCTTCGATCCGTCGACGGTGAAGAACGTGCCGGTCGACGGCTCGCCGACGAAGGGACCGGAGGGCGCGCCGATCACCATCGTCGAGTTCGCCGACTTCCAGTGCCCGCACTGCGGAGAGTTCGCGCCCGTGCTCGACAAGCTCGTCGAGAGCCGGAAGAACGACGTCCGCTTCGTCTACAAGCTCTACAACCTCGGGAAGTTCCCCCAGTCCGAGATCGCGGCGCGCGCCGCGTACGCCGCGGGCAAGCAGGGGAAGTTCTGGGAGATGCACCACCTGATCTTCGCCAACCAGCAGCGGCTCGATCAGCAGTCGCTCGATCAGATGGCCGCGCAGCTCGGGCTCGACGTCTCGCGCCTCCACGCCGACATGCAGGCGCAGGAGACGACCGATCGCCTCGCGAAGGACAAGAAGCTCGGCGAGGACCTCAAGATCGAGGGCACGCCCACGCTGTTCATCAACGGGCGGCAGTTCGACGGCCATCAGGACATCAACGAGTGGCTCGACACGGAGCTGGCGATGGTCCGGGGCGGCGCGTCCGCTCCCGCGTCGGCCTCGGCCTCGGCCTCTGCCCCCGCCTCGGCTTCGGCCTCCGGCGCCGCTGCTCCGAAGCCCGCCGCGGCCAAGGACGCCGGACGCTGACGCGCGCACACCGATGAGCGTCGACCGCGGCTGCGGCTGCTTCCCGACCGGCCGGCACTACCCGGGCATCGCGCACCTCCTCAAGGTCAACATCCGCGGCCTCGCGGAGGGCTTCGCGCCCGACGTCTCGTGGCACGACATCGACATCGCGCTGCTCGACGTCGAGACCACCGGGCGCGACGCGTCGGTCGATCGCGTCGTCGAGGTCGGCATCGTCGTCGGCCGCCACGACGAGGTGGTTGCGAAGTACAACTGGCTGATCGACCCCGGCATCCCCATCCCGGAGGAGGTCATCAAGGTCCACGGGATCACCAACGAGATGGTCGCGGGCAAGCCGCGCTTCGAGGCCATCGCGCACGAGATCCTGCAGGCGCTGCGCGGGTGCGTGCCCGCCGCGTACAACGCGCTGTTCGATCGCGCGTTCATGATGAGCGAGATGTCCCGCGCGAAGGCCGACACGAGCGGCGTGCCGGCGTTCTCGAAGGAATGCGAGTGGCTCGATCCGCTGATCTGGGCTCGCGACATCCAGTCGGACGAGAAGTCGCGCGCCCTCGGCGACGTCGCCGCGCGCCTCGGCGTGCAGCTCGAGAACGCGCACCGCGCGGAGGACGACGCCGAGGCGGCCCTCCGGGTCCTCTACGGCCTGGGCAAGGACCCGCGCATGCCCCGGGCGTACGGCGCGCTCGTGCAGGAGCAGCGGCGTATCGGCCAGGCGCAGGCAGACGCGCGCCGCAACTGGCGCTCCTGACGGCGGCTTCTCCGGCCGCGATCTTGCTTCACGTCCACGCGTGAAGCTGAAGGACAAGGTCCAGCACGGGCTCGACGAGGCGCGCATGCTCGTCCTCGGCGCGCAGGTGCTGCTGGGCTTCGACTTCGAATGCTTCCTGATGAAGCGCTTCGACGCGACGGGCGCGGGGCTGCATCGCGTCCAGCTCGTCGCGCTCGGCCTGATGCTCGCGACGCTGGTGCTCCTGCTCAGCCCCGCCGCGTATCACCGCATCGTGCTCGGCGGCGAGGACCACGAGGCGCTCGTGCGCTTCACGCGCCGGGCGATGGCCGCGGCGCTCCTCACGTTCGCCCTCGGCCTCGCCGGGGACGTGGGCTTCGTGGTGGCACGCCTGGCCGGCACCGCGTGGGCGGTCGCCGCCGGGGCCGTCACCGCCGCCGCATGCTTCGCCGCCTGGTACGCGCTGCCGTGGCTGCGCCGGCGCGAGGAGAGTCCGGAGGACGAGATGGAAAAGGCCGACCTGAACGACAGGATCCGTCACGTGCTCACCGAGGCCCGCGTCGTCCTGCCGGGGACGCAGGCGCTCCTCGGCTTCCAGTTCATCGCCGTGCTCGAGGAAGGGTTCGACCAGCTCCCGCCGAGCTCGAGGGCGCTGTACGTCGTCGCGCTCGCCCTGCTCGCCGCGTCGATCGTGCTCCTGATGCTGCCGGCCGCGTACCATCGCATCGCGGAGGGCGGCGAGATCAGCGAGCGCCTGCAGACGGTCTCCTCGCGCGCGCTCGTCGCGGGGATGATGACGCTCGCCGGCGCGATCGCCGCCGACACGTTCATCGTGGTCCGGCGCGCGACGGGATCGGACGGCGTGGCCCTGGCCTTCGCGATCGCGTTCGCCCTCGCGGCCCTGGGCGTGTGGGTCGTCCTGATGCTGATCCTCCGTCATCGGCACGCCCAGGACGCGGCTCCGGGCGCGCACGCGGTCGCCTGAGGAAGTCGGTCGCGGCCGCCGCGTCGAAACAGGGGTGACGCGCTGCGCGAGCTTCCCTAATATCCCGGGTCCCCGGAGGCCCCCGTGAGCGACAAGGTTGAAATCAAGCTGAAGGACACGACGTTCGAAGCGCCGGTCGTCACCGGTACGGAGAACGAAAAGGGGATCGACATCGCCAGCCTGCGGGCGAAGACCGGCCTCGTCACGCTCGACCCCGCGTTCATGAACACGGCGTCGACGAAGAGCGCCATCACGTTCCTCGACGGAGAAAAGGGGGTTCTCCGTTACCGCGGCATCCCGATCGAGCAGCTCGCCGAGAAATCCCGCTTCACCGAGACCGCGTATCTCCTCATCTACGGGGAGCTGCCGACCCAGGCGGAGCTCGATCGCTTCTCGCGCCTGCTCACGCGGCACTCGCTGATCCACGAGGACATGAAGCACTTCTTCGACGGGTTCCCGTCGACCGCCCACCCGATGGCGGTGCTCTCCTCGATGGTCTGCTCGCTCTCCACGTATTACCCGGAGGAGCACGACCTCAACGACAAGGAGAAGCTCGACGTCACCATCGCGCGCCTCATCTCGAAGGTCCGCACGATCGCGGCGTACGCGTACAAGAAGTCCATCGGGCAGCCGTTCATCTACCCGCGCAACGACCTCAAGTACGTCGGCAACTTCCTGAACATGATGTTCGCGGTTCCGAGCGAGCCGTACACCGTCGACCCCGAGATCGAGGCGGCGATGAACCTCCTGTTCATCCTGCACGCCGATCACGAGCAGAACTGCTCGACGTCGACGGTGCGTCTCGTGGGCAGCTCGCGCGCGAACCTGTTCGCGTCGATCGCCGCCGGCATCCTCGCGCTCTGGGGCCCGCTGCACGGCGGCGCGAACCAGGAAGTCATCGAGATGCTCGAGCAGATCAAGGCGGACGGCGGCAACGTCAAGAAGTACGT
>JBDHVD010000358.1:0-9611 GCA_039809525.1 Labilithrix sp. | reverse complement strand
CGTGGTCCCCGACGCGATCGGGTTCGCCGCGACGATCCCCGCCACGTGGACGCCGGCGCCGCTGGTGCCGCCGCGCCCGCGTCGCGCGCGCGCGCTGATCGCGCTCGCCGTCGCGGGCGTGCTGCTCGCGCTCGCCGTGCCGCTCGCGCTCGTGCTCCTCCACGCGTGATCGCGATCAGCGGAGCGCCGTCGCGACGATCGCGATCGCCGCGCCGCCGAGGACCAGGGCCACCGAGCTCACCTTGAAGCGCACGAGGGCAATCGCCGAGGCGACGGCGATCAGCCCGGCGACGACGTCGACGATCGCCGCGCGGGCGATCTGCACGGACACGACCGCCATGAGCGCGAGCGACGCGACGTTCAGGCCGTCGAGGAACGCGCCCGCGAACGACGATCGGCGGAGGAGCGGGATGAGCCGCCCGCTGATCCCGACGAAGAGAAAGGCCGGCAGGAAGATCCCCGCGGTCGCCACGACGGCTCCGCCCGGTCCGCCGAGGAGATAGCCGATGAACGTCGCCGCGGTGAAGACCGGGCCCGGCGTGATCTGACCGACGGCGATCCCGTCGAGCAGCTGCGCCTCGGTCAGCCAGTGCCAGCGATCGACGAGGTCCGCGCGCAGGAAGGCGAGCAGGACGTAGCCGCTGCCGAACAGCACCGAGCCGACCTTCGCGAAGAAGAGGAAGATCGCGCCCAGCGTCGGGTCCGCGCCCATCAGCGCCGGCGGAGGACGCCGGAGCGCGATCGCCGCGAGCGCGCCCGCGCCGAACAGCACCACGAGCTCGTTCGCCCCCACGAACGCCGCGATCGCGCTCGCGACGCCGAGCACGCGGAGCGGCCAGGTGCGCGCCGCCTTCGGGATCATCGCCACGAGGGCCTGGGCGACGATCGCCACGATGACCGGCTTGATCCCCCAGAGGAACGCGGCGGCGGCGGGAAGCTTGCCGTAGCGCACGTAGGCCCAGCCGAAGGCGCCGCTCATCAGCGCGGCAGGTCCGATGAAGCACGCGCCGGCGACGAGCATCCCGCGGATCCCCGCGCGGGCATGTCCGATGTGGAGCGCGAGCTCGGTCGAGTTCGGTCCGGGGATCAGGTTCGTCGCGCCGAGCAGATCGAGCAGCTCCTCGTGCGTGAGCCACTGCCGCCGGCGAACGACCTCCTCCTCCATCATCGCGATGTGCGCGGCCGGACCTCCGAACGCGAGCGTCCCGAGCTTCAGGAACAGAAGCGCAAGCTCGGTCAGTGCACCACGTCCGGGCGATCCACGCACCGGAAGGACACGTTCACCTTCCCGCCTGCCTCCGCCTTCACGCTCTCGCACGTGGAGGAGCATAGAAGCACCTTCTTCGGCTTCGCGGGATCGTCGAAGTGCCATCCCTTGCCGCCGGTGCAATCGGCGGCGTACGGCAGGGTCTCCACCGTGCCGTTCGCGGACACCTTCTCGACGTTGACCTTGCCGAAGTCGAGCGTGCGCCCGTCCGGGGGCGCCGGGATGTCGAAGTCACAACGACCGAGCGCGCCCCGGATCTGCGCCATCGCCGCGAGCAGCTGCTGGGTGGTCTGCTGCGCGTTGCCGACCTGGACCTGGAACGCCGTCGTGCCGCCCGCGGTCGCCACGGCATCGAGGTTCTGGACGCTCGGGCCGACGCCGATGACGTACGTCGGGATCTGCGCCTTCACCTTCGCGACCTCCTGCGCGACCGCCTGCGCCTCGGCATCGGACTGCGTGCTCGTCTCGATGCCGCAGCCATAGGGCTCGCCGTCGGTGACGAGCACGATGACCGTCTTCTCCGACGGCTTCTGCTGCGCGATGGCGCTCGCCTGCGTGATCGCGCCGAGCGTCGCCGCGCGCGTGGGCGTGTCGCCCTTCGGCGCGGTGGCATCGATCGCCTGACCGAACGACGCGCTCGGCAGCGGAGCGAGCGCCACGTCCGCCGTCGCATAGTCGGCGGCCTGGCACGAATTGGCGGCGTCCGGGAAGAACGTGAGCGCCGCGCTCATGCCGGCCGACGACGGGTCGGTGAAGAACGCCTTCATCGCCTGACCGACCGGGATCCAGCGCTTGCTCGGATCGAAGCTCGGATCCTCCTGCGTGTCGCCCATGCTGCCCGAGCGGTCGTAGACGACGACCATGTTCACCGGCGTGAGCTTCGCCTCCGCCGCCACCGTCGCGCAGGCGCCGCCGTCGGTGCCGCCCGCGGCGATGATCGTCGGATCCGGCCGCTCGCCGTCACCACGGAACACGAACGCGGCCGTATCGCCGCCGTCGCCCGTCTCCGTGCCGGCAGGGGGATCGGTGAACAGGCTCTCGCCGGAGGAGGTCCCGCACGCCGCGGCACCGAGGAGCAGCGAGGCGAAGATGACGAAGAAGGATCGCGAAGCCATCGGAGTGATCATGCTCGAGCTGCAACCGTGATTCCAGCGCGACGATCGCGCACACTCCGCACAAATGGCCAATTTTCGCGATCTCCGTCGCGCGCGCGTTGTGCCGGGTGTGGCATTGCTGTCGTGGCGCGTGGCTTGCGACACGCGCGCCCATGAGCGCAGGGCAGGAGACGGAGCGCGCGACGCCGCAGGAGATGGAAGAGCTCGAGCGACAGAGCGCGCTCGAAGCCCCGGGAACGCAGCCCGATCCGGGCCCGAACGCGGAGATCTCGCGCGAGTCGCCGAGCGGCAAGCCCGGTGACACGACGAAGACGCGGGACAACCCGTTCCCTGGCGGAGCTCCGTGACGATCGAGAGGGCACGTCCTTCGCAATGACGGTCGCTCGGAGGAAGAGACGATCATGGATCATCGCTGGGACGATCGCGTGAAGCAGGACCGGGCCGCGCGTGCCGAGCGCGAGCGCTACGAGACGCCTCGCATCGAGCGCGACGAGGGCGTCGAGCGGCGTGACCGGCTCGCACGCGAGCGCCGGCCGGTCGACTTCAGCCCGTGGGCGATCGGCGCCGCGCACTGGGACCAGCGCGATCTCTACACGCGCGACGCGCGCACCGAGGACGCCGGCTACGGGCGCGGCCCCGCGATCCATCCCGAGGTCGGCAGCTACGCCTACCCTCGCGAGGAGGCTCCGCCGCCGTCGCGTCGCGAAGCCGAGGAGCGCGCCTCGATCTACGAGCGCGCGGCCTGGCCGTGGCTCAACTACCACGACGATCCGGTGGCGCACGGACGGCCTCCGCTCTGGTGGCGCATGAAGCAGCGAATGCTCGGGCGAACGACCGGCGGATACGCCGGGCGCGGGCCGAAGGGTTGGAAGCCGTCCGACGATCGCATCCGCGAGGACGTCTGCGAGCAGCTCGCCTTCCACAACGAGCTCGATGCCACCGACATCGAGGTCGAGGTCGCGAACGCGGAGGTCACGCTGAAGGGCACGGTGCGCGATCGCCACTCGAAGCGGCTCGCCGAGCACGTGGTCGAGCAGGTCCGGGGCGTCGTCGACGTGCACAACCGGTTGCAGGTCCGCCGTCACGACGACACGAACGACGCGGACGTCGCGTTCGTGATGCCGGCGAGGGCGTTCGGCTGAGGCGTCACCTCAGCTTGGCATCGCACAGGGCGACGCACATGCGATCGCCCTCGTGCTGGCACACCTGCTTGAGCAGGCGGATCTCCTCCTTGGAGGGTTTGCCCTCGAGCACGCGCGGCGCGAGGATCTCGTGCGCCTCCTTCCACTCCTTCTTGAGGACGTGGTCGCGTGCGCGCGCGAGCTCGCTCGCCGGCTCCTTGTGCTCGCGCCCCGCGTCGAAGACGACGAGCGGCGCGCCGCCGTCGAACTTGAGCCGCTTGCCGAGCTTCGCCTCGCACTTCGCGAGGCACTCGTCCTCCTCGCGCTGGTGGCAGATCCACGCGAGGAACTCGGTCTCGCTCTTCGTGCCGTCCGGTCCGAGCGCCTTCTTCTCGAGCGACATCTGCGCCATCCAGAGCTGTCCGCGCGACTCGTAGATCTTCGCCTGCTCGAGCGGCGTCTTGCCCTCCACCGGCTCGAGCGACGCGTCGAACGTGTCGACGGGCATGACCTGCGGGACCGGGACCGCCGAATTCACCACCGGCGGCGGCTCCTCGGGCGGGGGCTTCTTCGAGCCGGGCTTGCAGTCGTAGACGAAGCCGCCGAGTGCGAGCACCGCGCCGATCGAGAATGCGGTTCGAATCATGATCAGGGCTTCTTGATCCAGATCTCGACGTTGCGGTCTTCGGCCGTGATGTCCTTGTCCATCGGGAGCCAGCCCGACGTGAGGTCGACGACGCCGCGCTTCTTGCCCTCGGCGGCGATGAGGTCGCCCTCGACGGAGAAGTCCACGGCCGTGGCGCGCATCATGATCCAGCCGTTGTCCTGATCGAAGATCTCGACGACGCGGAACTGGTGCGGCCAGTCGGCGATCGCGCTCGTCATGACCTCCCACCAGGCATGGCCGCCCTGCGGGGTGATGGCGCGCACGCGGTGGCGATGCGAGTGGCCGACCATGCTGAAGAGCACGTTCGGATACCCGCCGATGAACGCGGTCCACTGGTCCGGGGTGAGCGCGTCGGGCGCCTTCGTCCCGCCGAAGCCGCCCCCGTCCGTGAGACTCGACGCGGCGTGGTGGGACGAGAGGATGACCCACTTGCCGTCCGCCTTCGCCTGCTCGAGCGCGGGCTTGATCGCGCGGTCGACCTCCGATTGACGGATGACGCCCTCGGACGCGCCGTTCTCGTGCGCGGTGTCGAGCACGAGGAAGCGGAAGGGCGTGCCCTCCGCATCGAACGTGTACGTCGCCATCCCGCTCGACTTCTCGGGCGCGCCGAGGCCGTGGCCGTCCTGGTGACCGGCGACCTTCTCCATCAGCTCCTTGCGCGAGAGGAGCGCGCGCTTCGGATCGGCGACGACGATGCCCTCGCCGCGCTCGACGGCGCCGAGCTTGCCGTCGGAATAGAGGCGCGTCCCGCCCGTCGCATCGGTGCCGAGGACCCGCTCGCGGTTCGACGCGTCGGTGACGAGGTTGCCCTGCACGAGCACGTCGTGGTTGCCCGTGACCCACTTCCACGGCATCGCGAGGCCCTCGGCCTTGAAGGGGTCCTTCCCGTCGTTGTCCGGCCCCGCGACCAGATCGTCGTCGTCGCCCGAGTCGCACTCCACGTCGTCCGCGCCCGAGAGGATGCCGAGCACCCAGTCGACCTCGTTCGTCTGCGCGCTGTCGGCGTTGTCTCCGCCCATCAGCGTGAACGCGATCGGATCCTTGCGATGGAGCGCGTTGATCGTCCGCACGGACGCGTTCGCCATGTGACAGAGGTACGCGTCCTGCGGCCGGAGCGCGGAGGACGTCGCGCCTGCGGAGTCGAACTGACCGAGCCGCGTCGGCGACTCGTCGTCCGCGAGCTGCAGGTCCGCGAGGTGCACGAAACGGAGCAGCCGCTTCGCGTTCGCCCCGGGCGCCGGCGGCGTCGATCCGTCGATGACGCGCGTGGCGTAGGCCTCGCCCGCCGCGACGTCGAGATCGCCGAACCCGCGCTTCAGGTAGTCGGCGAGCGCGTCGGGCAGCGCGGGGTTCGGGCCTTGCTCGGCGTTCTGCCGCGCCGTCTTCGCGACGAAGGTGCGGTCCTTCGTCGTCGGCGCGTCCGCGAGCGGCGCGAAGGTCGTCGGCGTGTAGCGGCTCTTCGCCTGCGGCTCGGGCTCGCTCGTCCCTCCCCCGTCCGACGAGGAGCACGCGAACACCGTGGACAAGAGAGCGACCCCCCAACCCGCGCGGCGAAGCATCGGCGTCAGTGTACCATTCACGGGCCCGATGCTCTCCCGCCGTGAACTCCTGCTCGCCGCGACCGCCTGCGCGGCATGCTCACGGTCGTCGAGGCCGCCGATCACGTGGCCCCGCACGACCACGCACGAGGGCGTCCCCTTCATCGAGCTCTTTCCGCACGATGCCGACGAATCGTCGCCGGTCGTCGTCGCGGTGCACGGCCGGGGCGATCGCCCCGAGCGCTGGGTCGAGACCTGGCGCACGTTCCCGGCCGCGGCCCGCATCGCGCTCCCGCGGGCGCCGGCGCCGCTCGGCGACGGGTTCTCGTGGTTCACGTTCCGCGACGGCATGACCGACGAGCAGTTCGGCGCCGAGGTCGGCGCGGCCGAGGAGAAGCTCTGGCGGGGCGTCGCGAAGCTCGCCTCTGGCGGGCAGAAGCTGGTGGTCACCGGCTTCTCCCAGGGCGGGATCCTCTCGTTCGCGATGGCGTCGCGTCACCCCGGGGCGATCGCGCGCGCGTTCCCCGTCGCGGGATCGTGCCCCGGACCGCTGCTCCCGAAGGACAAGGCGCGCGCGGCGCCGATCTCGGCGTTCCACGGCACCGAGGACGACGTCCTCGCGATCCGCTGGGCGCGCGAGGCGGTCCACGCGTTCCAGGAGCAGGGAAACGAGGCCACCCTGCGCGAGTACCCCGGCGTGCGTCACGCGCTGCCGGACGCGATGCGCGCCGATCTGTGGAGCGCGATCGTCAGCGAGATCGCGCGTACCCCTGCATCCGGTAGATGACGCGGCCGAAGAGCTCGCGGATGTAGGTCGACGACGTCGCGAGCGCATGGGCGCGGGGGAGCAGCTCCTTCTTCCGATCGTGCGCGCGATAGTCCACCGCCAGGGTGTCGATCGGGAGGTCGACCGCGGCGAAGCACTCCTGCGCACGCTTCATGTGCATGGCGCTCGTCACCACGAGGACGCGCTGGAAGCCGCGCGCGCGGACGATCTCCGCCGAGTACACCGCGTTCTCGCGGGTGTTGCGCGCCTTCTCCTCGACGATGATCCGGTCGTCGTCGACACCCCACTCGCGCAGCTGATCGCGCATCACGCGGGCCTCGCCGAAGGGCACGAGATCGGCATCCATCGCCGCGCCCGAGAGGATCGCCACCTTCGCCTTGCCCTCGTGGAGCAGGCGGTTGGTCATGATCAGCCGCTCGACGTTGTCGTTGTAGGCAGGCTGCCCGGTGATCGCGATGACGCGCTCGTCGGTGACGCCGCCGAGCAGGACGACGGCGTCGTAGGTGACGTCCGGGCGGTACGTCGAGGGCGCGTCGCGCTCCATGCTCCACTGGATGGCGTTCGACACCGGCTCGAGCGAGAAGACCACGAGCACCGCGAGCGCGGCGACGGCGAGCGCGCGCCGGCGCCTCCATCGGCGGAGCGATCGCCGCGTCCAGGGGATCGATGCGAGCAGGAGGAGGAGCCCCCAGGCGTGGGGCGTCAGGACGACGTCGAGGACCTTCGAGAGGAAGAAGAACAAGTCATGCTCCCGTGCAGCGGCTCCACGCCTTCTGCGCATCGAAGCCGAGCTTCGCGAACCTCGGCTCCCAGTCGCGCGCGAACGTCTTGTCCACCGCGGCGCGATACGACGCAAGCGGCATGAGCCCCCAGGCGCGATCGTCGTCGCGCACCGGCGGGTCACGCTCGCCCTTCGGCTCCGGCGCGTAGCTCGCCGAGAGGCGCGCGAACCACGTCGCGAGCTCCGCCTCGATCAGCGCACGCATCGCCGGCGCGTCGGGGTGCTCCATCAACCACGCGAGCAGCGTCCAGCCGAAGTCGCGATGGCGCACCTCGTCGCGCAGCACGCGGTCGAGCGCGCGCCGCGCGACCGGTACGGTGCAGCCTTCGCGCAGCGCCTTGAACAGCGGCACCGCGACGGTCTCGCCGAGGCAGAAGACCTCCACCGCGACGCGCGCGACGTCGTGCTCGAGCGGATCGTCCTCGTGACGAACGAGCGCGAGCGACTCGCGCACGATCGCGGGGAGGTCGCGCCCTCCCGCCGCGACGTACGTGCGATGGCTCATCTCGGCGTGGGCGATCTCGTCGGCCGCGATCCGCATCGCGCGGCGGACGAGGTCGGGCGAGGCGCCGATCTGGATCAGCCAGAGCCCGAGGTGCTGGGTGATCGCAGCCGATCGGTACTCCGCCTCGACCCGGCGGAGCCACTCGCGGCGGACGGCGTCGCTCGCCGGCGGCCTCTTCGTCTTCACATGCCGAAGCCCTTGCTGCTCCTCATGAACCCGATCATCGCCGCGAGGAACCCGATGAGCACGGCCATGATCACGACCGCCAGCCCCCATTCGAGCGCCTTGTTCACGGGCTTGTCGGGAGCGGCGCCCGCGGCCGGCTTCTCGACCGCGTTCTCGTCCCGCTTCCGCTCCGCTTCGTCCGCCATCGCCGCCTAGCGTTGCGGCGATCGCGCGCACTGTCCAGTTCCCTGGAGCAAAAGCTCGCGATCTCGGGGAGTTGCGAAATACGTGCGGGACCCCGAAATTTTCCCGCGCCCTCGATCGACCAGCCCGTAGCACGATGCTCTCGGCGCTCATGACCACGGCGCTGCTCGCCGCCCCGGAGGACCTCTCCGCCGTCCGTCGCGAAGCGGCCGAGCTGCGGCCGGTCGTGCGCGCGGTGGTGGCGTGCGTCCTCCGCGAGCGGCCCGATCATGCCGACGTCGAGGACTGCACGAGCGAGGCGCTCCGGCGCGCGCTCGAGTCGACGTCGCCGGCGCGCGGACCGGTCCGTCCGTGGGTGCTCGGCATCGCGCGGCACGTGGCGCTCGACACGCTCCGTGCGCGGCAGAAGCAGCGCACGCGGAACGTCGACGTCCCCGAGGACGCGCCCAGCTCGGCGACCGCGGTCATCGACCGGCTCGTCGATCCGGGCGCGGGCGCGGACGAGCAGATCGAGCTCGCCGAGCGCGCGGCGCGCGTCCGCCGCGTGATGGAGAGGCTCCCCGACGGCCCGCGGAGGGCGCTCGAGCTGTTCCATCTCGAGGGGCTCGCATACCAGGAGATCGCGGCGCGCCTCGGCGTGCCGCTCGGGACCGTGGCGACGTGGGTCACGCGCGGTCGCAAGGCGATGGCCGAAGCGCTGGAGGACGAAGTGACGAGCGCACGTGGGGACGGAGGAAACCAATGAAGCACGAGCTCTTGCCCGACGAGCTGCTCTGGGCCGACGGTGGACACGCGAGCGACGTGGTGCTGACCGCGCTCGCCGACGGCCAGCTCGACATCGTCCCCGCGTCCGCACGCGCACACGTCGAGGCGTGCACCGCATGCACCCAGCACCTCGGCAACGCCGCGCTCCTCTCGCTCCATGCGGGCCGACAGGTCGCCGCCCTGCGCGAGCACGAGCAGTCGCTCGCGACCGCACGGCGCCCCCTGCCCCGCCTCGCGATCGCGCTCGGCCTGTGCGTCGCCGTGCTCGGCCTGGTCCCCGAGGTCGGCGCGCTCCGCACGTTCCTGCTGCACGACGTGCCGCTCGTCGCGAGCGGCGCGCAGACGCTCGGCGGCCGGCTGATCGACGCCCCCGGCGTCCCTGGCCTCGTCCTCACGTACGGCACCGCCGTGCTCCTCGTCGCGATGGGCTTCGCGCTCGTCCGCCTGCTGCCCAAGAAGGAAACTCCCCGATGAGCTCGCTGCACCGCTTCTTCCGCTTCTCCCTCGTCGCGCTCGTCGCGTTCGCGCTGCCGGCCACGGCCGGCGCGACGCTGAAGAAGGAGGGCGACTGGCCGGCTTCGGAGAAGAAGGTCGACCTCGCGTTCGACGGCAAGCCGAGCGAGGGGCTGCAGAAGCTCGCCTCGGAGGCGGGGTGGAGCCTCGTCGTGTCGAAGGGGATCGCCGTCGACGAGCACG
>JBDHVD010000357.1:0-9629 GCA_039809525.1 Labilithrix sp. | reverse complement strand
CGCGGCCGCACCGGCCGCGTGCGGGACCGTGCGCGCGCCGGCCCGCGGGGTCGCGCACGCCACCCCGGGCGGCCGCCGCTTCCACGTCTGGACGCCGACGACCTACGACGGGACGAAGCCCCTGCCCCTCGTGTTCGCGGTGCACGGCTGGTACTCGAACGGCCGCGACTTCCAGAAGTGGTTCAAGCTCGAGGAGCACACCGACGACGCCGCGGTGGTCGTCTACCCCGACTCGAAGACGCACGTCTGGGACATCGCCGGGACGACCGATCTCGAGTTCTTCGACGCGATGATCGACGGGCTGACGAGTGCATACTGCATCGATCGCACGCGTGTGTTCGCGCTCGGCTTCAGCTACGGCGGCAAGATGGTGCACCACCTCGGGTGCAAGCGCGCCGATCGCTTCAAGGCGATCTCCGTCGGCGACGGGAGCTGGGCCGAGGGCGCGCCGAAGTGCGGGCGGCTGCCGGTGCTGGTGACGCACCGGACGCGCGACGACGACGAGCTGATCGCGTGGGGCAAGGACGCCGCGCAGCGGTGGGCGGGCGTGAACGGATGCGGGCCCGACGTCGAGACGACGGACGCGGCGCACGGGTGCGTCGCCTGGCGAGGATGCGCCCAGCCGGTCGTGTTCTGCGAGGACACGTACTTCAACGAGACGTGGCCCCACGACTGGAACCACACCGTCCGCGAGGACTACCTCCGGCTCACGTGGCGCTGGTTCGCGAGCCTCCACTGAGCGTGCCACCGCGGCACAACACGCGTCATCCCGATCGCCGGACCGAACGCGATCGCCCCACATTTGCCGGCGATCGCGCGCTGGCACGCCGCGTGGAAGAGCGCGCCCATGCCCCGCGCGCTCGGCGCCGTCGTGCTGCTGTCCGCCGTCGCCTGTTCCTCGCCCGACGGCGGCCGCGCCCCCGCGGCGCCTGTCCCCCCGGCGGACGCCGCGGTCGACGAGAGACCGGGGCCGGCGACGCTCCCCCAGGGATCGTTCACCGGCGCCAGCGCCGCGTGCGGCGATCTCTTCGCCTACCGCACGACCGACGACGGAACGCAGGTGCTCGGCGTCACCTTCGCCGGTCCCCCGCCCGACGGTGACCTCGATCTCGGACGCGAGCCCGAGGGCGTGGCGGTGACCGTCGACGTGTTCGCCGATCCCCCGAGCGCGCTGTCGTGCGAGCAGCTCGCGCGCGGCGCGGGACCGAAGACCACCTGGAGCGCGGAGGCGGGACGGCTGCGGATCGAGTCGAGCGGCGGCGAGCGCACCATCCGGCTCGACGACGTGCACCTCGTCGGACCGCCGCGCGGGATCGCCATCGTCGTCCCGAGCGTGGTGATCGAGCACGTCCGACCGGGCGCCTGAGCTCGCGCTCGGCACGCGCGCTGCATCGCCCCGACGGCAGGCAGCGCATGCATTCCGTCCCGAAGAAATCCGTGCTCGTGCTCGTCGTCGCGTCGGGCCTCGCGGCCTTCGCCTGCTCGAAGAGCGCCGCCGAACGTCCGGTCTCGACCATCACCTACAGCGCGCGCCTCCCGCGTCCGGACACGACGGCGACGTCGAAGCGCACCGTCGACTCCACCGGCTGGGTCGACAACGCCGGGCGCACGAGCGAGCAGAACACGCGCTCGGAGATGTCCGGGATGCGCGCGACCGAGATCGGCGGCGAGCGCCCCACCGGCACGCCCGGCTCGGGCACGCCGATCATCCCGGTCAAGAAGCGCCCGCGCGCGCCCGTCGCGGAGAACGCCGCGGCGCTCGGCAACGAGGGCGCTGCCGGCAACGGCGCGCCCGGCGACACCGTCGTCGCGCGCGTCGCGCGCGCACGCTGCGACCGCGAGACGGCGTGCGACCGCGTCGGAGCGGGCAAGGAGTTCGGCACGAGCGAGCACTGCATGTCGTCGCTCCGCGAGACCGCGCGCGCCGACGTCGTCGAGGCCGGATGCCTGCGCGGCTTCGACGCCACGCAGCTCGCGATCTGCCTCAACGCGATCCGCCAGCTGTCGTGCGAGACGGAGCTCGACGCGATCGCGTCGGTGGCCAACTGCCAGTCGGCCACGCTCTGCGCCGCGGCGCCCACGCCGTGAGCGCGACCGTTCGGACGAGCGCTGGCCCGCGACATGCTCTCGCTCGGGGTCAAGGAGCATGTCCATGAACCGCACCGTCACGTCCGCCGCCTCGGTCCTCGTCCTCCTCGTCGTCGCCTGCGCCCACGACAACGACCGCGCGGGAGCCACGACGGTGACGAGCGGCTCCACCGAGGGCGTGCGGGTCACCAACGTGACCATCGGCGACTTCGATCCGGCCGATCGCCTCGCCGGCGAGCTCTGCCGGCGCGACGCGACCTGCGGGCGCATGCAGGGGACCGACGAGGCGAAGCTGCTCGGTGAGCAGAACTGCGTCACGCAGCGCGCGCCCTCGATGCGCACCATGCTGAGCGGATGGTCGTGCTCGCCCGCGACCTACCGCGCCCGCTTCGAGGAGTGCCTCGCCGCCGTTCGCAGCGAGCGCTGCGAGACGAAGCTCGACACCGTCGAGGCGTTGCCCGCCTGCCGGAGGGACGCGGTGTGCGCGCCGTGACCGCCGACCAGGCGCTCGACGAGCTCTACGCGGCGGCGCCGGGCGCGTTCACGAAGACGCGCGACGCGCTCGCCAAGCGCCTGAAGGACGAGGGGGACGGCGCGGCCGCGGCGAAGGTGAAGGCGGCGCGCAAGCCGACGCAGATCGCGTACGTCCTCAACCAGCTCGCGCGCCGCCATCCCGACGACGTGGCGGCGCTCGTCGACGTGGGCCGCGAGCTCGCACGGGCGCAGCGCAAGGCGCTGCGCGGTGGCCACGCCGCGAGCGAGCTGCGCGAGGCGATCGCCCGCCAGCGCGAGGTGGTCGGCGACGTGACGCGCAAGACCGCGTCGCTGATGCAGGACCTCGGCGTCGCCTCGTCGGGACACCTCGACGAGGTCGCCGGCGCCCTGCAGGCGGCGCTCGTCGATCCGGCGGTCGGCGCGCAGCTCGAGGAGGGGCGCCTCGACAAGGTCCCCGCCGCCGCCGCCGGGTTCCCGGGCGCAGGCGCGATGCTCGCGCCGCGCGGGCTCGCCAAGACGAAGGCGCCGCGACCTCCGATGCCGTCGAAGCGCGAGCGCTTGCGCGAGAAGCGCGAAGAGCAGCGCGAAGCCGCGCGCCGTGCGGCGGACGAAGCCGAGGCGCGCGCGAACGACCTCGCCGCGCAGGCGGCGGAGGCGGCGCGCACGGCGAAGGCGCTCCGCGCCGATGCCGATCGGCTCGCCGCCGAAGCACGCGCCCGCGCGAAGGAGGCCGCGCGCGCGGAGAGCGCGTCGAAGCAGGCGCTCGCCGCGGCGAAGCACGCCCGGACCAGCGCCGCGAGGCTCGCGTCGAAGGCAGATGCCGCATGACCGGCACGTAGGACGTTCAGACCATGGCGACCCGGCCTCTCCGCTCTCCGCGCGCTGCCTCCGTCCTCGTGATGATCGCGTTCGCCGCCTTCCTCATGGGCACCTCGAAGAAGAAGGAGCCGCCGCCGCCCGCGCCCGGCTCGCCGTCGTCGTCGGCGGCGCCGCCCGCGACGCCGTCCGGCACGGTCGCTCCGCCGGTGTCCGCGGCGAAGAGCGCGACGCCTCCCGCAGGCGACGACTGGCGCGAGGTGAAGGTCCCGAAGGCGAAGCTCGCGGTGAAGCTCCCGGCCGGCGCGACGATCCGCGAGGACGCCTCGGGCAGGGACCCGTCGTTCGCCGGCAGCTATTTCCGCGTGAAGATGCCGAGCGGCTACGACCTGTACTTCGCGGAGCACCACGGCCTCGAGGCGATCGACATCGCCGCGGTGAAGCGCAGCTACCGGCAGAAGCGTGGTGAGAAGATCGACCTCGTCTTCGACGCGGCCGACGGGGTCGTCGTCAATCGCGCCGAGGGTCCGCCCGCCGGGAAGTACTGCGAGGTCACCGCCTGCGGGCGGATCGGCGACGCGCCGATCTGCGCGAGCCACGCCGGCGCGCTCATCGACGGCACGACGGTGAAGAAGCTCACGCCCGACGAGTGCCTCGCGGTGGTCACGATGGCCCGCTCGATTCGCGGACTGTGACGAGCACGCGCTCGGCGATGGTGCTCGGCGGCTCGAGGTCGCGCTCGACGCGGAAGCCGTGCTCGCGGACGAGCGCGGCGATCTCCTCGCGCGCCGGCAGGTAGCGGAGCGGCTCGCCGAGCAGCGCGAACGCCGGCTTCACCAGCGGGCGCACCGAGCGCACGATCCGCGGACCGTGCGCCAGCTCCGGCGTCCCGTACGTGAGCACCAGCGTCGAGCCGGCGGCGGACCGCGCGGCGATCAGCGCGAGCGTCGCGCGCACCGCCTCGCGCGTGAGGTACATCGTGACGCCCTCCCAGATCCACGTCGTCGGCACGTGGACGTCGTGCCCGGCCGCGTCGAGGCTCCGCGCGAGGTCGTCGTGCTCGAAGTCGACGGGCACGTAGCGCACCGCCCGCGCCGTGATCGGGAACGCGGCCGCGCGGGTCCGCTTGATCGCCTGCGTCGACGGGTGATCGACCTCGAACACCGTCGTCGCGGAGAGCTCGCGCATGCGGTGCGCGCGGGCGTCGAGCCCTGCGCCGAGCACGACGAGCTGCGGGCACGCGCGCTCGCGCACCACCGCGTCGATGGCGTTCGTGCGGCCGATGACGTGCGGGACGAGCCCGAACGACGCCGCGCGGAGCGCCACCGCGAGCGGTCGCGCGACCGGCCGAGGGACGAGCCGATGCGAGACGTCGTCGGGACCGCCGCGCGCGCCGCGTGCGCACGCGACGATCATCGCGGTGAAGCTCGGGAGGCGGCCGGCCAGCATCTCAGAGGCGGCTCACGAACGACGCGATCGCCTCGCGGAACGCCGCCGGGCGGTCGAGGTTCGTCAGGTGCGCCGCCTCTTCGATCACCACCAGCTCGGCGTTGGGGATCGCCGCCCTCATCGCTTCGGCGTCGGACCGCGGGGTGATCGCGTCCCGATCGCCGACCAGCACCAGCGTCGGGACGCGGATCGCGGAGAGGCCGGGCCGCGCATCGGGTCGGTCGCGGAGCGCGTGGAGGGCGTCGACGACGTCGGCGGGCGCCTGCTGCATCGCCAGCGCGCGCGTCGCTTCGCGCTGCTCGGGCAGGACGAGCTTGTCGAGCATCCCCTCGACGAAGCCCGCGTAGTCGCCGCCGCGCACCCGCGCGATCCCCGCATCGCGGCTCGCCCGGCCCTCGTCCGAGTCGGGCTGCGCCCGCGTGTCGGCGAGGACGAGCCCTCGCAGGCGATCGGCGTGGCGGCGTGCGAACGCGAGCGACACGTAGCCGCCCATCGAGATGCCGCCGACGACCACCGGCTCGCGCACGCCCTCGCGATCGAGGGAGGCGGCGACGGCGTCGGCCATGGCGTCGATCGAGGTGCCGCGCATCGTCGGCGTCAGGACGCGCATGCGCGGCGAGAGCGCGGCGACGTCGTCGCGGTACATCGCGCCGGAGAACGGGAAGGCGTGGAGGAGCACGAGCGTGGCCATGCGCTCCCACTGTAGCCCATGCATGCGCGCGGCGACGGAACGCGCGTTGCACGGCCGATCGCATGACCCCGCGAACCTGGGCCTACGGCGACGTCGAGGGCGAGGACCTGCCGATCCGCGACCAGCCCTACGAGAGCTTCGGACAGCAGGGCGTCGCGATGCCCGATTACGCGGCGCAGGGCGCCGTCGCTCCGCATGGCGTCGCGCGCATCGAGCTCGGCGAGCCTGCGCTCCCGCGCTCGCGCGGTCCGCGCAACTGGCACCGGCGCGACGAGCGCATCCATGACGACGTCTGCCGGATGCTCACCGACGACGGCTGGGTCGACGCGGGCGAGCTCGAGGTCATCGTCCATCACGGGGAGGTCACCCTCACGGGCTCGGTGCCCGAGCGCAGCCAGCGCGAGCGTGCGGTGCACATCGCAGAATCCGTCCGCGGTGTGACGGAAGTCGTCAGCCGCCTGCGCGTGAGGTGAGGTCGTGCGACGCGCGCTCGGCACCGTCGCCGTCGCGCTGCTCGCGGGGTCTTCGTTCGCTCCGCCGGCGGCAGCGGCCGACTGCGGGCCGAACGCGCTGCCTCCCGACCAGCACTACGCCGCCGCGGGCGTGTGCGTGCGCGCGGTCGCCTACGGCCAGGGCGATCTGCGCAGCGTCACGTTCGCGTCGAACGGCGATCTCCTCGCGGTGACCGCGGCGGGCGAGATCCGTCGCTACCGCGACGCGAACCGGGACGGCGTGTTCTCCCCTCGCCCGCCGGAGACGATCACCTGGGGGCGGACCGACGCCACGGGCGATCAGGAGTGCCGGATCGATCGCGACCAGCTCTATTGCCGCTCGACCTACCGCGTGCAGCGCTGGCGCTACGATCCGGCGAAGGACCGCGCCGGCCCGGGCGAGGTCATCGTCGCGGGCATCCCCGAGCGCGAGCCGCATGGACGCCGTCCGCTCGGGGTCTACGACGACGGGCTCTACGTCACGAACTCGGTGACCAAGCGCTTCGCGCTGTCGAAGGTGGTGCCCGGCCGTCCGCTGCAATGGAAGGACGGCGAGCTGCTCGAGCAGGGCGTCAAGGTGCCCGCCGCGATCGGACGCGGGCCGCGCGGGCGCATGGCGGCGCTCGACGACGAAGGCGTCCGGGCGCTCGAGGCCGACGAGACGATCGTCCGGCTGCCGAAGGGATCGGCGGCGTCGGCGATGGTCTTCCCCGATGCGGGCGCGAACCTCGCCCTGCCGGACAGGTGGCGGACCGGCGCGTTCATCGCCCGCGCCGGCGCGCGCGCGCCCGGTCAGGCGAGCGGACACGACGTCATCTGGGGCACGCTCACGACGCCCGCGGAGGTCGTGTTCGGCGGCGGACGCGAGGGAGCCTACCAGGGCGGCGACTGGGGCTGGCGATCCGGCGACGCGGGCGACGTGTCCGTGTCGCCCACGGGGCTCGCCGTCTCGCCCGTCGACGGCGCGCTCTACGTGACGAGCGCAGGCGGCGCGATCTACCGCGTGGCGACGCGCGGGCGATGATCGGCAGGAGAAGAGCATGGGACAGCGATCGACCATCGAGGACCGCATCCGGAGCACGCTCGTCGCGCTCGACGGACGCGAACGCGAGCACGATGCGCTGCTCGATGCCATCGGCGACGCGCGCTTCGTCCTCCTCGGCGAGCCCACGCACGGGAGCCGCGAGGTCTATCGCGACCGCGCCCGCATCACCCATCGCCTGATCGAGGAGCGCGGGTTCGACGCGGTGGCCGTCGAGGCGGACTGGCCCGATGCGCTCCGGGTGAACGACTACGTGAAGCGACGCGGCGCCGATCGCGACGCGGACGCGGCGCTCGCCGGGTTCGCCGGCCGCTTCCCGACGTGGATGTGGCGCAACCGCGAGGTGCTCGCGTTCGTCGAGCGGCTGCGCGCCTCGCGGCGGAACGCCGGCTTCTACGGCCTCGATCTGTACAGCCTCTACGCGTCGATCGATCACGTGCTCCGCTACCTCGAGTCGATCGACCCGCAGGCGGCCGCGGCGGCCCGCGAGCGCTACGCGTGCTTCGGCCGGTTCGACGAGGACACGTCCCGCTACGCGTCGCACGCGGGGCGCGGCCTCGGCGAGGACTGCGAGCGCGAGGCCACCGCGCAGCTCGTCGAGATGCGCGAGCGCGTGGTGGAGGCGCGCGCGGCGGGGCGGGACGACGATGCGCTGTTCTACGCCGAGCAGAACGCGCGCCTGGTGAAGAACGCGGAGGAGTACTACCGGAACATGTTCGCGGGGTCGGTCGCGACGTGGAACCTCCGCGATCGGCACATGATCGACACGCTGGGCGCGCTGGTGCAGCACCTCGATCACCAGCTCGGGCGTCCGTGCAAGATCGTGCTCTGGGCGCACAACTCGCATCTCGGCGACGCGCGCGCGACGGAGATGGGCAGCTTCGGCGAGCTCAACGTCGGGCAGCTCGCGCGCGAGCGCTACGGCCGCGACGCGTTCCTCGTCGGCTACACCACCTACGACGGGACGGTCACCGCCGCGCCGGCGTGGGACCGGCCGCCGGAGGTGAAGCGGATCCGCCCCGCGATCGACGGCAGCTTCGAGGCGGTGTTCCACGCCGCGGGCGTCTCGCGCTTCGCGCTCCTGCCGGACGCGAGCGGCAACTTGCCCTCCGAGCTCCGCCACGAACGGCTCGAGCGCGCGATCGGCGTCGTCTACCGTCCGGACACCGAGCGTGCGAGCCACTGGTTCGGCGCCCGGCTCGCGGACCAGTTCGACGCCGTCATCCATCTCGATCGGACGAGCGCGGTGGAGCCGCTCGAGATCGGGCCAGGGTGGAAGGGCGGCGAGGCGCCGGAGACGTTCCCCTTCGCCCTGTGACCTTGACAATCGCGCGGTGCGAGCCACGTTGGGCGCGATGTCACCCGCGTTCCGCTCCACCACGACCACGACCGCCGACGGCGGGCGTGGCGACGTGTGAGCCGGTAACGATCGGTCGACACGAACCAGAGACGCCCCGCCGGGAGACCGGTCGAGTGGCGTCGCTTCGCATTTCCCGGCGCGCCCTCGACCGTCGCTCCCTCGGGGCCCAGCGAGGAGCGAAGCGTCATGTCGGAGAGAGACGATCACCGGAGGATCGGGCGAGAGCTCGATCTCTTCCACCTCCAGGAAGAGGCGCCCGGCGCCGTGTTCTGGCACCCGCGGGGGCTCGCCGTCGTGCGCGCGCTCGAGGAGCACGTGCGTCGCGTGGTGCGCGCGGACGGCTACGAGGAGGGGCGTACGCCGCAGGTGATGGCGCGCGCGATCTGGGAGGAGAGCGGGCACTGGGAGAAGTTCGGCGACGGCATGATGCGCGTCGATCGCGCCGCGCTGAAGCCGGTCAGCTGCCCGGGCGCCATCCAGATCGTGCGCCGTCGTGACCGGCGCGACGGAGGGCCCGTCCGCCTGAGCGAGCTCGGCGTCGTGCACCGCAACGAGCGCAAGGGCCAGCTGCTCGGGCTCTTCCGCCTGCGGCAGTTCACGCAGGACGACGGCCACGTGTTCTGCGCCGAGCGCGACGTCGACGACGAGATCGCTCGCTTCGTCGAACGCGTCCGCGCGCTCTACGCAGCGTTCGGGCTGGTGGACGTCGAGATGGTCCTCGCGCTCCGTCCGGCCGTTCGAGCGGGCAGCGACGCGCTCTGGGACCGCGCGGAATCTGCGCTCTCGCGCGCGGTCTGCGGTGCCGGACTCGAGCCGTCGATCGTCCCCGGCGGCGGCGCGTTCTACGGTCCGAAGCTCGAGATCGTGGTGCGCGACGCGCGCGGGCGGAGATGGCAGTGCGGCACGATCCAGCTCGACTTCGTGCTGCCGGAGCGCTTCGGGCTTCCGTGCGTGATGCTGCACCGGGCGATGCTCGGGAGCTTCGAGCGCTTCCTCGGTCTGCTCCTCGAACGCACGGCCGGGCGCCTGCCGCCGTGGCTCGCGCCGGAGCAGGTCCGCGTCCTCGCGGTCGCGCCGCTGCTCGCGGACTACGCCGCGGAGGTCGTCGCGATCGTCGGTGCGCGCGATCGCGACGCGCGCTCCGTGTCGCTCCGGCACGGGAGCGAGAAGACGGAGCTCCCGCTGGCGGGGGCGATC
>JBDHVD010000356.1:0-9651 GCA_039809525.1 Labilithrix sp. | reverse complement strand
AAGCCGATCAGCAAGTTCCAGAACACGCAGTTCAAGCTGGTCGAGTGCGCCACGAAGGTGGAGGTCGGCCGCACGTTCATCGATCGGCTCGTGCAGGACCACGTCGCGGGCAAGCACCTGGTGAAGGAGTGCTCGATGGCGAAGCTGTGGCAGACCGAGATGGGCGGCCAGGTCGTCGACGAGTGCCTGCAGCTGTTCGGCGGCTACGGCTACATGCTCGAGTACCCGGTGGCGCGCGCGTACATGGACGCGCGGGTGCAGCGGATCTTCGCGGGTACGAACGAGATCATGAAGACCATCGTCGCCAAGCAGATGGGCCTGTGAGCGGCGCGCATCACCGATCGCTCGAACGAGCGACGAGCGCGCGCCGCGTCGCGCTGCCGGTCTTGCGGAGGATGGCCGCCACCTGATTGGCGATCGTTCGCACCGATCGGCTCCGCATCCGTGCGATCTCGTCGTTCGAGAGCCCCTGCGCGACGAGCTCGAGGACATCCCGCTCGGCAGCCGTGAGCGACTCTGCATCGAAGGACGCACGCGGATCGCGCGTCAGAATGGCCGCGATCCGCACCAGCTCGATGCGCGTCGCGAGCCCCACCTTCGACGCCGCGCTCGCGAGCAGCGCCGAGACGCGGGCCTCCGAGAGACCGAGCCCGTAGGCGATCAGCTTCGCGGAGACGCCGCGCGCCGCATCGGAGACCACCGCGATCTCGGAGCTCGTGAGCGCGCGAAGCGGCTGGGTCTCGCGGGCGTTCTCCACCACGAGGTACGAGCGCTTCGTTCCCTCGCGTCGCTCCACGAGGCTGACCGAGCCTGCGAGCATCGCCGTCCACGTCTCGAGCGCCGTCGGCTCGTGGCGATGTGCGCGCGACCGCGCGAGCTCGACACGTTGCACGTGCGCGGCGAAGCGCGACGCGTCGTCCGCCGCGGCCTCTTCGCGATGGAGGATCCGTCCGTCCGGCGCGATCTCCGCGAGCACCACGGGCGTGCGGAGGCGCAGGCGGTAGCCGACCTCGAGATGGAGCGCGACGCGTGTGAGCGTGCTGCGCTGGTAGCGCGAGAGCCGGATGGGCTCCCGCGCGCCCTGATAGAGGACGCCTGCGATGCCCGGCGCGGGGTGGAAGAACACGCCGGCGGCGTCTGCCGCTCCGTGATCGCTGCGGTATTGCGCGAGCCACTGCAGCGTGTCGGCTGGAAGATCGCCGGCGATCTCGAGCTGCGTCGCGACGAGGCTGCGCGGGAAGTAGAGCCCACGGAGCGCCTTCGCGCCGAAGCGCGCGAGCAGCGCCGAGAATCCTGCGGACTGCACGACCTCGGCCTCCTCTCCGCCGGTGATGACGCGCGCGTGGCCCGACGCGCAGTCCGACGAATGCGCGAACACGTGGATGCCGGTCCCCGGGGCCCGCACTCCGCCGAGCGCGTCGAGGACGCCGTCCGCCCAGGCCACGTCCTCGGCCGGCGTCGCATAGCAGGCCTCGACCACGCGGACCCAGTCCATCTCGTCACCGAAGAGCATCCGTCCCTCCGCCGCGGACCGACCGTCGACGACCGACGCCTTCCGCGCTTCACTCCGCTCTTACTACGACCTGCTGCCTGCTCCGAGCCTTCGACAATCCTGACAAAAGGCTGTCATGCGGTCGGCTCAGGGTGGGAGCATGACCGGAGCCTCGTTCGAGCTGACACCCCGCGGATCGTTCTCCTGGCCGGCGGCCTTCACCGTCCTCGCGCGCTTCGCGCCGCTCGCCCACGTCTGGGCCGGTGACGCGCGCGAGGTCCGGCTCTCGCTCCTCGCCGACGGCGACCTCGCGCCGGTGGACGTGACGCTCTCGTTCGACGGCGCGCTCCGCGGGCGGGTGAGCGATCCCATGAGGGGCGAGGCGATCGCGCGCCAGGTCGCGCGCATCTTCTCGCTCGATCACGACGGCACCGGCTGGGGCGCGCTGCCGGTCGCGTCGCTGGTGCCCGGGCTCCGGCCGGTGTGCTTCTCGTCGCCGTACGAAGCGGCGTGCTGGGCGATCCTCTCGCAGCGGATCGCGAAGACGCAGGCCGCGCGCATCGTGGCGGCGCTCGTCGACGCGCACGGGCACTTCCCGCTCCCGGAGCAGCTGCTCCGCCTCGATCGCATCCGCGGCGTGCCCGCGATCAAGATCGATCGCCTCCACGCCGTCGCGAGGGCGGCGAAGGACGGCGTCCTCGACGCGGAGCGCCTGCGCGCGCTCGGCGACGACGCGGGGCCGGCGAGCCTCCTGGCCCTCCCGGGCATCGGGCCGTTCTGGTCGTCCGGCATCTATCTCCGCGCGTGCGGGATCCGCGACGTGTTCCCTCGGGAGCCGCTCTCGGTCGCGGCGCTCGCGCGCTTCGCGGGGCTCGGTCCGGCGCCGAGCGCGGAGGACGTGCAGCGCGCGGCCGAGGGCTTCCGGCCGTTCCGGATGTGGGCCTGCTTCGCGCTCCGCGTCGCGGCGGGCGATCAGGGCACGGGATCGATGGTGACGGCGTCGAGCCGCCACGCGAAGGGGACCGCGGCCGCGTCGACCCCGATGTGAGGCGTGACCGACGTGGGGAACGACGGCAGCGCTCCGCTCGTCACGGCGTCCTGGAGCACGGGCGTGTCGTCGATGGCCACGCGGACCATCCGGGTCCCCGCGCTGTTCGCCACGTCGAGGACGATGCGCCGCCACGTCCCCGTCATCGCCGGGACGCCCGAGAGCGCCAGCGCGGGCGCACCGGAGACGATCACGCTCCCCCCGTTCGCCGCGAGCCGCAGCCCGATGCGCTCACCCGAGCCGAAGTCGAGCGCCACGACCGCCGCGTCGCCCTCCGCGCCCGGCACCTTGTCGACGAACAGCGCGAACGACAGGCGGACGGAGGGCAGCTGCGCGAGCGTCGTCGTGAGCGTTCCCTTGCCCACCGACGCGGCCTCCGCGCGGAGCGCGTTCGGCGAGTCCTTCCCCGGACCGAGCGAGAGCTGCGCGGTGCCGACCTCGACCGAGAACACGTCATCGAGGTCGCGTCCGCGCCACGCCTTCGTGATCCCGCTCTCGAAATCCATGCAGAGTACATGCGGGACCTTCTTGCCCTGCTCGGCCGCGCAGAACGAGCCGGGCGCCGGACCCTGGCCGCCGTCGGGCGGCGCCGGCGGGTCCGGACGCACGGCACCGTCGGGCGCGCCCGGGCCCGCGTCTGGGGCGACGACCGGGGGCGGCGGCGTCGCCTCCTCGGCGCTGCCGAAGGAGCCGCACGCGGCCGCGAGGCCGAACGAGATGAACGAGAGGAAGAGTGCCGCGCGCTTCACTCGATCAAGATAGCTCAGTCCGTCGCGGTCACGAGCCCGTGCTTTCGCCCGAACCAGTACGCGATGAGGTACTCCGGCGCGGGCGGCGTGCCCTGCGTGCTCCCCGCGTAGCGCATCTCGAGGCGGAAGCGATAGATGTCGAGCGCCTCCTCGAACAGCGGCACGCTGCGGAGCGCCTGCGTCCGATCGGTCGTCGTCCAGTCGTTCTTCCACGGCAGCGACGGATACGGCGACATGCAGAAGTCCGGCGCGATGCGGTGATCGACCTCCTGGATCGGCTTCGGGAACGGCATCTCGCGCAGGCGCCAGAGCGCATCGTCGATCGACGCCGGATCCGCCGGCCCGTTGCCGTAGGCGCCGCGCAGCAGGTTCCAGAGCGGCAGCCGCTGGCGGCGGAGGCCGTCCCACGAGTCCTGGATCACCTTCTCGTAGGTCGCCCCGCCGTTGCCGCCGACGTCGTAGCCGGCGGAGAGGACCATCTTGAAGAGGTTGCCGACGAAGCCGAGGTTCAGCCCGCTCCAGTCCGCGGTGCCCTGCGCGTAGAGCTTCGTGTTCTGCGCGATCGGCGTCTTGTAGATCTGCCACGCGGCCTCGGCCTTGCCCTGGTACGTCGTCCGCGTGACGATGTCCTTCGCGACGACGGCGGTGAGCCACGCCGAGTCGAGCTCGTCGGTGCCGCGGTCGACGTTCACGTCGTCGGCGAGGTGCTTCGCGTTCGTGCGGAGCCGCGCGCAGAGCGCCTCCTCGGTGGCCGGTCCGGTGCACAGCGCGCGATGACCGAGGGCGTACGCGATGTAGAGCCCCTTCATCATGTCGTTGTTGCCGCCCTCTAGCCACTCGAGGTTCGACAGCGCGCCCGCGCCGGCGTGCCATCCGCCCGTCAGGTCGCCCGTCGCCGGACGGATCGCGCGCGCGAACACCTTCCAGTTGCCGGTGACCTCCTGCAGCTTCAGGATCCCGTCGAGCGTCTTGACGACGTTCGCCTTCACCTTCGCGTCGCCGGTGACCTGCCACCGGTAGATCTGGCTCGCGGCGTAGATGCCCGTCCAGAGCGCGGCCGACAGGTGCACCGTGCGCGGCTGACCGGGCGGGGCGGCGTCGAGGAGCATGCCCGTCGTCGGATCGAGGAACTCGCTCTCGATCTGGTCGTCGAACCCGGCGGCCTTCTCGGCGAGCGTCTTGCGGTACGCGTTCGCGCGCGCGAGCGTCTCGCCGAGGCTGATCGCGTCGATCGACTTTCCGATCACGCGGAGCGCGTTCGGGTTCGCCCGGTAGAACGCGTAGTCGGTCTTGTCGACGACGTGGCCGTGGACCGCCGCCTGGAACTCGGGCCGCGCCACGTACGGCGCGACCGCGGGCAGCGCGTGGAACGAGGCGTACGTCGCGAAGAAGCCCTGCTTCTCGATCGCGCTCGGCGGATCGTGCGCGGGGACGACCGTCCGCTCGACGACGACGATCGGCGTGGCGCCCGACGCGGTCTTCTTCGTCCACGTCTCCTCGCCGGAGGCGCCAGTGCCGGCGTAGCTCGCCTTCGCCTTGCCCGCCTCGAAGCGGACGGTGCCCGTCACCGCGACGGGCGCGTCGCTCGCCTTCCGCGTGATCCCTCCGCGCGCGACGATGAAGGCGCGGTTCTCGAGCACCACGTCGATCGCGAGCTCCTTCGTCGGATCGCCCTTCGCCGTCCCGAGGAACGCCCAGTGGAGCTCGCGCCCGCCCTCGACCTTCACCGTGTCGTAGCGCACCGTGCGGATGAAGCGGTACGCGCCGCCCTCGGCCCGGACCTCCGCCTGCCCGCGATACGTGCCGCGCGCGTCCTCGCCCTCGAGCGTCCACACGCCGACGAGGTCCTTCGCGACCTCCTCGGTCGGCCCCCCGCCGCTGCTCGCTCCTCCGCCCGGCGTCGTGCCCGACGTGCCGCCGCCGCTCGACGCGCCGGGATCGCCGGCGGCGCCTCCGTCCGAGCCGTCCGAGCCGCATGCCGCGAGGGCGAAGACGAGGAGCGTGATGCACGAACGACGCATGGGGACCTCCCGGGCGGCGAATCCTAGAGGCGCGCAGGACCGCGCTATCCCAATGGAAATACGAAGTAAGAACCGCCCTCGGGCCCCGGGCCGCAGACACGATCTTGCATCACCCGAGGTTTTCGAATACGAAGCGCCCGACATGAGTGCCCTCCTCGCGTTCGTCCGCCGCGTTCGTAAGAAGCGCTGGGGCGTCCTGCCTCCGGCGATCGTCCTCGCTGGTTGCTGACGCGACGTCGGTTCCTGCGCGCCGGCGGCGCCGGTGCCGTCGTCGTCGCCTGAGCCGTACGGGTCAGCGCTTCCGGCGCACCGAGAACGCGTTCCTCAGCCGCTGGAGCGTCGCGTCGTCGATCGACGAAGACGCGACGATGCGCGGCTGGCCGCCCTCCTTCACCGCGCGCACCACGCCGGCCTCGACGTGCTTCGCGATCGTGCGGACGTCGTCGAGGAAGCCGGGCGGCGGCGTCCCGCGGGCGATGCGCGGGCGGCCGTCCTCGATCTCGATGCGGAAGATCTCGCTCTGGCGGACGACGGCCCAGAGCAGGAGGCCGACGGCGGCTCCGATGAACAGGACGTAGAGGACGGGGAAGTCCATCACGTGCCGACGCGCATCTCCTCGTAGCTCGCGATGCGATCGAAGCCGAGGCCCTTGTAGAGGCGCAAGCCCTCGGCGTTGACCGCGTCGACGTTGAGCCCGAGGTGATCGATCTCGCCGCGCATCGAGAGGCACGTCGCGGCCACCGCGATGCGGGCGAAGCCGCGGCCTCGGTACTGCGGGCGCGAGGCGACGTTGCCGAGCGCGGCGACGCGATGGCGCCGCGACACGACGTGGACGCCCGAGACCGACGCGAGGACGTCGCCGTCGCGGACACCGAAGTACGTGCCCGTCTCGAGCATGCGCGGATCGAACCAGTTCGCGGGATAGGCGTCGGCGTACATCTCCTCGAGCTCGCGCGCGTCGCTCGGTCCGAGCGGGACCGCGACCGACGTGTCGACCTCCTCGAGCGGGCCCCAATCCGTGAGCAGCATCCGCTCGTGCAGGCCGTGCGGCTCGATCACGAAGCCCGCACCGAGCGCGCGCCCGGCGCCGATGGCGAGGTGCGCGTAGAACCTCCGCGGCAGGATGTGGCGCATGCGCTCGAGCAGCGCGGTCACCGTCCAGGTCTGTCCCTCGCGCGCGAGTGCGATGACGACCGGCAGCTCGTCGGCCGCGTAGACGAGCGCGACGCTGCGGAGCGCGCCCCGGTCCTCGAGCCCGTACCACGTGGTCTGCGGCCAGAAGAAGTCGTCGAGATCGCCGAGCTCGTAGAGATGCATGGCGGGATCGCGGCGCAGGGCCGCCTCGATCACGTCCTTGTCGTGGAGGCTGACCAGGCGCATCCGACCACGAGTCTAGCCGCGTTGACGGCGGGTGCTCCTCCCGATTGAATGGGCGCCCTCATGCGGATCCACGGATGCGCTCTCGCGCTCGTTCTGGCTGCGGCGGCGCTGGTCGCGTGCAAGTCCGAGCCGAAGTCCACGCGGTGGGACGACGCGGCGGCGGCCGCCTCGACGCCGGCCCCGATCGCGTCCGCCGGCCCCGTCGCCGAGGGCTCGACGTTCAACGCCGCGTTCCCGCCCGACGGCGTCGACGGCTGCAAGCGCGTCTTCACCCAGGAGAAGGACGGGTTCGCCGAGGCCAAGCTGCAGAAGGACGGCAAGGACGTCGCGACGCTCTCGATCGCCGACACGAACGCCAACGCCGAGGCGAAGGCGAAGTTCGACGGCGCGAAGGAGAAGCTCGGGGACTGGCCGATGACCACCGTCGGCAAGAACCAGACGACCGTCCTCGTGAAGGATCGCTACCAGGTGAAGGTGTCGAGCCCATCGCTCGATCACGACGCGCGCAAGAAGCTCCTCGAGAAGTTCGACCTGAAGAGGCTCTGATCGCCATGACCGAACCGCTCCACGTCCTCGTCGAAGGTCTCCCGCAGAACAGCCTGACCACGCGCCTGCTCGGCGCGCTCGACTGGGTCGTGCCCGGCGAGTGGCGGAACATCACCGTCTTCGAGGACATGATCAAGGAGGTCACCGGCGAGGAGGACCAGGGCGTCATCCAGCAGGTCGGCGAGCGCGCGATGGCGCTGTGGAACGACCCCGCGCAGGGCTACCAGCGCGCGGTCGCCGTCTACCAGGGCGTCGATCACGTCGCGACCGGTGCGGGCCTCGCGTCGCTCTTCAGCATGGTCGCCGACCGGGTCGAGCTGTTCGAGAAGGTCCGCGACGTCGCGCCGAAGCCGGACACGGTGCAGGCCGTCGACGCGGCGGTGAAGCTCGCCGCCGAGCTCGTGGCGTTCACCCTCACGAACGGCATCCCCGGTGACAGCCTCGGCGACTTCTCGACGAGCGTCGCGGCGTACGCGAAGGAGGAGCGCATCCGCATGGTCGCGTGGCTCGCCTTCGACTGCATCATCCCCCTCGGGCCCGACTTCCTGGCGAAGATCTTCGATGCGCTGAAGAACGTCGAGGCCGATGCGCTCGCGAACCACCGCGTCTTCCGCTTCGTCGCCGAGCACCTGCCCGGCGATCTCGCGCGCAAGAAGCAGCTCGTCGAGGAGAACGTCGCCGATGCGGGCGAGCGCCTGAGCGCGTTCGCGACCGATCGCGGCATGACGCGCGAGGGCCTGCTGGCGAAGGTCCGCGAGTACGTCGACGTCGCCGACGACAAGCTCGACGTGATCGCGGCCGCCCTCGACCTGACGACGAACACGTTCGAGCACACGGGCATCCAGACGGTGGCCCGCCGGATCGTGTCGCGGGCGTACGGCGAGATCTGAACGGCTCATAAAAGAGGAGGGGCTGCCCCCACTCATGGGCGTGAGCCGAGCTCTCCCCTTCTTCTTCCTCCTTCTTCTGTGTGCCGTCGCCTGCGGCGCCGTGCCCTCGTCCGACGAGGGCGAGACGGTCGCCTTCTCCCTCGAGGGCGATCTCGCGCCCGGCGAGGAGAAGACCCTCTGCCGCTACGTCCGCATGCCGGCGGCGCAACCGGGCGACGCCGAGGTCTTCGTGCGCGGCGGGCGCCACGCGCTCTCCGAGGGCGGGCACCACTACCTCCTCTACCGCACGACGAAGACCGCGTGGACCGACGACATGGGCGCGACCGTCCCGTGCGGAGAGCACGACGGCGTGCTCGGCAACGTCACCACCTACGTGACCGGCGGGCAGACGCGCGAGGCGAACGCCGACTTCCCCGCGGCCGCCGCGCTCGCGTTCCGGCCCGGCGAGATCCTGCTCCTGCAAGGCCACTTCCTCAACGCGGCGGCGTCCCCGCGCCGGGCGAGCGTGCACCTCGAGCTCCGCACGATGGCCGCGTCGGCGGTCGAGCACCGCGCGGGCGTCCTGCGCTTCTACGATCCGTTCATCGTGGTCCCGCCGCGCGGCAAGGCCCGGGCGGGCATGACCTGCACCATCGCGCGCGACGTCACGCTCCTCAGCGCCGCCGCGCACATGCACGCGCGCGGGCGCGGGTACGCGGCCTACGTCGATCCGCCGGACGGCCCGCCGAGCGCGACGCCGTTCTACACGACGAAGGACGGCCAGCACCCCACGTTCTTCGCCGGCTACCTGCCGGTGCGTGCGGGCTCGAAGATCCGCTTCGAGTGCGACTACGAGAGCAACGACGACCGCGCGGTGACCCAGGGCCCGAGCGCCGAGCGGGACGAAATGTGTATGTTCAATGCATTCTACTTCCCGGCGATGGCGCCCGGGGACGAGGCCTGCGAGGACATGCACGGCCACGGCACGGGCGGCGCATCGTGCGCCGCGACCACCGCGTGCCTCGAGCAGTGCCCCGTCTCCGATCGCCCGCACTTCGAGCGGAACGATCCGACGGTCGGCGAGTGCTGGCAGCGCTGCATCACGCAGTCGTGCCCGAACGTCACCGCGAAGCTCTTCCCGCAGCTCGCGTGCACGGCGAAGAAGTGCGAGGCGGAGTGCGCGGCGATGGGCGAGGCATGCCGCGCATGCGTGCGCGAGCGGTGCGCGCCGGAGCTCGAGGCATGCCAGAGCCTCGCATGCGATCGCTGAGGATCGCGCTCGCGCTGCTCCTCGCGACCGGATCGGCGCGGGCATCCTCGTTCGCCTACCCCGAGGAGGGATCGGAGCCGATGGGACGAGCCGGCGCGTGGGTCGCGCGCGCGACCGATCCCATCGCGCTCGCGCGGAACCCGGCCGGCCTCGCGGGCCAGCCGCTGCGTCTGTCGGCGGGCGAGGACCTCGCGTTCCGGCACGCCTGCTTCACGCGCGTGAAGGCGACGAGCGACACGACGGACGACGGCGTGCTTCCGGGCGCGCGCTATCCGC
>JBDHVD010000355.1:0-9653 GCA_039809525.1 Labilithrix sp. | reverse complement strand
CCGTCAGGCCCGGGCGCACCTTGTCGAGGGGGAACTGACCGTCGCCGAGCTCGGCCTCCTCGATCGCGACGTACGGCGCCGACTCCGAGCGCGTGAGGAGCCCGGCGCCGTTCAACAGGCCCTGGAGCTCGAAGAGCGCCTTCTTCACGCTCGTCTGTCCGCCGAGGATGTCGAACGTCGTGCCGGTGTACTGCGAGTGGCAGCCCGCCGTCCCGGTGCAGGTCTTCACCGTCGGCTTCATGGTGTGGTCGGGCACGTTGCCGTTCGTCGCGACCGGCGCCATGTGGCAGGTGACGCACTTGTTCGCGATCGTGACGTGCTCCGAGCTGCCGTACAGCTTGCCGTCGAGCTGGTAGGCGCCCTGGGCCGAGTAGATGTCGGCCTGCGGGCCCTCGTGCGGACCCCAGGTCGTGCTCGTGAGCTTGTTCGTCGTCGGGTCGATGTACGCGGTCACGTCCTTGCGCGACTTGTGACAGAACACGCAGGTGTTGGCCGACTTGTACGCGAGCGCGGTGCCCGTCGAGGCGCCCGCGTCGGCGCTCTTCTCGAGGTAGACGTTGTCCGTCGCGCCGCCCGCCACGCGGAGCGGCGCCTGGCCGGCGACGTACTTGCCCGTCACGTGCGGATCGTTCGTCGGGTTGAAGTCGTGGCAGGTCGAGCAGTGGATGCGCCCGATCACCGACGCGCCCGCGTAGGCGATCTCCGAGGCGGCGTTCGTCGCCGAGCGGTAGCCGAGGTGCCCCTGCGCGACGTTCGTCGGCGCGCTCGCGTCGGCCGCGATGACGTACTTGTTCGCGACGCGCTGCTGGATGCCGTCGAGCGCGTGGCAGTTGCCGCACGCTCCACCACCGACCTCGCTCTTCTGCGGATGCGAGTGGTTGCTGAAGCGCCACTGATCGACGACGCCGTTGAACGTGTGGCAGGGCTGCGTGCACGCGCCTCCGAGGCCGGGAGCGCCGCCGTCCGCCGCCGCGCCGCCGGCAGGGCCGGGCGGTCCGGCGGGACCCGCGGGGCCAGGGGTGCCCTGGGCGCCGGCGGCACCGTTCTCACCGTCGGTCCCGCAGGCGCCCGCGACGAGGCCGAAGGTCGTTGCCATGAGGACGAAGAGGAAGCCGGTGGTGCGGGACAGCGTCATTCGGTAGATCTCCGGTCGGTACTGAGGTGTCGCGCACTGCACGCCGTGCGCCACGCACCCCAACCCCCGAGCAAAGCCGTGCGCCACTCCCTTTATCAGACGCTCGGAGCTTCTGTCACCGGCGTATCTCTCTCGGTCATCGCGCTCTCCGCATGCACGTCGGTGAGAACCGACACCAGCGAGGCGCCGACGTACCGCGAAGACGTCGGCGAGCTCCTCCGTGCAAAGTGCGCGGGCTGCCACGCAGGAGCTGCGCCTCCCGGCGGCTGGGCCGCCGACAACTATGGCCCCGCGGTCGGCTGCGTCGCGTCCGGCGCCTCGGCCATCGCTCCGGCCGGCGACCGTCCGGCGCCGATCGTGTCCGCGCTCGCGCGTCCCGATCACGTGACGCTCGTGACACCCGACGAGCGCGGTAAGCTCGAGCGCTGGGTGGCGGGCGGCGCGCCCAGCACGCGCGGCGGCGCGCATCCGCGCGCGTTCTTCGATCCGCGCTCGCCCGACAGCCACGGCAACTTCCTCCGCGCGAAGCGCTACGCCCCCATGCTCGATGCGTCCGACGGCGACGCGTGCGGCCGCTGCCACGACGGCGTCCCCGTCAAGCCCGGCGGCTTCGCGTTCGCGGCGCCCGGCGCGACCTCGTGCACGACGTGCCACGACGAGCCCGGCGGCACGCTCGGATGCGGCACCTGCCACGGTGCGCCCGGCAAGCTCTACCCGCCGCGCGATCCCTGCTTTCATCCCGAGGCCGCCGCCGATCGCTCGCACGCCCCGCACGCCGGACCGACGGGCACGCACGCCGAGGGCCTCGCGTGCAGCACGTGCCACCCGCAGCCCTCCGCGGGCGATCCCCGCGGCACGCACGCCGACGGCTTCGTCGAGGTGTGGTTCGACTACGCGCGCGCCGGCCGCGACGCGCGCTTCGATCCGGCGACGAAGGCGTGCACCGGCACGTGCCACGCGCACGGCGGCGCGCGTCCCACCGTCACGTGGAACGAGGCGCTCGCGTCGCCGATGACGTGCAACGACTGCCACGGCTCGCCCCCGCCGAACCACTACCGCGGCGCATGCACGAGCTGCCATCGCGAGGCGAACGCGAACGGCACCGCGCTCTCCGCGCCGAAGCTGCACGTCAACGGCCGCGTCGATCTCGGCGACGGCAGCGGCACGTGCGGCGCCTGCCACGGGCAGGGCGACAGCCCGTGGCCGAGCACTGGCGCCCATCCCGCGCACGCCGCGCCCGCGGAGGCGAAGCCCGTCGCGTGCGAGACCTGCCACGACGTGCCCGGCCCCGGCGATCGCCACCCCGTCGGACGCGGCGCCGCCGCCGTGCGCCTCCTCGGCCTCGCCGCGAACGGCGGCCGCCGCGCGACGTACGATCCGGCGACGAAGACCTGCGCGGGCACCTACTGCCACGAAGGCTCCGGCGCCTCCCGCCCCGCGCCGCGCTGGACCGACGGCCCGACCGCGCGCGCATGCGGCGCATGCCATGCGAGCCCGCCTCCGCCCCCGCACCCCGCGACCGCCGCGTGCGAGCAGTGCCACGGCCCGCGCACCAACGCCACGCACGTCGACGGCTTCGTCACCCGCTGAGCGAGAGATCGCCCGAGTCGAGTGACCCGCCGCTCCAGGCGGGGCGACGTGCCCAAGGACCGCCGCGCGTGCCCTCGAGGCCAAGCGCGACGAGCGCCCGCGCGAATCACTATCGCCTCAATCAAGTGGAGCGCGAAGAGCGAGAAGGACGTCGTCGTTTAGGCCGGGCTACGTGCGAGCGAGGGATGGCCTTCGCGCGTTCCTCGCCGCCTTGTTCGCGGCTCCGCGCGACGAGCGCTCGCACGAATCACTATCGCCCGAATCAAGTGGAGCGCGGGTGGTGCATCTCGGCGGCATCGCACGCCCTCGGACAGAGGAGCTCGTTGCCAGTGCTGTTGGAGCATCGCCCGTGAGACGCGCCCGCTCGGCCCACTGGACGATCGCCGCAGCCGAGGAGCCGGCGCTGCCCGTGCGATTCCACGGCGCGGCGCACGGCGGCCGATGACGCGTGCGCGCGGGGCATCACTATCGCCCCAATCAAGTGGAGCGCGGGTGGTGCACGAACCGCGAGAAGGGCGTGCTCGCTTCGGCAGGGCCGATGTGCCCAAGGACCGCCGCGCCTTCCTCGAGGCCCCGCGCGACGAGCGTCTGCGCGAATCACCATCGCCGCCATCGAGTGACGGCCGCTGTCCGCGCGCTGCGCGACACGAGCTGTCGCAGGCGAACAGGGGAGATGAAAAGGAGGATTGTGATCGTGCGTGGGGGTGCGCATGGTCAGTCGCGTATGGGGAAGGGGAAGCGAAAGGGGACGGCGCGACCCAAGCAGCTCGCGCTCGCGCGCACCGCGGGACATGGAGGGAAGAGGAAGGGCGCGGGCCGTCCCGCGGGAGCGCGCCGGCGCGTCCCGCATCGCAAGCGTCCGCCGCACGCACGCGGAAAACCCGTGCACCTCACGCTGCGTGCGCGGCGCGGCTTGCCGTCGCTCCGCTGCGAGCTCGTGCGCGTGATGTTCCTCCGCCTCCTCGCCGAGAGGCCGCGCGACGACTTCCAGATCACCGCGCACTCGATTCAGCACGATCACGTCCACCTGATCGGCGAGGCTTCGGATGCGCGCGCGCTCTCGTCGGGGATGCGCAGCCTCGCGATCCGCTTCGCCAAGCGCCTCGACGCGCTCCTCCGCCGGCGGAAGGGGAAGGTCTGGGACCACCGCTATCACCGCCACGATCTCGCGACGCCGAGCGAGGTGAAGAACACGCTCCTCTATGTCCTGCAGAACGCGAAGAAGCACGGCGAGGCGGCGCGTGGAGCATCGTTCCTCGATCCCTTCTCCTCCGCTGCATGGTTCGACGGATGGATCGACCGCTGCGCGCGCGATCCGACCGAGGACGACTCGTGGCGACCGCCACGCCCACGCACCTGGCTCCTCGCGGTCGGCTGGCGCCGGCACGGGCAGCTGCGGTCGACGGATGCGCCGAAGATGGCGCCCGATCGTTCGCGCGTCGGTTGACGTGCGAGCGTAGGACAGCCCTGCGCGGGGCAGTACGAAAGGAGGATCGCTGCACGTGATGGCGGCGCTCGACGGCTGCACGACTCGTGGAGCCGCGGTGCGCGGCATGGCGCTCGCTTTGGCCCCCTCCAGCTGGGCCGAAGTGCGAGCGCCATGATCGCGCGGGCGTCTCGAGCACCACTGCGTGCGGTCGCGGGGCGGCCGGCGTCGTCGCTGCCCGGCATCGGGACGCTGCGCAGCGGTCAGCGGATACCTCGCCGCTGACGCTGGCTCGCTGAGACCCAGGACCCCTCGCCACGGCGAATGGATGAGATTCCACGTGGCTCACTGCGAGGTCGCGCATCCGCAGGACGATTTCAGGCGACTCGAACGGGGCCCTGCACGACGGGGGGCACCATGACGAAGACGATTGCCATCGCGCTTGCCTCGCTGACCCTGTTTGCCTGCGCCGCCGATGCGGACGAGCGCAACGGAGACCCGGGTGCGCTCCGCAACGGCGAGACGAGCCCGGCGCCGAGCGCGGATGAGCCGTGTCCATCCGAGCCGGCGACCACGGGCCCGAGGAAGACGCCGGGCCTCGTCGAGAAATGCGCGGGCGACTACGAGTGCAACGGCGGGCGTGGCTACGGTCCGACCGGTATCGAGGTCTCGCTTCACTTCGACGGGACCACTTGTCGCGTCGCGGAGAACCCCGGTGACGACTTGGTCCTCCAGACCGATGGTCGTGTCGTCCTCGAGGGGAAGGACGTCGGCGCGTGGACCGGCGACGCCGTGGCGTTCGAATACACGCACACCTACGACAGCGGGCACGTCACCACGTTTCGATGCAGGCCGCAGCCGTCGACCCGCTGAGGCGAGGCGGGCTCCGTTCGCTCGGAGCCTGTCCACGTGACGATCAGGCGGGGCGAAGGCGGCGAGCTGTCCGCTTGGGTCCCAGCAAGGAGAAGAGGCTCGAGAAGATCCGCGCCGGCGTGGCCGGCTCGAGCGAGACGATCGGGCGCGCCGCGATGGTGAGCGCGGCCGATGGCGGGGGCTCACCACGCTGGAGGCGCAACTGGGGGCCGAGGCGTGGCCGCGCGGATGGATCTTACCTGTGTCTCCGCGCGCGCGTGCATCCGCAGGACGATTTCAGGCGACTCGAAACGCGGACCTGCACAGAGAATCCCGATGACGATTGGGTTCTCCAGAGCGATGGCCGCGTCGTCGTCGACGGGACGGATGCCGCCGCGTGGGCCGGCGACGCCGGTGGCGACCGGCGGGGGAGACTGCGTGCTCCGGCTCGCTAGTCGCGGAAGACGTGGCAGCCGATGCAGAGCTTCGCTTCGGGCTGGTGGTTCTTGCGATCGACGTGGCAGGTGCTCGTGCACGTCGCGCGGTCGGGATGCGGCGGCGCGTGCGACGAGTGGCAGGACGTGCAGCTCGCGGCGTGCGTCGGCTTCGCGTGCAGGCCGGGGAGCTTCGCCGCCGCGTGGCACGTCGTGCAGGCGGGCGGCGAGGCGAGGCCCTTCGGACCGTGCGGGCGGTGGCAGGACGCGCAGCCCTGCGCGCCGCCGTGCGAGACGTTGCCGTGGAGCGCCTTGTCCTTGCCGGTGTGGCAGCTCGTGCAGGATGCATGGTTTCCGAGCGAGCCCGAGTGCGGCTCGTGGCAGCTCGTGCACTGCGCGTGGCCCTTCGGCGCGGTGGCCGCCTCCTGCGCGTGGCACGTCTGGCACGCGGGCTTCTTGGTCGGCGCGTGCGGCTCGCCGTGGCATCCGCGGCAATCGGCGTGGCCGGTGCGCGGGGCGACGGCCTTCACCTGCGCGTCGTGGCAGCGCGCGCAGAAGGCGGCGCCGGCCGCGCCGGTCGCCTTCGCCGTCGCGGTCGCGAACTGGTGCGGCGAGTGGCAGCCGGTGCACGTCGCCTTCGGCGCGTGGAACGCGTGATCGCTCGAGGCCTTCGTGTGGCACGAGGAGCACGCGGCGGCGACGACGTCGGGCTTCTTCGGGTGCGGCTCGTGGCAGCCGGTGCACGCGCCGGTCTTCGCGGGCGGGTGTGCGGGCGCGACGCTCGCGTGGCACTTCGCGCAGGCGAGGGCGGGGGACGCCTTCGGCTCGTGCGGATCGTGGCAGCTCTCGCACGACGCGTGGGCGGAGACCTTCGTCGCCGCGAGCGCTGTCTTGCCCGCGTGGCAGCTGGCGCAGGCGGAGGCGGCCAGCGTGGGCGCGTGCGGCTGGTGACACGTCGTGCACGCGGCGTGGGCCTGGACGGCGGACGCGCCGCGATGATCGGCGTGGCAGCCGTCGCATGCGCGGACGTCGGCCTTGCGCGCGCGATGCGGCTCGTGACACATGATGCATGCCTCGTGACCGGCGACGCGCGGGCCGGAGGCGAGGATGCGCGGCGCGGCCGGCGCGCCGGGCGGCGGTGAGACATGACACGTCTGGCATGTGTCGACGGCGGCCTCCTTCGCGCGGTGCGGCTGGTGGCACGCGCTGCAGACCTGACCCGGCGGCGGGTGGTCGGGCGCGAGGCCGAGCGGGGCGCTCGCGGCGCGGAGGTCGCCGGCATCGCCGGCGAACGCGAGCACCGCCGCGTCGATGCCGGCGTCGGCGTCGGCGCCGGACGCCGCGAAGCGGCCGTGCGTGGCGGACGCGCCGGTGTGGCACGCGGTGCAGTCGGCGAGCCGCCCCTTGTCCTCGCCGTGCGGGTGGTGGCACGAGGTGCACGCGAGGTCGGCGCGCGCGTGCTGCTTCACCTTCTTCGCCCGCGCGTCGTCGCCGGCGACGTGGCAGTCGACGCAGGCGGGCGACTTCGCCTTCGCGCCGAACGCGTGACACGTCAGGCAGGGGGCGGCGGCGTCCGCGAGGTGGGGCTTCTTCGCCTCTCGCTCGTGGCAGCGCGCGCAGATCGAGGCCTCGGGCTTCCGGTCGAAGCCGCCGGCGTGGCACTCGGTGCACGCGATCTTCTCGCGACCGACGTGCGCGGCGTGCATCGGCGAGGTGCGTGCGTCGCTCCACGTCGGCGGGACCGCCTCGGTCGGCGTGACCGGCGCCTCGCGCGCACGAAGCGCGAAGTACGCCGCGACGGCGATCGCCACTCCGGCGACGATCAGGGCGAGGACCCTCGCGCGCTTCTTCGACGCGTCGCTCATGGCACGTGGCACTGGCGGCACGGCTCGTCGCGGCCCTTGTCGAGGGCGCTCGAGAAGCCGCGGCCATGGGGGTTGCCGCCGGGGCCGCCGACGCGATGGCAGCCGACGCAGAGCGCCTCGCCCGATCCGCCGTGGCACGAGGCGCAGGAGCCCGGATCCATGCGGGCCTCGCGCCCGTGCTCGCCGCCGCGCGCGCGCACCCAGCCGGGCGGATGCGGGCTGCGCGAGCCGGGCGTCGCGCCCACGTGCTTGTCGGCATGGCAGTCGGCGCAGAACCGATCCTGCTGGTGGCACGTCGTGCAGAGGCCCGGGTTGGCGCGCGCCTCGTCGGCGTGACGGAGGCGGAAGCCCGCGCGATGAAGGCCCTGCATGCGCGGCTGATCGAACCCGAGCCGCCAGGGGAGGGTGGGGACGGTGACGCCGTGGCACTGCGCGCAGAAGGGCTCGCCGTGGCAGGTCGCGCAGAGATCGCGCGCGCTCGCCGCGCGGATGCCGTGCTCGCGGACGAAGTCGCCCTCGTGCACCACGTGGCTCGAGGGGCGCGCGAGCTCGGCGGGCAGGTCGACGTGACAGGCGTCGCACGCGCGCGTGCTCCACTGGTCCTTGTGCGCGTGGCACGAGAAGCACTGCGCCATGCCCGGGCGCAGCGAAGGCTGCTCGGTCTTGCCCGCGGCGCTGTGGCAGGGCACGCACTGCCCGGCGAGCGTCTTCAGGTGCTTGTCGTGGCCGAACTTGAGGTGCGTGCGCGCGAGCTCGGCCTCGGTGCGCGTGTGGCTCTGGCCGTGACAGCCCTCGCACGCGCGCGCGTCGTGGGGCTTCGTGTGGCACGAGACGCACTTCTCGCGCGACGGAAGGTGCAGCGGGCCGGTGTCGCCCGCGCCCGTGATGCCCGCGTGGCACTCGAGGCAGTTGATGCCCGCGACGGAGTGCTTGTGATGCTCGAACGGGCGCTGCACGTCCTTCGGCTTGATGCCGAGGAGGCCCGCGCACGCGGCGAGCACGAGCGGCAAGAGGAGGAGCACGAGGCGGCGGATCATCGTCGGGGCGCGCTCCTCTCGAACGCATAGGAGAGACGCGCGAGGACGTTCACCTCGGAGCGGTACTCGGGGCCGGACGACGCCTCGATGGCCGCCGCCGTCTCCCATCCGCTCTCCGATCGCCACGACAGCGCGCCGAGCCCCCATGGCCAGACCGCGCCGCGGTCGCGCGGATCGTCGGGCACCACGAGCTCGAGCTCGGTCGACGCGCGGAGGCTCCAGCGGAGCGGCACGCTCGCGATCGCGCGTGCGCCCGTCCAGCGCGCGCCGTTGAAGTCGACGCGGCGCGCCTCGACTCCGAGGTACGACGCCCACTCGTCGTCGAGCGCGAGCGTCGCGCGGCCGGTGCCCTGGCCGCCGATGTCGACGTGCTGGACCTGCGCGCTGCCCGTCGCGACGAGCTCGAGGCGGGGGAACGCGCGCCAGCGGAGCGTCCCGCCGAAGCTCGTCGCCGCGTAGTCGCCGAGCACGGAGAAGAGCGAGGTGCTCGGGAGGAGGCGCCCGGGCGATCGGTGCGTGGTGAAGATCTCGGTGCGGAGGTCCTTGCCCTGCACGCTTGCGGACACGAGCGCGTCGGTGATGCCGCGCGTGACGAGGTCGACGGCCGCGCGGCTCGCGGCGGTGAAGGTCGGCGACGGCGTGTACGCGAAGTCGGCGCCCGCCTCCTCGTCCGCGGGACGGCCGTCGCTGCGCCGGTGGAGATACGACGCGCCGAAGGTGGCGGCGTCGCCGAGCTGCTGGCCGACGCGGCCGCCCGCGGCCCAGTCGAACGTGCGGTAATCGAAGCGGCGGACGACGGGGAAGCCCCCGAACGCCTCCGCGGTCGTCCCGCCGAACGCGCGCACGAGCCCCCGCGCGCCGTCGAGCTGGAGCGGCCGGACCGCGCCCATCGAGACGATCATGCGCCCCGCGCGCATCTCCGAGCCGCTCTTCGGATCGCGCATCCGCACCGAGAGCGAGAGGACGTCGCCCGTCCCGCTCGGCGCGTCGGTCACGCCGAGCCAGGTCACCGTCTCGGCGTCGAGCCATGGGCGGAGCTTGTCCTCGCCTCGCAGGACGAGGAGCCCGACCGGCGACCGCGTCTGCACGAGCGCGTCGCCGCGCAGGCGGAGCGGCTCGGCTCGGGCGTCGTCCGCCGCCGACACCATCATCAGCGCGCTCGTGGCGACGACGACCTTGATTCGCCGGCTCGCCGCGAGTCTCATGCGAGGCGCTTGGACGGCATCGGCTTCATCGGATGGCTCTCGGTCGGCAGTGCGGTGATCGCTGCGGCGATCCTCGTCTCGTTCCTCGTGCGGAAGCCGGCGCTCGACG
>JBDHVD010000354.1:0-9669 GCA_039809525.1 Labilithrix sp. | reverse complement strand
CCAGGCGACGTGTCGCGCATCGAGATCGAGCATCAGCATGCGCGGCGCCGCACGCGACTCCTCGACGACGAGCGGCACGAAGCGCGTGGCCTCGCCCGAGAGGGGGAGCGTGTCCGGCACCGACTCCGCGGCGCGCTGATCGTCGGGCGAGCCGACGCGCACGGACCCGAGGTCGATCTGCGCCTGCAGCGCGCCGGTCGCTGGATCGAGCGCCAGCATCCACATCGGCGCGAACGCATCCGCCTTCTGGCCGTAGCGGTCCGAGGCCGCGACCCACAGCCAACCGTCGTGCATCGCGCACAGGCCGTGGAGCTGCAGCGGCGCGTCGATCGGCCGCGGGAGCGTGCGGATCGCCCCGTCGGCGAGCGAGAGCGCGTGCAGCTGGCCGCCCGAGGTGAACCAGGCGTGGGTCGCCGTCACGCACGGATCCGGATCGGCCGCCACCTGCGCGCGCGATGTGCCGCTCGTGGCGTCGATCAGCGAGAGCGCGTTCCAGGTGAACACGACGAGCGACGTGCCGCGCAGCCACGCGGGGCCGTAGGCACCCTGCGCGCCCGACAGATCGGTGTGCCAGCGCTCGACGCCGGTCCTCGCGTCGATGCCGGAGACGCGGACGAAGTCGGCCTCCGGCGACCTCAGCTCGTGACCGTGGAACGCGATCACGCGGTTGTCGGTCGCGAGGAGCGACAGGTTCATCAGCTCGAACGCCGCGCGGCGCGGATCGCGCGCTTCGCCCATCGGCAGGAGCTGCCAGAGCGTACGCCCGTCGCGCGCGTCGTAGGCCTCGAGCACCGGGACGTCACGGCGCCGCGACCGCACGACGACGATGCCGTCGGCATCCACGGTCGCGCCGGCAGGACCCTCGCGCTCCCAGCGGACGACGCCTCGGTCGACGAGCTGCACGTCGTTCCGCCGGAAGACGATCGCGCGATCGCCGTCGAGCGGCAGGAAGCTCTCGATCGGGCCCGGCTGCGGGCGACGCACCCACGTGAGCACGGACACCGCCACGACGCCGGCGGCGACGAACAGCGTGAACTTGCGCGTGCCGTCCATCACAGCCCGTTCGCCTTCTTCACCACGGAGAAGAGATCGCCCACCTCGTAGAAGTCGACGCCCACGAACGTCGGCGGCCGGCCGACCTCGCCGGTGCAGTCCGTCACGCGCTTGCCGAGCACGCCCTCGACGTTGACCTCCTGCGCGTAGGTGACGTTCGCGAGCGGGCGCCCGAGCCAGTGGTTGACGAGGAACAGCGGATCGCCCGCCGCGCCGCGGTTCAGGCGGCACGAGAAGTCGCTCGCGTTCTCGAACGAGTAGGGCGTGTCGCGGATGTTCCCCACGAAGGCGGGGTGGAGATACGCCGGCTCGCCGCCGCCGGTCTCGACGAAGACGACGAGCCGCTTGTTCGTGTCGATCAGCTCGCGGAGCTTCGGCCACGGCTGGCCGGCCGCGTGCACGTACGCGTAGTCGACGAGGCCGCTCGCGCGCAGCACCGCGTCGAGGTCGGCGTCCGCCACGCGGGTCTCGAAGACGATCGACAGGACCTCGCCCGGATGCGTGTCGAGGAACGTCGTGATCTCGCACAGGCCGTCGAGCAGGCGCCGCTTCCCCAGGGCGCACAGCGAGTGGCACAGGTAGATCTGATCGGGCGCGGTGGCGGTCTCGAGCCGCTCGCTCGCGTTCCGGTTCGCCTCCACGTCGAAGTAGTGGACGTCGAGCATCATCCCGCGGATGCCGTCGGCGAGCTGGCGGGCGATCCCGTGCGTCTGGTTGGGCGAGCTCCAGCCGTCGTCCGCGTTCGACATCGCGTTGTGCGTCATCGGCACGGTCACCCGGTCGTAGGCGCGATCGCACAGCTCGGCGGCGCCGTTGCACGTCGCGGGGCGGTCCGCGCTCTTCGGGCCGCGCGTGCACGTCTGCGGCAGCCCGCTCACGCGGATCGCGGGGCCGGCGTCCGCGGACGAGAGGGGGCTGGCCGGCGGATCGTCCGACGAGCACGCCGCGAGGAAGGTTGCTGCTCCGAGGAGGACGACCGTCGCGCGAGGTGTCACGCCGGCGATACTAGCGCTAGACTGCGCGGACCTTGGAGGACTCGCACCTCGCGGACGGGCCGAAGCGTGGCCTCTTCACCATCGTCGACACCGTCGTCGATCCGGTGCTCGGCCTGCTCGACGACGTCGGGGCCACCGTCCTCCTCTTCGCCAAGGCGGCGACGTGGCTCGTGCGGCCGCCGTTCCGGATCGCGCAGTTCCTCCTCGCCATCGAGTTCATCGGGGCCGGCTCGCTGTTCATCGCGTGCCTGGTCGGCGTCTTCACCGGCATGGCGTTCACCGTGAGCACCATCGTCGGCTTCCGTCAGTTCTCGGCCGAGGGCATGGTCGGCGGCGTCGTGGCGCTGGCGCTCGCGCGCGAGCTCGCGCCGGTCCTCGCCGCGGTGGTCGTCACCGCGCGCGCCGGCAGCACCATGGCGAGCGAGCTCGGCAACATGCGGGTCACCGAGCAGATCGACGCGATCACCACGATGGGCGTGAGCCCGATCCAGTACCTCGTCGTGCCCCGCGTGGTCTCCACCGTGATCGTGCTGCCGCTCCTCGCGCTGGCGTTCGGCATCGCCGGCATGATCGGCGCCTACGTCGTCGCGGTGCTCTGGCAGAACATCGATCCCGGCGTCTTCGTCGACCGCATCCAGCAGTTCGTCAAGTGGAGCGACATCCGGATGCTGCTGGTGAAGAGCATGATCTTCGGCACCATCGTCAGCACCATCTGCTGCAAGAAGGGCTTCTTCGCCTCCGGCGGCGCGCGCGGCGTGGGCGAGGCCACCGCGAAGGCGGTCGTCGCCAGCATCGTCGCCATCTTCGCCGCCGACTACGTCGCGACGACGATCATGACCGACATCTGAGCGCCGCTCAGTTCCCCTTCATGATCGCGTCGAGGTCGAACAGGCCGGCGCGGATGGTCGAGACCTCGGCCCCCTTCGCGTGGGCGACGACGCTCTTGAAGCCGGCCTTCTGGTAGCGCTCGCGCTTCACCCAGAACGAGCTGCGGACGTCGGCCTTCACGTCCATGCCGATCTCCAGGTTCTGCGCCGGGACGAGCGAGAGGAGCGGATAGGCCGCGGTGTGCTCGTCGTAGAGCGGGGCGTTGATCCGATCGGCGTCCTTCATCAGGTCGTCGAAGAGGCGCGCGGCGGCGCGGGCGCGGTCGTGGCTGGTCGAGTCGAGGATCGCGCTCTCGTAGGTGCGCGCCTGGTCGCCCTCGACGCTGAAGCGCACGCCGAGCGGGTACGAGACGAAGCGCTTGCCCGACAGGGCCGCGGGCACGAGGCGCTCGGCGTCGGCGATGAGGCGGTAGGCCTTCGCGCGCGCCTCGAACTTCTCCGCCATCTTCGCGATCGCGTCGCCCCACTTCTCGTCCACCTTCGCGCGCACCGCGTCCTTGTCCGTCGACCGGCCGACCTCGAGGCGATCGGCGTAGACCGTGGTGAGGAACTCGCGAAGCGACGCGGCGTACTGCTCCTTCGAGCGCGACGTGAGGATGCCGAGCGCCTGGTCGTCGAGGCGGACGTCCATGGTGAACGAGGCGTTCGGGCCGTTCGCGGCGTCGAGGTTGTGGATGCCGACCGACTGGAGCGTCAGGCGGACGTTCGCCGCCTCGCGCGCGACGGTCTTGAAGTCGTCGGGCAGCTCCGCGACGAGCGGCTCGATCGCCGCCATGCCGCGCGCCTTCAGGTCCTTCATCTGCGGGTCGTCGAGGAGCGCGACGTTGCACTGCTCGTCCCACGACTGCGTCTGGCGCTCGGCGTCCTTCTGCACCGGGCACTTCGACCAGACCAGGCGCTGCATCTCGTTGCCGTACGCGTCGAGCGCCTCGACCAGCTTCGCGCCGCCGATGCCGGCGAGCAGGGCGTCCGCGTTGTCGATGATCACGTCGTCGTCCATGTGCGAGTCGCCGACCGCGGTCTGGACGAACAGGTTGGCCTCGCTGCGGAACGCGTCGGGGTTCCGGACGTCGAGCGTCTGCGCCGCGACGCCGGTGCGCTCGTAGCCGTGGTCCATCTGGAACCAGCCGCTGTGCTTGTTCACGCTGTCGAAAAGGATCGAGCGCGCGCCCTCCGGCGTCTGCACCACGAACGTGCCTTCCTTCTTCACCACCGCGCGGTGGTAGACGTTCATCCCGAGGAGCTCGAAGCCGAAGCTGCGCGTCGAGGTGGTGGCGGCGCGGACGGCGTCGAACTCGGCGGTGACGGCGGGCGTCGCCTGATCGAGATCGCGGTTGTAGAGCGCCTGCGCGAGGCGGACGTCGAACTTGAGCGTCTGCTCGAGCGCGCGCGAGACCTCCTCGCGATCGCCCTGATCGAGGTGGAAGCGGAAGCGCGAGAGGCTCACGCGGGAGCTCGCGTTCGAGGCCTGGCCCTCGACGCGGAACGTGAGGTACGCGTTCAGCCGCTTCTCCACGGCCTTCTCGACGAGCTTCGCGAGATCGACGCGGGCGCCCGCGAGCTCCACGCTGCGGAGGCAGCGCTGGCCGTCGTCGCAGATCGCCTTCACGCCCCAGCCGTCCTTGATCGCGGCGTGGAACGAGAGGCCCTTGCCGTTCTCGACGCCGACGTCGACCACCACCTCGTCGCCCTCGAGGCGCACGAGCTGCACGTCGAGCTGGCCGCCGATCACGCCGGACACGCCCGCCGACGCGACGATCTGGTAGGTGAGCGCGCCCGTCGGAGCCGCGACGAGGATCGGCGCGCCGAGGCCGAAGTTGCCGCCGAGCTTGCCGAGGCCGCGGAGCGCGAACATCTCGCCCGGCTTCATCTTGCGGACGTCGTCGATCGAGCGCGGGACGACGAAGCCGCGCATCTCCTTGGCCGCCGCGAGGGGCGCGCGGACGAGCGAGCCGATCTTCTCGTCGGGCGAGGCGAGGATCACGCGCGAGGACAGCTCCGCGTTCGCGTCGAAGCCGAGGGTGGCGCCGGCGCCGTCGCCGAGGCCCTGCGCGGCGAAGCTCCATCCGTGGTTCAGACCCGCGCGCGCGGCGAACGCCGACTCGACGTAGTAGTCGTCCGCGCCGGACTTCAGGTGGCGGAGGCGGACGGCGTTCACCTCCGTGCCGAGCTCGCTCTCGCCGAAGCGCGCCGCGAGGCCGCTCACGATCGTGTCGAGCGCCTTCACCTCGTAGCCGTCGGGGACGACGCGGTTCGGATCCGCGCTCGCCGCGAAGACCGCCGGCGGCTCGAACCGCGCGGAGAAGCCCGGCGCCGCGAGCTGATCGTTCAGCTGCGTCGTCGCGTAACCCACGCTGACGCGCGTGAGGTCGCCGAGATCGAGCCGCTTCGCGTCGGCCCAGTACGCCTTCAGCTCCGTGACGGCGGCCTCGTTCGCGTCGGCGTCCTCGTCGGACGGCGCGCTGCACGCCGCCGCGGAGGCGAGGAGGAGGAGCGAGAGGACACCCAGGGTCGGCCGCGTGCTCATTGGTGTAAAACTACACCTGAGCACATCGTGTGCCGCTGTCGCCTGCGCAGGATCTCGCGCAGATACGGCCCGCCGGCGATCCCTTCGCCTGGTTCACCGGGGATCCGGTGATCCAGGTCGCCGGCCTACTTGGAGAGCGTCAGCATCCGGTCGATCGGCACGCGCGCCGCGCGCATCAGCGCCGGATCCATCTCGAGGCGGGGCTCGAGGTCGCGCAGCGAGAAGTACACCTTCTCGAGGGTGTTCTTCTTCATGTGCGGGCACTCGTTGCACGCGCAGCTCGCCTCGGGCGGCGCGGGGATGAACGTCTTGCCCGTCGCCTGCTTCTCCATCTGGTGGAGGATGCCGGGCTCGGTCGCGACGATGAACTCCTTCTTGTCGCTCTTCACCGCGAAGTTGAGGATGCCCGTCGTCGATCCGACGTAGTCCGCCATGCGCAGGATCACGTCGTCGCATTCGGGATGCGCGAGGAGCAGCGCGTCGGGGTGGCGCTCCTTCAGGCCGACGATCTTCCGCTCGCTGAACGTGTCGTGCACGATGCAGGTGCCCGGCCAGAGGTGCATGTCGCGACCGAGCTTCTTGTTGAGGAAGCCGCCGAGGTTCTTGTCCGGCGCGAAGAGCACCGTCTTGTCCGCCGGGATCTGCGAGACGATCTTCTCGGCGTTCGACGACGTCACGATGTAATCGGACAGCGCCTTCACCGCGGCCGAGCAGTTGATGTAGCTGACGAGCACCGCGCCCGGGTAGCGCGCCTTCCACGCGGCGACCTTCTCCGCCGGCGCGCCCGACGCGAGCGAGCAGCCCGCTTCCATGTCCGGCACGACGACGATCTTGTCGGGGTTCAGGATCTTCGCCGTCTCCGCCATGAAGTGAACGCCGGCGAAGCAGATGACGTCCGCCTTCGTGCCCGCGGCGGCCTGCGCGAGCTGGAGCGAGTCACCGATGAAGTCGGCGACGTCCTGGATCTCGCTGTCCTGGTAGTAGTGCGCCAGGACGACGGCGTTCTTCTCCTTCTTGAGCCGCGCGATCTCGTCCTCGAGGTCGAGCGACGGATCGACGTGCTTCGGCGAGCCGCGACCGGCGATCGGCAGAGATCGGTGCTCCTGCTGCGTCATGATGGACGCAAGTTAGGGCGGCCGGCTCAGCGCGCCAAGAGCTTCGAGGCCAGGTGCGGGCCGAGCGAGGCTTGCATGAGGTCGGCCACGAACTCCTCGACTTTCCGGCGCTCCGAGTCGTCCTGGAACACGAACTGGATGCCCATGCCGGCCGGCGTCTCGTCCGTCGCCTCGGCCTCGCGGACCACCCACTTGACCTCGCCGGTCAGCTCGAGCTCCGTGGTCGAGGTGTTCGTCGCGTCCGGAAGAGCGAGCACGAAGACGAACTCGGTGCCGACTTCGAGCGGCTTCGTCGTGCGGATGAACGTGCCGCCCTTCGAGATGTTCTTCGTGTAGTCGGCGAAGAACGTGTTCAGCCGCTTGTAGTCGACCCGGAGCGTGATCGGCGTTCGGCCCCCGCCGCGCTTGTCCTCGGCCTCCGGCATTCTGGAAAGGAGAATAGCCGGGGAGTGGTAGATTCGCGATTATGTGGCAGCGATTGAGCGCGGTCGCCGCAGGCGTCGGCGAGCGGGTGCGCGAGGCCCCCGAGCGGGTGCGGACGACCGTCCGCCTCTCGCGGCAGAGCGGGCTGCTCTGGTCGATGACGTCGCCGGGGCTCGTCGAGATGGTGCGCACGCTCGCGAGCGGCTCGCAGAACCCCTCGCGCCTCTATCGCATCCACGCGAAGAACTCGCCGGGCAAGCCGGCGTTGATCTGGCGCGGGCGCACGACCACGTGGGGCGAGCTCGACGCGCGCATCGATCGTCTCGCCGCGGGCCTCGTCCGCCGCGGCATCGGCCGCGGCAAGAGCATCGTGCTCATGATGCGAAACCGCCAGGAGCTCGTCGAGCTCGGGGCGGCATGCGCGCGAGCGGGCGGCGCGGGCGTCACCATCTCGTGGCGTTCGACGCCGAAGGAGCTCGTCTACCTCGCGACGCATTCGGGGGCGCGCGGGATCGCGCTCGAGCCCGAGCTGCTCCCGATCTTCGAGCAGGCGAAGCCCGAGCTGCCGCGCGACTTCTTCGTGCTCGTCACCGGCAGCGACGCGCCCGAGGGGACGACGGCGCTCGACGCGATCCTCGACGAGGACCCGCGCCGCGCCGAGCTCGCCGCGACCGACGACGAGGACGCCGCCGTCGTCATCTACACGTCGGGCACCACGGGCAAGCCGAAGGGCGCGGTCCGCAAGTTCCCCAAGGACACGATGCAGGCGGTCTTCCGCTTCATCAACGAGACGCCGATGCGCGTCGACGACGTGCACCTCGTGACGTGCCCGCTCTATCACTCGACGGCGTTCGGGTTCCTCTCGTTCGCGCACCTCCTCGGCGCCACCGTGGTCGTCATGGACGAGTTCAAGGCCGAGCCGTTCCTCGAGATGATCGAGCGCCACGGCGTCACCACCACGGCGTGCGTGCCGACGATGCTCCACCGGGTGATGGAGCTGCCGGAGGCGACGCGGAAGAAGTACGACACGCGCTCGCTCCGCGCGGTGTTCTCCGGCGGCGCCCCGCTGCCTGCGCCGCTGGCGATCGAGTTCATGGATGCGTTCGGCGACGTCGTCTACAACTTCTACGGCGCGACCGAGACCGGCCTGGTGACGCTCGCGAAGCCGCAGGACCTCCGCGGCGCGCCGGGCACCATCGGCAAGGCGATCCCGGGCAACGACATCCGCCTGCTCGACGACACGAAGAACGTCGTCGCCGACGGCGAGGTCGGCGAGCTGTACGTCAAGAACAAGATGCTCGTCGCCGGCTACCACAAGGACGAGCACGCCACGCAGGAGAGCATGGCCTCCGGCTACTTCAGCGTGGGCGACCTCGCGCGCCGCGATCGGGACGGCAACTACTTCATCGAGGGCCGGAAGCGCGACATGGTCATCTCCGGCGGCGTCAACGTGTACCCCGCCGAGGTCGAGAGCGTCCTCGAGAAGCATCCCGAGATCGCCGAGGTCGCCGTCGTCGGGGTGCCCGATCGCGAGTGGGGCGAGCGGGTGCGCGCCTTCGTGGTGCGGCGGGCCGGCTCGGCGCTCGACGAGGGGGCCCTCAAGGTCTTCGCCCGCGAACGCCTTGCGGGGCCGAAGGTCCCCCGCGACTTCGTCTTCCTCGACGCACTGCCCCGGAATCCCACGGGAAAGGTCCTGAAGCGGGAGCTCCGAGAGCGCGTCGTGTGATACCCTTCGGGCGAGGCCTTTGGCGGTCAAGCCCGGAGAGATCCTGCAGGGAAGGTACCGCCTCGATGCGCTCATCGGGCGAGGCGGGATGGGCGACGTCTATTCCGCGACCGACCTCGCGACCCACGGCGAGGTGGCGATCAAGGTCGTGAGCCGGATGCTGGTCGACGACCAGGTCATGGCCCGCCTCCACCGCGAGGCCGAGGCGGCCGCGCGCATCCGCAGCGACTACGTCCCGCGCGTCGTCGAGGTGGCAGGCACCGACGAGCGCGAGCTGTTCCTCGTGATGGAGCGGCTCCATGGCGAGTCGCTCTCGCAGACCATCCGCACGCGGGGCGCGCTCCCGTGGAGCGAGGTGCAGCACATCGCCGAGGACGTCCTCCGCGGCCTGATCGACGCGCACACCGCCGGCATCGTCCATCGCGATCTCAAGCCGAGCAACGTCTTCCTCTCGGAGAAGAACGGGCGCGTGCGCGCGTTCGTCCTCGACTTCGGCGTGTGCAAGATGGACGGGCTCGATCACGAGCGGCTCACCGGCACGGGCGAGTCGATCGGCACCGTCGCGTACATGGCGCCGGAGCAGATCCGCGGCGCGGCGAAGGTCGACGATCGCGCGGACCTCTACGCGTTCGGGGCGCTCGTCTTCGAGATGCTGACCGGGCGTCTGCCGCACGAGGGGCCGAGCCAGATGGCGATCCTGGCGAGCAAGCTCGAGAAGCCGGCGGCGCGGCTCGCCGAGCACGTCCTCGTCGAGGTCCCGCAGGCGCTCGACGCCCTCGTGGCGAAGACGCTCGCGCGCGATCCGCAGGATCGGTTCGCCTCGGCGCAGGAGCTCTTGAAGGCCTGGCGCGCGGTCTCGACCGGGCCGCTGACGCCGGCGATCCCGTTCGCCCCCGTCGTCGCCGAGGAGCTCGCCGCGCGGCGCTCGGAGCACGACGCGCCC
>JBDHVD010000353.1:0-9700 GCA_039809525.1 Labilithrix sp. | reverse complement strand
ATGCGGCGTCGATCGCCGAGGCGTCGAGGACCGCGCCCGCGCTCCTCGACGCGCTCGACGCCCGCGTCGCGCCCGTGCCCGCGCCGGCGGCCGCGCCCGAGCCCGCGTCCGTCGAGCCTGCGCCCGTCGTCGAGCCCGACGCGCCTACGCTCCAGGCGAAGGCCGGCCCGCCCGCGGCGACGGTCGGCGTGCTCGGAGGCGCGTCCGTCCTCTCGAACGGCGCATCGGCCGGAGGCGGCGGCGCGTCGATCGGCGTCGCGCACCGGAGCGCGCAGGGGTTCATCGATTTCCTGTACGCGCGCGCGCCGCTCGGTCAGAGCACGGTGGACGATCTCGTGCTCACCATGGGCGCGCGGCTCGCGCTCGCGCGCGCGAAGGTCGTGCCCTCCGTCGGCGGCGGCTGGTCGTACACCGATCACGAGGCGCGGCTGGGCACGGAGGTGCTGAAGGGCGCCGGCATCGGCGTCTTCGGAGAGCTCGGGCTGCTCGTGCCGATCGAGCGTCACCAGCTCGGGGTGCTCGCGCGCATGAACCTCGGCTTCTACAAGGACGTCGAGAGCGACCTCGTCACGTCGAACGGATACACCTACCGGAGGCCCGCGCGGACCGGAGGCGACATGTTCACGCCGTCGTACGCGCTGCTCGGCGGCTACACGTACGTGTTCCGTTGAGCGCGGGTGCGCGAGTCACTGGGCGGGACGCGCGCAGCGACCGCCGAACTTGCCGTACTGGAACGTGACGGGGAACGCCGTGGTGAACGCCTTGTCGTAGACGTGGCCCTCCCACGAGCGACCGATCACGTGCACGCCCGGGAGTCCGGTCGTGAGCACGCCGGTCTGCCCCGGCTTGCCCGCGCGCGTGCAGCCGCCGGCGCCGCCGTCGACGGTGAAATCGCAGAAGGCCTGCCCGGTGCCGACGAGATCGCCCGTGTACTCGATGAGGTTCGCGAAGACGTCCTGCCACGGCTCGCCGCCGGCCTTCAGCGCGGTCGCGTCCAGCGGGAAGCGCCCCGGCGCCGCGATCTGCGGGCTCATGTCGTTCGCGAGGTTCGTGCCCGTCGGGAACAGGTAGAAGAGGCCGGAGTCGCCGAGGGCCGTGTTCTGGCAGTGGAAGCCGCCGGTGCCGTCGTAGCCGTTGCACCAGTTGTAGCTCGTGCTGTTCGGCCGCGCGGGTGAGGTCGCCGTCTGGGGCACGGGCGTGGCGCCCCACGGATAGGCGGCCGCTCCCCACGCGTCCTTGTAGTCCGCCTCGAGGGCGAGCTCGCCTCCGTCCCACGCGCAGAACGCCATGAACATGATCGGCATCGCGCAGTTGAGCGACTTCGCATCGGTCGCCTCGCGCGGGAGCGGGCGCGGCGTGGTGATCCCGACCTCGGAGAGCGCGTTCACGTCCTGCCAGTACGTGTTGTGGCCGTAGTCCCCCGGGCCGTTCCAGCAGCCGCGCACGCCGCCGTAGTTGTCGATGTCGATGCCCATGTGCGAGGCGAGCCCGAGCTGCCCCTTCAGGCTCGCCGGGTAGAGCGCGACCGCGCCGGCGGGGAGCTGCGCGAGCTGGCTCGCCGGGTTCGCCGCCCGGTAGTCGGTGACGAACTTGCGGATGTCCGGACCGACCGCGGTGACGAACGCGCGGAAGCGCCCCGCGGTGACCTCGTACTTGTCGAGGCGGCGGTCGCGCGTGGGCAGCTTCAGCGACTTGCAGCACGTCTCGTGCGTCGCGCCCGCGGCGCCGACCTCGCCCGCGCCGCACGTCGTGATCCCCGCGGTCTCGGCCGTCGCGCACGAGCGCGGTCCGCAGCGCTTGGTGCCCGGGCTGCAGGCGGAGCCATCCGTGCAGTCTGCATCGACCGCGCACGTCTGCAGGTCCTTGCAGCGCGGGGGCGTGTAGCTGAACGTGCCCGCGCTCACGCCGGGACCGCCGCAGTCGACGTCGCTCTCGCCGCCGTTCTGCACGCCGTCGGTCGACGTCGGCTCGACGCACTTCAGGCTCGTACAGGCCAGCAGCGCGCAGTCGTCGTTGCCGGTGCACGCCTTTCCGACGGCGCACTTCGGGGCGTTCGGGCCGCCGCAGTCGACGTCGGTCTCCCCGTCGTTCTTCTTCCCGTCGGTCGGGCCGGGCGCATCGCAGACGCCCTGCGCGTTGCACGTCGAGACGCAGTCGGCGCTCGTCTTGCACTTCTGGCCGCCGCCGCACGGCTTGTCGGTCGCGGTGCCTCCGCAGTCGACGCCGGTCTCGCCGCCGTTGCGCCGTCCGTCGCCGTGCACGTTCGCCGGAGGCGCGCCGCACGCGTTCGCGCTGCAGTAGTCCGTCGGACAATCGGCGTCCTCCGCGCAGGCCTCGCCGTCGCCGCAGAGACGATCGAAGCCGACGCCGCACGTCTTCGGCGGGCCGCATGGGGAGCCCGGGGGACAGTCGGACGAGAGCACCCCTCCGTCCGACGCTCCGTCCGGATCGGAGGAGCACGACAGCGCCGCCCCCGCGGGGACGAGCAGAGCGAGAGCGACTCCGAGCACACGACCACGCTGGCGCATCGCGTTCACCGGTCCTCAGGGTAGCCGACGTGCACGCGTTCCGTCGTTACGTCGCGATCACGCGACGCGAAGCGGTCAGGTGCGAGCCTTCCTCACGCCCGCGGCCGCCGCGAAGAACGCGGCGAGCGCGAGCACGATCGTCGCTCCGGCCGGCCAGTCGAGATCGTGCGCGGCGACGAAGCCGGCGAGGACGCCGAGCACGCTGGCGAGGACGGCGAAGCCCACGACCCCCACGAGCGTGCGGCCGAGGAGCCGGCCGGTCGCCGCGGGCACGACGAGGAACGCGCTCACGAGCACGACGCCCGCGAGGCGGATGGCGGCGACGATCACCGCTGCGAGCAGCGCGAGCAGAGCGCTCTCGAGCCAACCGACCTCGATGCCCGACAGCCGCGCGAGCTCCTCGTCGAACGTCGCGTAGGCGAGCCGCGTCCACGCGAAGACGACGAACGCGACGGTGACCGCGGCGATCCCGAGCACCACCCAGAGGTCCTCGCGCCCGACGAGCAGGATGTTGCCGAAGAGCAGCTGCTCGGGATCGAACGTCGACTGCGTCCGCTTCGCGCTCCTGAGGAGGATGACGCCCACGGCGAAGCAGACCGCGAACAGGATCGCCATCGCCACGTCGGATCGCAGGCCTCCGCGGCGGCGCAGCGCGCCGATGGCGATCGCGGCGAGCGCGGTGAACGGGATGGCCAGCACGAGCGGGCTCGCGAGGCCGACGAACATCCCGAGCGCGATGCCGCCGAACGCCGCGTGCGAGAGGCCGTCGCCGAGATACGCGAGGCCGCGCGCGGTGACGAGCACCCCGAGCAATGCGAGGAGCGCGGCAAGGACGCACCCGGCGACGAGGGCCCGCTGGAAGAACGGGATTGCGAGGTAGGCGAGATCCACGTCGCGGCGTTCGCAGGCTACCGGCGAAGGCGTCGTTCCGCTACGCTCGCGCTTCGAGAGGACCTTCCTCATGCGCTTCTCTTCGCTTGCCCCGCCGGCCCTTGGTCGCGTCTTCGCCGTGCTCTTCACCACGGCGGCGCTGTTCGTGTTCTTCGCGTGCGGTCGATCGAGCCTCGAGCCCGAGACGCTCTCGGACGGCGGCACCGTCACCCCGCGCCCCTGCAGCGCCTCGACCTGCCCGACCGGCTGCTGCGACGCCGCCGGGATCTGCCGCACCGGCACGGACTCGCGCGCGTGCGGCTCCGCCGGAGGACGCTGCGCGGACTGTCCGTCGCTCGGCTTCTCGGTCTGCACCGCGAGCCGCGTGTGCGGGCGCGACGATCCGGGATGCGGGCCGGCGTCGTGCCCGAACGGCTGCTGCAGCTTCGACGAGGGCCGCCAGCGCTGCCTTTCGGGCACCGAGGCGAGCGCGTGCGGGAGCGGCGGACGCGCGTGCTCCGATTGCGAGGAGCAAGGGCGCGCGTGCGACACGGCCACGCGTGCGTGCAGCACCACGCGCTGCGACGCGACGAACTGCAAGGGCTGCTGCGTCGGCGACAAGTGCCTGCCCGGCACCGAGGCGACGACGTGCGGAGCGAACGGCCAGCAGTGCCAGAGCTGCGCGAGCTCGGGCCAGACCTGCACCGCGCTGCCCGGCGCCGGCGGCCACTGCGAGGGCACCCCGAACTGCGGTCCGCTCACGTGTGGCGGCGGATGCTGCGTCGGCACGACCTGCGTCGCCGGCACGGACAACACCGCATGCGGCAAGGGCGGCTTCGCCTGCCAGAACTGCAGCGGTCAGGGACGCATCTGCGTGCCCGACGGTCAGCCGAGCGAGCGGACGTGCCAGCCTCCGCCCACCTGCGGGCCGGACAACTGCGCGAACGGATGCTGCGTCGGCAACCAGTGCGTGACCAACGTGACACCCGCGGCGTGCGGGAAGAACGGCCAGGTCTGCAAGGCGTGCGGACCGAACGAGACGTGCAACGGCGGCGTGTGCACGCCCTCGACGACGTGCAGCCCGGCCAACTGCGGCGTCGGCGGGACCGCCGGCTGCTGCGTGGGCAACATCTGCGCGGCCGGTACGCAGAAGGGCTTCTGCGGCGTCGGCGGCGAGCAGTGCAAGGCGTGCCCGGGCACCGACGTCTGCCAGGCGGGCGTCTGCCAGCCGGCGGCCTGCGCCGTGACGTGCGCGACCGGCTGCTGCGTCGGCAACACGTGCGTGCTCGGCAACCAGGACAACGCGTGCGGTTCGCCGGGCGGCGCGCAGTGCGTCGACTGCACGCAGCCGCCGGGCAACCCGACGCCGTCGTGCAACGGCATCACGCGCCAGTGCGTGGCGACGTGCGGACCGGCGACGTGTCCGAACGGTTGCTGCTTCAACGGCGCGTGTCAGCCGGGCACCACGAACGATCGCTGCGGTACGGGCGGTATCGCGTGCGCGGCGTGCACCGGCGGGTTCACGTGCAACCCGACCACGAAGATCTGCAGCCTCTGACGGCGCAGCCATGGCGCGCAGCGGCTACGACGAGGTCGTCCTCCTCACCGGCTTCCCGTCCTTCGTGGCGCGGAAGATGTGCGAGGAGCTCTTGCGCGCCGATCGCCGGACGCTCGTGCACGCGGTCGTGCATCCGAAGTTCGAGGCCGACGCGCGCGAGACGCTCGACATGCTCCCGCTCGAGCAGCGCGCGCGCGTCAACCTGATCGAGGGCGACGCGGCCGCGATGGACCTCGGGCTGTCGGGCGCCGAGTTCAAGGCGCTCGCCGCCGAGGTGGATCGCATCCACCACATGGCGCAGGTCTCGTATCTCGGCGCCGATCGCCGGCTCGCCCAGCAGGTGAACGTCGGCGGTGCCGGGGAGATCCTCGAGCTCGCGCGCGCGTGCGCGTCGCTGAAGATGCTCGTCTTCCACTCGACCGCGCAGGTCTCCGGCACCCGCACCGGGCTCGTGCTCGAGGGCGATCTCGACAAGGGACAGGAGTACCGCAACGTCGTCGAGGAGACGCTCGCGCGCGCCGAGAAGATGATGCGCGCGGCGATGCCGAAGCTGCCGATCTGCGTGGTGCGCCCCACCATCGTCGTCGGCGACTCGAAGACCGGCGAGGTCGATCGCTTCGACGGCCCCTACTTCCTCATCCTGCTCATCGTGACGTCGCCGCCGGACATCCCGCTCCCGTTGCCCGGCCGCGGTGACACGCTGCTCCACCTCGTGCCGATCGACTACGTGGTCCGGGCCGCGCACGCCATCGGGCGCGATCCGCGCGCGCGAGGTCGGACCTTCCACGTCGGCGATCCCGCGCCGCTCACCGCGCGCCGCGTGTTCGAGCTCGTCGCGGCCGCCGGTGGGCGCCGGATCCCGCGCGGCTTCATCCCGGCGAACCTCACGAAGGCGCTGCTCCGCACGCCGGGGCTCGATCGCCTGGCGAAGAGCCCGCGCGCGTTCCTCGACGCGCTGGCGACGCCGGTCAGCTACTCGTTCGCGAACACCACCGAGCTGCTCGCGGACACCGACGTGCGCTGCCCGCCGTTCGAGAGCTACGTCGAGGGGCTCGTCGAGTACGTGCAGCATCGCCTCCGCGAGAAGCGCGCGCGCGCCGCTCCCGAGGTCGAGGACCCGCTCTCCTGATCCGCGCTACTCGTCCCAGCCACTGTCGACGGCGTCGTCGTCGAGCGCCTGGGGCGGCGACGTCTGGCCGACCGCGACGTTCGTGGGCGTGAGCGCGTCGAGCGCCATCTTCCGCGTGATCGCGGTGGTGATGATGTCGTTGACGATCTCTTCGTAGTCGTCGCCGTCGACGCTCTCGGTGACCTCGACGACCACCGCGCCGACCGCGGAGGCGCGATCGCCGAGCTCCTCGCGCATGTCCGGCGAGGGGGGAGCGACGAGGACCACGACCTGGGGCATCGTGCTCCCGAGCTTTTCGCCGGCGACGGGCACGCTGCCGACGCGTACGACCCTCACGCGCGCCTGCTCCATCGCCGCGGTGACCCGATCGGCGTTTCTCCCCGAGGGGCCCACGACCATGACGGTCGTGTCGTGCTGGCGGACGACGGTGCGCTCCAAGTTGCCGGACATTGTAGCCGGGGGCCGCCTTTCTCCGCTAGAAAGTCCCGCCATGTCGCGTCGCTCGGTCGCTCCGCTCCTCGGGGATGGGCTCGTCGCGCGCCGTCTCGTCGTCCGCGCGCGGGACGTCGGCTTCCTCAAGGGGATCGTCGAGGCGCACGAGGGGCTCGCGGTCGTGTTCGCCGAGTCGGGCGGAGAGCTCACCCTCGCCTCGGCCGCCGATCGAGAGGCTGAGCTCGACGCGCTGGTGCGCGACCTCGCGGACGAGCTCCAGGGGATCGCGGGGTGATGGACGTCGACGTCGCGATCGTCGGGGGCGGCCCGGCGGGGACGAGCACCGCGCTCCACCTCGTGCGTCGCGAGGGCATCGCGCCGTCGCGCATCCTCGTCGTCGACAAGGCGAAGTTCCCCCGGGAGAAGCCGTGCGCGGGCGCGATCAGCCAGCTCGGCGTCGACGAGCTCGCCGCCATCGATGTCCACGTGCGCGTCCCGTCGATCGCGATGCGCGGCGTGCGCGTCCTCGCGGGCGACGACGTCGGCGAGACGATGTACCCCATGGGCATCGTGGTCCGGCGCTCGGAGTTCGACGCCCAGCTCCTCGACGACGCGCGCGCCGACGGGGTGACCGTCCGCGAGGGCGAGGGGCTGAAGAGCATCGAGCGGATCGCCGGAGGGCATCGCCTCGTCACCAGCGGCGGGGCGATCACCGCACGCATCGTCGCGGCCTGCGACGGCGCGGGCTCCGCGACCCGCAAGGCGCTCGGCCTCAAGGAGCCGGAGCGCAAGGGCCACCTCTACGTCCTCGAGACCGAGGCGCTGCCGGCCGACACCGGCGTGCCGCGCGGCCTCGTCGACTTCGACCTGACGGTGCTCGACGACGGGCTCGAGGGTTACTACTGGGACTTCCCCACGCCGATCGGCGGCACCACGCAGGTGAGCCGCGGCATCTACCACGCGAACTTCAGCGCGCGCTCCGACGTGAAGGAGGTGCTCGCGCGCTCGCTCGAGCGGCGCGGCGTCGACATCGCGAAGGTGAAGCTGAAGCCGTTCCCGACGCGGCCCTTCGTGCCCGGATCGAAGACGTGGCTCCCCGGGCTCGTGTTCGTGGGCGAGGCCGCCGGCATCGATCGCACGACGGGCGAGGGGATCGCGCAGGCGATCGCGATGGGGCGCATCGCGGCACGGCACGTCGCGAACGCGCTCCGCGTGCGGACCCGATCGTTCTTCGACTACGACCGCGAGGTCCGCGAGTCCGTCATCGGGCGGCACATGCTGCAGAGCGCGTGGCTCTCGAAGCGCGTCTACGGACGCTTCGGCGGGCCCGCTCGGCGCTATCTCCTCCGCTCGAACTACGCGCGCGAGCAGGCGATGCGGTGGTACCGCGGCGAGCAGCTCTCGCTCTTCACGCAGGCGAAGCTCGCGCTCGGGATCGCGCTGTCGGCGTTCTGATCAGAAGCCGCTCGGACGGCCCGAGTCGTCGTCGCCGCCGGTGAGCTCGGGGTGCAGCGACGGCGAGCTCGAGTCGATGTCGAGCGCGCTGCCGCGCTCGTGGAGGGCATCGGGCGGCGGCGGGATGCTCGACATGCCCGAGCCGCCGAGCGCGTTCTTGTGATCGAGGAAGCGGAGCGTGCCCGGGCCGCTCGTCCGCTCGAGCACCGCGCGGAGGTCGCCCGGCAGCGGCGCCTCGACGATCATCCGCTGGGCGCGGCGCGGGTGATCGAACTCGAGGCGCACGCAGTGGAGGAAGGTGCGGTCGAGCGCGTTCTTCTCCTCGAAGAAGCGGTTCGTCGGCGCGTGGCCATAGCGATCGTCGCCGAGGACCGGATGGCCGACGGCCGCGAGGTGGCGGCGGATCTGGTGCGTGCGTCCCTGCTCGGGGATGACGCGGAGCACCGAGTGCCCGCTGGCGACCGCGAGGCGGCGGTAGCGGGTGCGTGCAGGATGCATCTTTCCGTCCTCGCGCAGGTCGCGGGTGATCGCGCCCTTGCTCGGGGTGACGCCGCGCGCGCCGACGACGTAGATCTTCCGCGACATCTCGGAGGCGAGCACCGCCTGCCACTCGGGCACGAGCTCCGCGCGCTTCGCCAGCATGACGAGGCCGCTCGTGCCGACGTCGATGCGATGGACCGGGACCGCGTTCGCGGCGCCCGGCAGCTTGCGCGCGCGGGAGAGGAGCGACGAGGCGTACTCGCCCTGCGGCGTGGTCGGCTCGTGCGCGCCCTTGTCGACGATGAGGACCTCGTCGTCCTCGTACAGCACCCTCGGAGGCGGCGGCCCCACGCGCCGGAGGAGCGCGATCGTCTCCACCTCGTCGGTGAGCGGGATCATGTCGAGCGGACGCAGCGTCGCCACCGTCCACCCGAGCCGCGCGAAGTGATCGAGGTCGCGCGCGAGCGTGTCCGGATCGCAGGACACGTACGCGACCGCGTCGATCGGGAGGCGCGCGAGCAGCTCGCGGGCGAGCGGGTTCATCCCGCGGCGCGGCGGGTTCACGACCGCGGCGTCGTAGTGCGTCGCCTCGCTCGCGATGCGGCGGAGCGCGGTGGCGACGTCGGCGGCCTCCGCCCGGAGCGACAGCCCGTTCGCCTTCGCCGCCTCGGCGGCGTGCGCGACCGCGGGAGCGAACGACTCGACGAGGTGCACGTCGGCGCCGGCGGCGGCGACCGCGAGCGCGATCGCGCCCGAGCCGCCGTACAGGTCGAGCACGCGCGGCCGCTCGCCGTGCTTCTTTCCGAGGCCGAGGAGATCGCACACCGTCGCGTGCACGCGCTCGGCTTGCCCGCGATGCGCCTGCACGAACGAGCCGTACGTCGCCTGATGCGTCGAGCGGCCGAGGCGATCGGGCGCGGCGGAGACGCCGTGGACGACCACCGTCTCCGCTCCGAGGATCTGCGGCGAGTCTCCCTCGTGGAAGTTCAGCGCGACGCCCGCGATGTGCTTCGTCGATCGGGCGAACGCGCAGGCGGCCTCGTCGAGCGCCGCGCGATCGCGCACACGCGCGCGCGTGACGACGAACGTGACGAGGACGCGCGCGCCTTCGTCGCCGCGGACCTCGCGCAGGTCGACGGCGCGGAGGACGCCGCCTCCGCTCGGATCGAACGGCGCGAGTGGACCGCCGGCGGCCTCGTCGGCCGCGATGCGGTCGCGGAGCAGCGTCGCCACCTCGGCGATCGCCGG
>JBDHVD010000352.1:0-9723 GCA_039809525.1 Labilithrix sp. | reverse complement strand
AGGCGCGCCTTGCCGCCGTGGATGGCGCGGAGCGACGAGAGCGCCTCGAATGCGCGGCGGGCGCCCTCGAGATCGTGGGGCGGCATGGTCATGAGGCCGCGGAGCTTCAGCCCCTGCGTGGCGTCGATCGCGTCGATGACCGCGCCGAGATCGGCGGCGGATGCGCCGTGCTTCTGCGCCTCGCCGCCGACGTTGACCTCGACGAGGACGGGCAACGGATCGGTGCGCGTCTTCTGCGCGCGCTTGTCGAGCTCCTTCGCGAGCGCGGGCGAGTCGACGGTGTGCACGAGATGCGCGACCGGCGCGACGAGCTTCGCCTTGTTCGTCTGGAGGTGGCCGATGAAGTGCCAGCGGAGATCGGGGAGGTCGGCGAGCTCGTCGGCCTTCTCGGCGAGCTCCTGCGCGTAGTTCTCGCCGAAGTCGCGCTGCCCGAGTTCGTAGGCTTCGCGGATCATCGCGGCGGGCTTCGTCTTCGACACGGCGACGAGGCGGATCTCGTTCGGATCGCGCGAGGACGCCTCGGCCGCGCGCGCGATGCGGTCCCGGACCTTGGCGAGGCCTTCAGCGATGCCGGGCATGGAACACCATCACGTCGGAGTCCTGCTTCAGGGGGCCGCGCTCGAAGTCGCCGTAGAGCGCGGTGACCTCGAACCCGTTGTAGTGGAGCAGAGCTTCCATCTCTTGGGGGAAGAAGACGCGATGGGCCAGCGGCGTGACGAAGCTCTCGCCCTTCACCGGATCGAAGCACATCGCGCAGAACTGGATCTGCCGGATGCGATCGTAATCGAAGACCTCGCGGTAGCGCACGCGCCCCGCCGTGGGATGCACGAACGGCGGTAGCTCATACGAGGTCCCGGGTGCATCGGCGAGGTCCTCCATGATCGGCATGTTCACGTCGAGCACGAGCTCGCCCCGCGGCGAGAGGTGCTTGCGGACGCGTGCGAGCCACGCCTCGACGTCCTGCCTCGTGTAGAGGTGGAGCGCGGCGTTGAAGGGGCAGATGACGAGGGGGAAGCGCTGGCGCACCGTGACGGCGCGCATGTCGCCCTCGACGACGGTGACGCGCTTCTCGACCTTCGGTCCCTCGCGGGCGAGCCGCGAGCAGAGGTCGGCGATCATCGGCGCCGAGCGCTCGATGCCGGTGACCTTCACGCCCTTTCGCGCGAGCGGGATCGCGATGCGGCCGTTGCCGATGCCGTACTCCAGCACCGACGCGCGCTTCTCGGCGATCGCGACGTAGTACGCGACGTCGTGCGTACGCTTTGCGTACGTCTTCGCGTAGTAGACCGGGTCCTCGAAGTGGGCGGTCGCGCCGGCTTCGAGCTCGAGGTCGACCTTCTTGTTCGTCAGTAGAGGCCCGAGCGGTTCATGTGCTCGATCCAGTCCGAGACGGCGTCGTTGCTCGGACGATCGAAGTGAACCTTGCCCGCCGCGATCTCGCGGAGCGCGGTGACGGACGCCTTGTTCTTCGAGTGCACGAGCGCGTTCGCGCCCTTCATGAGCTGCCGCGTGCGCCGCGAGGCCAGGATGACCAGCGCAAAACGGTTCTCCTCACGCTCGAGACAATCTTCGACGGTGACGCGCGCCATGGCTTGCTCTCCAAGAACTGGCCCGAGGGGACTCGGGGCTCGGCACGGTAGTCGCACGAGGCCGGTCTCGCAAGTCTTTCGGAAAGGCCGTAATTTCCGGATATTGCAAGGCTCCGCTCATGGCCCGGACCTCGACCATCCTCCTCTTTGCCCGCCACGGTGAGACCGACGACAACCGGCGGCTCGTCTTCCAGGGCCAGTCCGGCAAGGGCCTGAACGCCCGGGGCCGCGCCCAGGCGCGGCGGCTCGCCGAGCGCCTGAAGCACATCCGTCCGGACGCGGTCGTCGCGAGCGACCTCGAGCGGGCGCTCGAGACCGCGCACTTCGTGGCCGCCGCGTGCGAGCGGAACATCGAGCTCGACCGGGACCTCCGCGAGGTCGACGTCGGGACCTGGACGGGCAAGAGCCACGACGAGATCGCGAAGGCGTACCCCGAGGAGTGGGCCGCCTGGACGAGCGGCCTCGACGTCCGGCGCGGGGGCGGCGAGACGTACGCCGAGCTCGCCGAGCGGATCGAGCGCGCCGTCGTGCGCGCGGTGCGCGACCACGCGGGCAAGCGCGTCCTCTTCGTCTCGCACGGCGGCGCGATCAAGGCGTACGTCGCGCGCGTGCTCGGGGTCTCCCCCGAGGGCCTTCGGGCGCTCGCCGGCGTGGGCAACTGCGGGCTCACGAACATCGAGCGCGAGGCGAGCGGGCGTGCGCGCCTCCACACGTGGAACGACACCGCGCATCTCGAGGGGCTCGTCGTCGACGAGCACACGGACTGACGCGAGGTCCGCGGATCAGGGCTCACGGATCAGGGATCAGGGATCCGGCCGCTCGAGGCCGACCAGCTTGTGGCCCTTGCCCGGACCGAGATCGTAGAGGTGCGCGAGGAGCGCGCCCTTCGACGCGCCGTTGTCGATCCTCACGATCAGGTAGCCGTCGCGGGTCGTCGCGCGGGGCAGGGCGAGGCAGAGGCCGCCTTCGGGCTTCACCGTCACGGCGAGCGGCTGGCCCGCGTACGTCGCGCGGTACGCGAACGCCTCGTCGGGGCGGACGGCGCGGCGGCGCGCGAGATCGGTCGCGCAGAGCGTGCCGTCGGCCTCGACGCGGAGATCGGCGATGGGTGACAGGTTGAGCAGGTAACGCTCGGCGATCTTCTGGAGGCGCCGCTCGAGCACCTCGGCGAGGTAGTCGGCGTGATCGGGGTTCGACCACTTGCCGAGCTGGGCGATCGCCTTCAGGTCCGCGCGATCGAAGCGCGAGAGGATGCGCGCCATCCAGGCGTTGTCGCGCTCGGTCGCGCGGCCGAACGCGGGGTTCGGGTACTCGTTCACCCAGCCGTCGGGATCGAACTCCTCCCAGTGGTAGTAGCCGAACATCTCCTTGCCCGGCACGATGCGCTTCCGCTCCCACGGGCGCTCGAGGATGCCGAACGTGGCGAAGTCCGCGCCGATGTGGCCCCAGTCGAGGAGGAACGAGTCGCCCATCTCGCGCGAGACGCGATCCCAGTCCCACTGGCTGCCGAGGCAGTCGCTCGTGTCGAGGTAGTAGTGACGGACCCAGCCGGGCGACGAGTCCGGCCGCTTGGGGTCGGCCGAGATCCAGGAGTCCATGCTGTTCTGCTCGCGCGCGTCGAAGTGGTGGAGCCACGCGGCGACGAGGCGACCGCCGCGCAGATCGCGCCGGTCCTCGTGCGGGATGACGTCGTTCGGATCGTCCTTGCGCGTGCCCTCGTACTTGAACGGGCCGAGGAGGTAGCCGCCGAGCCAGGCGCTCGCCTGGAAGCGGACCTTGCCGTCGGGCGCCTTCACCGCCTGCGCGAGGAGCCGGTCGAGCGCGGGCCGATCGAAGGGACGCGTGACGCCGTCGTTCGCCGTGACCTTCAGGCCCGGCGTGAGGGTGAAGACCGCCGGGTCGGCGTAGAGGACCTGCTCGCAGGACGTGTTGAAGCCGACGGCGTGATAGACGACCGTTCCGATGACCGCCGCGGCGCTCGGGCGCTCGGGCTCCTTCTCGAAGTCGGTCTTGAACATGTACTTCTTCTTGCCGCCGATCTTCACGCGGAAGCCGGGCGACGCGCCGTTCGGCTTGCCCTGATCGATGACGTACGCGCCCGGCGCGGCGGACGCGGGATCGAGCATGTCCTCGACCTTGCACGCGCCGCGGAGGAGCTCCTCGATGGGCGGCTTCGTCTTGCCGAGGCGGTTCTCGAACCAGGCCGAGTCGGGCACCTCGTCGAACGCGTTGACGTTGCGGGCCTCCTTCGGGGGATCGACGGCGAAGACCTTCGCGATGGGGCGGAACAGCGAGTTGTCGGCCGCGTCCCACGCGAGCGGCGAGACGTAGATCTCGGGCGCGCAGGCGACGTGGTTCGGGTCGTCCTTGCTCGGACGCTTGTCGCACTTCGCGTGGACCGCCTGGCGATCGCCGTCCTCCCACAGCGGGTCGCGCAGCGGGAAGCGACGCATCCCGCCGCCGCAGCCGGCAACGATGCCGCACGCGAGGAGGAGCAGGGGACGCGCTCGCATGGCGCGCGATTCAACCAGAGCGCGAGCGTCCCGTCGACGACGGCCGAGGCCGGCGCGGGGATTGCTCACGCCAGAGCCATGGCGCATCCGCTGAAGGCACGTTTGATCGCGAACCCCGTGGCCGGCTCCGATCGCGCTCCGGACGAGCTCGTGGCTCTGAACGAGCGGCTTCGCCCCGCCGTGGGAGATCTCGACATCGTGCTGACCACCGCGAAGGGCGACGCCGCGCGTGCCGCGGAGCAAGCGGTGCGCGAGGGCTACGACCACCTCTTCGTCGCGGGCGGTGACGGCACGCTCAACGAGGTGCTCAACGGTGTCGCCGCCGTCCCGCACGGCCTCGAGCGGGTGACGTTCGGATTGCTCCCGCTCGGGACGGGCAACGACTTCGCGCACGCGCTCGGGGTGCCCGAGGACCTCGAGGGCGCGGTCGACGTGCTCGCGCGCGGGGAGCTCGCGGAGATCGACGTGGCGAGGCTCGGCGATCGGCGCTTCGTGAACGTGTCGGCCGGCGGCTTCGTCGCCGAGGTGTCCGACGCGGTCGATCCGCAGCTGAAGTCGATCGCGGGCAAGCTCGCGTATCTCATCGGCGGCGCCGGCGCGCTCCTCGACCACGAGCCGCACGACCTCGTCGTCACCATCGACGACGAGCCGCCGCGGTCCATCCGCGCGTCGCTCTTCGCGGTCTGCAACTCGCGCCTCGTGGGCGGCGGGCGGCTCATCGCGCCGTACGCGCTCGTCGACGACGGCGAGCTCGACGTCTGCATCGTCGAGGGGATGCGCACCCTCGAGCTCGTCGGGCTGCTGAAGAAGGTGTCCGCCGGCGAGCACGTCGCCGACGAGCGCGTCCACTACTTCCGCGCGAAGAACGTGGAGATCCGATCGGATCGTCCCTTCAAGGTGAACACCGACGGCGAGGTGATCGAGACGAGCGTCTGCCGCTACTCGGTCGCGCCCCGGGCCGCGCGCTTCCTCGCGGGCGATCCGCCGTTCACGCGCGAGGCCGCGTGAATCAACCGGCGACGAGCTTGCGCGGTCCGCTCTCGAACAGCAGCGTGACGCGGCCGGGCTCGAGCGCGGTCACCACGCCGACGCCGAACTTGGGGTGCTCGACGAGCTCGCCCTTCGCGTAGCGCTCGGTCGCTGCGTACTTCTTTCGCGTGCGCGCGCGGTCCGCGAGCGCGATCTCGAGCTCGTTCTGCGCGGGCGGGGCGATGGTGCTGCCGGTCGCGGCGCGCGGGCCGAGCGGCTTGCCGCCCTCGGCCCGCTCGTCGAGCTCGCGCACCACCTCGCGCTCGAAGCGGCGGAGGCGCAGCCCCGCACGGTCGTCGCGCTTGGCCGGCTGCGCGCCCTCCGCGCCGACCTGCGTGCGGAGGCCGGCGAGGCGCGTGGCCTCCTCGCCGGTGGCCTTCGCCAGCACCGATCCCGCGAAGCCGAGGAGCTCGCGGATCGGCGCGTGGAGCGCCTCGTTGCCGGAGCCGGCGATGCGTTCGAGCTTCGTGAGGAAGTAGCCGGGGGTCCACGACGCGCTCGGGGTCCCGTCGGCGAGCTCGGCGTAGGCCTCGAGGAGGAGGAAGCGCGGCTCGTCCGGATACCGCTCGTGGAGGATCGCCCACGCCTCCTCGGCGGTGAGCGACGCGGCGTCCGAGCGCGACCAGACCGCATAGACGATCGCGCGATCGGGCGAGTCGGGCGAAACGTCGACGTCCTCGTCTTCGAAGTCCTCGAACATCCGGCAGCGCGCATCGTACGGACGCGCGGCCCCCGTTCAAGGGGCAAGGGGCGTCTCAGCGAATGGCGTCGAACGTGGAGACCGCCGACCAGCCGTCGAACAGCGACGCCTGCACCGTCTGGATCGGCTTGCGGCCCTCGAACACCATGATCGACCGGCCGTCCGCGGTCACCGCGGCCCAGCGCGCCTTGCCCGGGTGGCCCGGCCAGATCGTGGTGAGCTGCTTGCCGAGCGGCACGTCCCAGATGCGATCGATGGCGACGGACTTGCCGTCGAGCCACAGCATCTCGACGGCGGGGCCCATCGGACCGGCGGTCGAGACGAGCACCTCGTCGCGCCCGTCGCCCTCGAGATCTGCGGCGATGAGGCGGTCGCCGTAGGCGGGATCGTTCTTCGGGGCCGGCAGGCAGAGGTCGTTGACGAACAGCTTGTCCTTGTTCGCGAGCCAGAAGCACACCATGCGGCGACCGTCGACCGGCACCGTCGCGGCGACGTCGGTGACGCCGTCGCCGTCGAAGTCGCCCGCGACCATCGCGATCGCCTTCGCCGTGGCGCCCGCCTCGCTCGCTGTGAGGTCGACGACGGAGTCGATGCGCATGCGGTCGCCGCGCGCCGCGGTGATCGGCGCGGGCGAACGGCCGCCGGCGAACGCGAGATCGGACAGGCCGTCGCCGTCGACGTCGAACGATCCGACGACCGCGTGCGTGGGCTCGCCCGCCTCGAGCGACTGGAAGAAGGGCATCGTCGCGCTCACGCCCTTCGCGCTGCCGAGGCCGATGACGCCGCGCGGGCCGGACGCCGCGAGGACGTCGCCGTAGCCGTCGCCGTTGACGTCGCCGCCCGCATGGATGGTCGGAAGCGCCTTCGCGTCGGGAAAGTCGATCCACGCCGACTTGGCCATGTCGATGTAGTCGACGCCGCCCTCGAACGCCTTGCCCGCGGTGCCGTGCTCGATCACCACGTGATACGAGCCGGTCTCCGCCGCCTTGAGCGCGTGGATGACGTCGGAGAAGCCGTCGCCGTCCGTGTCGATGCCGCCCGCGAGCGCGCTCTCGCCCGGCGCGGCCATCATGTCGACGTAGGTGCCGTTCGGTTCGAGGCGGCCGTCCTTCCGTCCGAGGTACACGATCGTCGCCGGACGGACGACGTCCTGATCGAGCTCGTCGTCGTAGGTCGAGACGTCCGAGATCGCGATGAGGTCGGGCAGACCGTCGCCGTTCAGATCGAGCATGCCGCCCGACGGGACGTCGGACGATCCGTTCTTCGCCGCGCCGCGCACCACGACCTCCCAGGTCGCGCTCGGCGTGGTGCCGACCTTGTGCTCGTCGGCGCCGTACACGCGCCAGAACCACACGCCCGGCTCGAGGTCCTCGAGCACGGTGTACGTGCGTCCGTCGGTCTCGAACCGCTTCACGTCGCCGTCGCAGGCGCGCGTGCGGCACAGCTCGAGGATCGCGCCCGTGGTGCCGTCGGCGAGCTCCCACGAGAAGCGCGGCTTGGTGGTGGCGACCAGGGACACCGAGACCGGCGACACCGGCTTCGGGGCGATGACGTTCACGTCGCTCGATCGCGTCTTCGATCCGGTCTCCACCGGCGGGACGGTGCCGCCGGTGAGACCGTCGAAGCTCGAGGGCGCCGCGCAGGCGGCGATCGCGAGGAGGGAGACGAGCGAGCTGACGCGAGCGAGCATGCGATGTCCTCAGCGGATGCGGGCGCGGACGAGCTGGAAGTAGCGATGCGCGACGCCGCTGGCGCGCGCGGCCTGCGTGACGTTGCCGTTGTGCCGGGCGAGCACGCGCTCGACGTAGCGGCGCTCGAACTCGCCGACGACGCGCTCGCGCGCGGTCGGGAACGGCAGGTCCTCCTCGATGACCGAGGTGAGGAAGTCGAGGCCGCTCTCCTTCGCCTCCGTCGTGCGGAACGATGGTCCGAGCTCGCCGAGCGTCAGGCGCGCGAGCACGGCGCTGCGGAGCTCGCGCACGTTGCCGGGCCAGGGGTAGTGCTCGAAGCGCGGGAGGAAGTCCTCCGGCAGCTCGCCGCCCGCCTCGCCCGCGGTCTCCTTCCAGAAGGCCCGCGCGAGCAGCGCGACGTCGCCCTCGCGCTCGCGGAGCGCCGGGAGCTCCACCCGGCCGCTGGCCAGCACGAAGAACAGGTCGTCGTCGAAGCGGCCGCTCGCGACGTCGCGATCGAGATCGCGGCGGGTCGCGGCGACGACGCGGACGTCCTTGCGGTTCGCGATCAGGTCGCGGAGCTGCGTCTGCACGTCCCGCGGGAGCGCGCCGACCTCGTCGATGAAGAGCACGCCGCCGCGCGCCGGGTCGGCGAGCTCGGCGAGCTTCGCGCCGATCTGCGCGCTCGGGAGGTTCTGCGCCTCGAGCGTCACGAACGGGCTGTCGCTCCCCTTGCTCGAACGATGGATCTCCTCGGCCACGAGCTCCTTGCCCGTGCCGGCCTCGCCCTCGATGAGCGCCGGGCGATCGCTCGCGACGAGCTGCGCGAGCGCCGGGTAGAGGCGCCGCATGGCGATGCTCGAGCCGAGGATGCGCCCGAACGACTGCGCGTCGCCGACGTTCGCCGACTTCGGCTCGCCGCGCTTGATCGACAGCACCGTGCCGCCGACGCGGAGCGCCTCGCCGCCGGTGAGCACGACCTCGCGGACGATCACGCCGTTGACCGTGGTGCCGTTCGTCGAGCCGAGGTCGAGCAGCTGGAGGGTGTTGCCGACCACGCTGAGCGATGCGTGGCGCCGCGAGACCTCGCGGTCCGTGAGCTTGATGGTGCAGACCGGGCTCGAGCCGATCAGCGCGCGCGACGGGCCCGTCGCGTCGATCGTGGTGACGAGGCCGGCGTCGGGGCCGTCGACGACGGTGACGACGAAGGTCGTCGCCTGGGGCTGGCGCGAGAAGCGCTCGCGGCGGACGGTGGCGGTGCTGGTGGAGCCGAATTCACGCATCATGATCGTTTCTCACTTCCTCGCGAGGAGCCAGGTCACGGCCGAAGCGGTGAGGGCGACGGCACCGACGCCGAGCGCCACGTTGGAAAGGACGAGCTGGTCGCCGAGCGCGGCGCGCTCGCTGGGATCGCAGGTGGGGGCGCACGTCCCGTGCAGCCGGTCCGCATCGGCGTCCGCGTTCATCCGGAGGAACACGCCGCCGCCGATCGCTGCGAGGCCTGCGCCGCCGAGCACGAACGGCAGCACCGGCACCGGCCGGCTGCCCTCGGCGACGACGGGACGCGCCGCCGGCGTGCGCGGGATGACGAAGCTCGCGGTGACGCCGCGGTTCTTCTCGCCCTCGCGCGCGATGAACTTCACCTCGACGGGCGCGCTGCCCGCACGCTCGAAGCGCGCCACGTGGGCGCCGGGATCGACGACGATCGAGCGACCGTCGAGCGCACCGGCGATCTCCGCGCCGTCGAGCGACACGCGCGCGTCGGCCGCATCGTGCCCGTCGACGGTCGCCGAGAGCACGACGCTCGGCAGCGTCGCGTCGAGATCGAGGAGCGAGCGCGCGCAGTCCTCGCGCACCACGCCGGGGCAGGTATCGCTCGAGCAGGCGACGAAGCTCGCGCGCGCGTCCTTCAGCTTGTGTGCACTCTGCAACGACTGCGCGGCGTCGAGGGCGGAGATGCACGCGAGCTTCTCGGCGGACGCCTCCTGCGCGGCGGCGGCGGGCGCGAGCAGCATCGTGGCCAGGAAGATCGTGCGGTTCAGATGCATTCGACCTTGTAGTGACGGTGACCGTCGGCATCGACGGTGTAGGGAGGACGGCAGGAGACGTTCTTCGCGTCGCTCGCGGGCGCGGCCGGCGCGGGCTCCACGGCCGCCGCCTTCGCGACGGGCGCGACGCTCTTCGCGCGCGGCTTCGCGGGGCGCGCCGGCGCGGGCGACGCG
>JBDHVD010000351.1:0-9760 GCA_039809525.1 Labilithrix sp. | reverse complement strand
AGCAACGAGGAGCGATCGGTGCTGATGAAGCTCGGCCAGGCGATCGCGAGCGCGTACGCCGATCCGCTGCACAGCCCCGAGAGCCGCGAGACGCCGCTGCCGTTCGACGCCCCTGCGCCCAGCCGCCCGGGATGATAGAAGGAGCCGATGCGGCTCCACCCGACCGCGAGTGCGATCGTGATGCTCCTGGCGGCCGCGTGCTCGAAGCGCACGCCGCCTCCTGCGCCCGCGCCCGCGGCCGACACCGCGACGACGAGCACGGCCGATCTCCCCGCGCCCGTCGACGCGGGCCCCACGATCCATCCGGGACCGTGGAACGTCGTGCTCATCAGCATCGACAGCCTGCGCGCCGACATGCCGTGGGCGGGCTACCCGCGGCCGATCGCGCCGCGCCTCTCCGCGCTGCACGCGAAGTCGATCGCCTACGCGCGCGCGTACTCCACGTCGTCGTTCACGTCGAAGAGCATCCCCGGGATGCTGACCGGGCGGTATCCGTCCGAGCTCGATCGCACGAACGTGTTCTTCACCCGCTACCTCGACAAGAAGGCGTTCTTCTGCACCGGGCTCGACGCGCAGGACATCCCGTGCGTCGGCGCGCACGCGCATGCGTACTTCGGCAAGGGCCAGTCGGGCTTCGAGACCGGCTTCCGCAAGTGGGAGCTCGTGCCGGGCATCACCTTCGACTACCAGACCGATCCCTACGTCACGAGCCAGAAGCTGACGCCGATCGCGATCGACATGCTCCGCGAAGCGGGCGCGACGAACAAACCGTTCTTCGCGTGGTTTCACTACATGGACCCGCACGACCAGTACCAGAAGCACGAGGAGAGCCCGCACTTCGGCACCCGCCCGCGCGACCTCTACGACGAGGAGGTGTTCTTCACCGATCTCTGGGTCGGCAAGCTCCTCGACTTCATCGAGCAGCAGCCCTGGGCGGCGCACACCGTCATCGGCGTCACCGCCGACCACGGCGAGGCGTTCGGCGAGCACGGAATCACCCGCCACGCGCACGAGGTCTGGGAGGAGCTGGTGCACGTCCCGATGTTCTTCTACGTCCCCGGCGCGACCCCGCGGGTGATCGACACGCCGCGCGGCCATGCGGATCTCGCGCCCACCATCCTCGAGCTCGTCGGCGCGAAGAAGGACGACGCGCTCCGCGGCACCAGCCTGGTCGGCGAATTCCGCGGGGGAGAGGCGGCGCAGCGCGACGTGATCGTCGACCTGCCGGAGGACGACTACAACGAGCGCCGGCGCGCGCTCATCCACGGCAAGTGGAAGCTCATCGCGTTCGGCAACGACGTGCGCTTCTCGCTCTTCGATCTCGAGGAGGATCCGAAGGAGGCGACGGACCTCTACTGGAAGCGCCGCGAGATGGGCGAAGAGATGCGCCAGCGCTACAAGGACGCGTCGAAGCAGATCAAGGACGTCCCGCCGCGCGGCGGGGTGCAGAAGAAGGGGCAGTGAAGCCCTTCGGCACGTACGCGCACGCGGGGTCCTCGGCCATGAAGTCGCCCGTCGCCGCGTAGGCGCGCGCGCGCGAGCCGCCGCACGCCGAGCGGAACGGGCACGCGCCGCACTTGCCGCCGAGCGCGTCGGCGTCGCGGAGCCGGCGGAACATCGGCGAGTCGCGGTAGACCGCCGCGAGGTCGTGGCTCCGGACGTTGCCCGCGCGGAGCGGGAGGAAGCCGCTCGGATAGATGTCGCCGAGGTGCGAGACGAAGAGGAAGCCGACGCCGTCGGTGATCCCGCGCGGTCCGCGCACGACGCCGTCGTGCACGTCGCGGTGGAGCCCGATCGGGACGTCCTTCGCCTTCGCCGAGAGGAGCACGCGGCGGAAGTGGGGGGCGCCGGTGGTCTTCACCTGGAACGGCGCGTCCTTCGCGATCTCCGCGAGCCGCTCGAGCGCGGCCTCGACCTCCTGCGGCTTCAGCGTGAGCAGGGACGTCGCGCGACCGGTGGGGATGACGAGGAACACGACGAACATGTCGACGCCGGCGTCCTTCGCCAGCGCGGCCATCGCGTCGACCGCGCGGATCGACGAGCGCGAGAGGGTGAAGTTGATCTGCGTCTCGATCCCCAGCTCGCGCGCCTGGCGCAGGATGCGCATCGACTCGTCGAAGCTCCCCGCGACGCCGCGGAAGGCGTCGTGCACCTCGGCGTTCGGTCCGTCGACCGAGACGGCCATGCGCGCGAGGCCTGCGTCCTTCAGCGCGGCGATGAGCGCGCGCGTCATCAGCGGCGTGCCCGAGGGCGTGAGCGCCATGGTGAGGCCGATCTTCGTGCCGTACGCGACGAGCTCGACGAGGTCGGCGCGCTTCGCCGGGTCGCCGCCGGTGAGGATGCACAGCGGCGTGCCCATCGCGTGGATCGAGTCGAGCAGCGCCTTGCCCTCGGCGGTCGAGAGCTCCTCCGGATCGAGGTTCGGCGTGGCGCATGCGCGGCAGTGACGGCACACGAGGTCGCACGCCTGGGTGGTCTCCCAGATGGCGATGAGCGGGTGGTCGTCGAAGTCGAGCAGCGTCTTTTCGCGCGAGAGTGCTCCTCCGTCAGGCACGGCGTTCCTCCTGTGGTGCTCGGTAACCCTTGAGCCCGACCTTCTGCAGGTAGCGATAGAACGTCGCCGGCGAGAGGCCGAGCAGCTTCGCCGCGAGCTCGCGATTCCCGTCGGTGGAGTCGAGCACGCGTGCGATGTGGATCTTCTGGAAGGCGAGGGTCGCCTGATCGAGGTCGCTGTCCACCTCGACGGGCGCGGCCCCGGTGTGCGTCGCCGTCTGGGCGCGTGGCGGCGGAGGCGCGGTCCGCGCGCGGAGCTCGACGGGCAGATCGATCGCGGTCACCAGATCGTCGGTCGAGAGGATCACCGCGCGCTCGAGCACGTTCGACAGCTCGCGCACGTTTCCCGGCCACTCGTACGAGCAGAGGAGGGCCATCGCGTCCGGCGCGATCGCGCGTACGGGCTTGCGCTGCGTGCGCGCATGGCGCTCGACGAGGTCCTTGGCGAGCGCCGGGATGTCCTCGGCGCGCTCGCGCAGCGCGGGCACGCGGAGCTCGAGCACCTGCAAGCGGTGGAGGAGATCCCGGCGGAACGTCCCCTCGCGCGCCATCGCCGGGAGGTCACGGTGGGTGGCGGCGACGATGCGGACGTCGACGGTCTCGCCGCGATCGGCGCCGAGCGGGAAGATCTCCTTGCTCTCGACCGCGCGGAGCAGCTTCACCTGGAGCGCGAGCGGCAGCTCGCCGATCTCGTCGAGGAACAGCGTGCCGCCCGAGGCCGCGCGGAACAGGCCCTCGCGCCCGGACACGTCGCCGAAGAGGAAGCTCTCGGCCGCCGCGTCGGGCATCGCGGTGACGCTGACGTTCACGAAGGGCCCCTCGGCGCGCGGCGAGGTCTCGTGGATCGCGCGCGCGACGAGCTCCTTGCCCGTGCCGCTCTCGCCGAGCAAGAGGACGTTCGACGAGCTGGCCGCCGCGCGGAGGACGACGTCGCACAGCTCGTTCATCGCGCGTCCGCCGCGGCGGAGCGTGGCGAGCGCGCCGCGATCGCCTCGCACGAGCGCGCGCAGCCGCGCGTTCTCCTGTCCGAGCCGCTTGTACTCGGCGATGTGCTCGACCTTCCGCTGGAGGTCGGCGAGCGACATCGGCTTGAGCACGTAGTCGTGCGCGCCGCGCCGGAGCGCCTCCACCACCGAGTCGACCGAGGCGTACGCCGTCATGATGAGCGTCACCGTCTCGGGCGACGTGGCCTTCACCCGGTCGAGCACGGCGAAACCGTCGAGGTCCGGCAGCCGCAGATCGCTGATGACCAGATCGAACGCGTGCGTGTCGAGCTCGTCGAGCGCGCCCTGACCGGTCTCGACCGCGGTCACGACGTGACCCGCGCGGCGAAGGTAGCGCGCGATGTTCGTGCAGAGCGTCGACTCGTCCTCGACGACCAGGATTCGCTCACCCATCGTCCCCACTCCCTCCCGGCAGCTCGATGATCACCTCGGTCCCGAGGCCCTCGGTGCTGTCGATCCGCATCGTCCCGCCCACCGACCGCACGACGCCGCTCGAGACCGCGAGGCCGAGACCGGTCCCGCGGCCCGCGGCCTTCGTGGTGAACATCGGCACGAGCGCTTGCCTCAGCACCGCGGGCGACATGCCGCTGCCGGTGTCGCGGACGCGGAGCTCGACCCCGCCGCCCGCGCGCCGTCCGACGATCGAGAGCGTCCCTCCGCCGGGCATCGCGTCGGCCGCGTTGAGCATCAGGTTCACGAGGACGAGCACGAGGTGGTCCTCGACCATGTGCACGTACGGGAGGTCGGACGGCACGTCGACGTCGAGGCGCACCTTCTTCCATCGTCGGTCGTGGCGCACGAGGCGCGCCGAGTCCGCGACCGCGAGCGCGATCGACACGTCGGTGACCGCGTCGCGCCGGCGGCGCGCGAAGGCGACCATCTCGCGCAGCGTCCGGTCCATGCGCGCGACATGGCGCCGGAGGACGTCGAGCGACTCCTGGAGGCGCGCCGCGTCGTCCTCTCCCTCGAGCAGCTCGAGCTCGGCGCTGAGCGACGCGAGCGGGTTGCCGAGGTCGTGCGCGATACCCGCGGCGAGCACGCCGAGGCTCGCCATCTTCTCCTGATGGAGCACGACCTCGCGCGTGTCGGCGAGCTCGCGCGTGCGCGCGCGGACGCGGTCCTCGAGGCGATCGACCAGATCCTGGATCTCGCGGTCGCACGCGATCCGCGAGCGCCGGATCTGGAGGAAGCTCCACGTCGCGAGGAGGAACGCGCCCGCCATGCCGCGGACGAGATGGAGGAGGTGCACGTCGGAGCCCGCGAGGACGGTGCGCTCGGCGATCTCCCACATGGCGAAGTACCCGAGGACGAGCGCGGCGCCGACGATCGCCATCCTCGTCCAGAGGTCGCGCCACGACTCGCCCGCGCGGGGTAGGGCCTCGGGCAGGGGGGCCGTCGCGTCCATCGACGTGCCCGGCTGCAGCGCCCATGCCATCACGGATCCGCCGGAGAATCCGGGGCCGCAGCGAGCGGGCTGCAGCTTCTGCGGGGGCGCGGCAAGAGGTGCATCCGGGAGCACCTCTCAGATTCGAGAGTCAGTTCCACGGCACGACGAGCGCGAGCGAGAGGCCCGCGCTCGCGCCTTCGCCCGCGGTGATCGTCGCGATCGGAGGGGTGACGAACGCGGCGACGACGAGGCGCGCGCCGTCGAAGAGAGGGACCTGCAGCGCCGTCGTCGCCTGGAGCGCGCGGCGCGCCGTGTTCGGGACGCGGGCGCCGTCGAGCGACGCGTCGCCTTCGACCGCGTAGGCGCCGCCGAGCGAGACGACGAGGCCGCTCGTCCATGCATGAGCCAGCGCGAGCCCCGCGGTCACGCGCGGCGGGAGCGACGAGCGCACGCCGCCGACGTCACGATCGGCGCGCAGCATCACGATGCCGCTCGCCGCGACGAGCCACGGTCCGCGCGTCTCCTCGAGCGCGAGCCCGCCCCAGCCCTGCGTCGTGCCGAGGCCGGTCGCGTCGGTGGCGAGCGCGTTCGTCGCGCGCTCGGGCGCGACGCCGGTCGGCATCGACACCCCGGCGAGGAAGGCGACGCCCGGCCAGGGGCGCGCGTCTTCCGCGTGGATCGCGTCCCAGCGGAGCGCCGCGCGCACGTCGCCGAGGCCGCCGCCGGTCGACGTTGCCCCCCCGCTGCCGCGGAGCGTCTCGACGAACGGGACCGTCACCGTGCCCTGACCGCGCGCGAGGAAGCGGGCGGACGCGAAGAGGTTCTGCTCGAGCCCGACCTCGTGGCTTCCTCGCGGCGATCCGCGGAACGTCCCGGCCGCGTCGAACGTGCCGTACGTCGCCGAGCCGCGCGCCTCGAGCCCGGCGAGCGTCGTCTCGTACGGCGCGAGGCGCCCGAGCCCCGTCGTCGAAGGCGCGACGCAGCAGGCCTGCGCGCGCGCGGCGCCCTCGCTCGCGACGAGCATGCCGGCCGCGAGCGCGAGCTCAGCGAACCTCGATCGTCGTCGTCGCACGGGCGTCGATCCCTTCTCCCCGGATCGCGAGCCGGAGCTGCCACGTGCCCGCCATGGTCAGCGCGAGCCCTTCGACGCGGTAGCGGCCCTCGCCGAGCGGCGTCACCACCGGCGTCCCCGCCGCGCCGTGTCCGTGCGCGGGCATGAACGCGGCGACGTCGATCGCGAGGTCGTCGCGCGCGGCCAGCGCCGCGTCGTGGACGCGCAGCTCGGCCGTGACCTCTCCGCGCTCCGGCGGCTGCGCCGGTGCGGTGCGCAGCTCGACGGCGATCGCATCGACGGTGAACGACGCGTAGGCGGCGTCGGGGAAGTCCTCGCTCGAGGAGGTCGAGGACGGAGCGGCGCACGCGAACAGGGCGAGCGCGAAGACGCTGGTGCGGACGATGCGATCGAGCATGTCCGCCGAACAGCACGCTGCATGCCGCGCTCGACTCTCGAAATCGAGAGTGCCCCCCGTGGCCCTCGCCTTGCACTCGGCCCGGTCGAGCAGCGGGGGACGGTGCTCGAGAAGGAAGGGACCACGTCATGCGCGCACAATCCGTCGTCGGCGTCGCGATCGTCGCGACCGTCTTCGCCGCAGCAGTCTTCGTCGGATGCTCGAACAAGCACGAGGCCAAGCGCGAGAGCGCGGGCGCGCTCGGTGCGTCGGCGTCGATCCGCGAGCTGATGAAGGCGCGCGGCCTGAACGAAGCGGACGTCGAGGCCGCGCTGAAGACCTACGTGCCGACGGGCAAGATGGACGAGTACTACATCTTCGCGTCCGGCGGTCAGTCGGGGAACGTGAACGTCATCGGCGTCCCGTCGATGCGGATGCTCAAGGTGATCGGCGTGTTCACGCCCGAGTCCTGGCAGGGGTGGGGCTTCGGCGGCGACAGCGACAAGATCCTCGATCAAGGAAACCAGGGGACGCACAAGATCCGCTGGGCCGACATGCATCACCCGAACCTGTCGGAGACGAAGGGCGACTACGACGGTCAGTTCCTCTTCGTGAACGACAAGGCGAACGCGCGCGTCGCGGTCGTCGATCTCGCCGACTTCACCACCAAGCAGATCGTCGCGAACCCGCTCGCCGCGAGCGATCACGGCGGCGCGTTCGTCACGCCCGACACGGACTACGTCATCGAGACGAGCCAGTACCCTGCGCCGCTCGGTCGCGAGTACGCGCCGGTCAGCGAGTACAAGGAGAAGTACCGCGGCGTCGCCATCTTCTGGAAGTTCGACCGGCAGAAGGGCCGCCTCGACCCGTCGAAGAGCTGGGCGATGGAGCTCCCGCCGTACACCCAGGACCTGGCGGACGCGGGCAAGCTCGACTCCGACGGCTGGGCGTACATCAACTCGTTCAACACCGAGATGGCGGTGGGCGGCACGCTCGAGGGCAAGCCGCCGATCGAGTCGGGCGCGTCGCAGAACGACATGGACTACCTCCACGTCATCAACTGGAAGAAGGCCGAGCAGCTCGTCGCCGCGGGCAAGACGAAGACCATCGCCGGCATGCGCGTGCTGATGATGGACGTCAGCGGTCCGGAGGGCGTGCTCTCGCTCGTCGGCGAGCCGAAGAGCCCGCACGGCTGCGACGTGACCCCGGACGGCAAGATGGTCGTCGTCGGCGGCAAGCTCGACACGCACGTCACGCTCTACGACACCGCCAAGATGAAGACGATGATCCAGGAGAAGCAGTTCGAGGGACACGATCCCTACGGGCTGCCGATCATGGCCTTCAAGCAGGCGATCGCCGGACAGGTCGAGATCGGGCTCGGCCCGCTCCACACCGTCTTCGACGACAAGGGCAACGGCTACACCTCGGTGTTCATCGAGAGCGCGGTCGCGAAGTGGTCGCTGAAGGACCTCGCCAAGCCGGTCGAGAAGCTCAAGGTCCACTACAACATCGGCCACATCCTCGCGGCCGAGGGCGACACGGTCAGCCCGGACGGCAAGTACGTCGTCGCGATGAACAAGATGTCGATGGACCGGTTCCTCCCCGTGGGCCCGCTCTATCCGCAGAACTTCCAGCTCCTCGACATCGGCGGCGACAAGATGCGGATGCTCGCGGACATGCCGATCGCGAACGCCGAGCCGCACTACTCGCAGATGATCAAGGCCGACAAGCTGAAGCCGATGAAGGTCTACAAGCCGGGGACCAACGCGCACGGCGACATCGACCCGGCGCGCGCCGAGGGCGGCAAGGAGCGGATCGAGCGGAACGGCAACAAGGTCGACGTCTACATGACGGCGATCCGCAGCCACTTCACGCCGGACCGCATCGAGGTCGAGGAGGGCGACGAGGTCACCGTCCACGTCACGAACCTCGAGTCCGCGGAGGACCAGACGCACGGGTTCACGATCGACATGTACAACGTCCACGTGAGCCTCGAGCCGGGCAAGCACGAGAACATCACGTTCAAGGCGGACGTGCCCGGCGTCTACCCGATGTACTGCACCGAGTTCTGCTCGGCGCTGCACCTCGAGATGGCCGGCTACATGCTCGTGAAGCCGAAGGCGAAGTGAGCGCGCGGCGCGCGCCCTCTTGAAGATCCACCACAGGCGGCGCGACTCCGCGCACCGAGACAGGAGGAGATGCGATGACGCAGCACGGAGCTGCGGGGGGAGAGATCTTTCCGACGGAGAGGCGCCGCCTCCCCATCGCAGGCACACGTCGCCGCGCGCGCGGTGGCCTCGCGCGCGGCGTCGTGATCGCGCTCGGCGTGCTCGCCGCGGCCCTCTTCGGGACGTCGTACTCGCAGCCGTGGTGGACCTTCAAGCTGTACGCCCCGCAGTACCCGAAGGGGCTCACGCTCGTCATCTCGCTGACGGGGATGGGCGGGGACGTCCACGAGATCGATCTGTTGAACCACTACATCGGGATGGCGCGCCTCGCGGAGGCCGCGCCGCTCGAGCGCGAGCTCGCGGGGTGGGGCGTGGCGGTGGTGTGCATCCTCACCGTCGCCGGCATGACGTCGGCGGGCAAGCGCCTGAACAAGCTCGTCGCCATCCCGGCGGTCTCGTTCCCGGTGCTGTTCCTGGCGCTCAGCGTCTTCTGGCTCTACAAATTCGGGCACGAGCTCGATCCGCGGGCGCCGATCAAGCTCGGCGCGTTCACGCCGGAGATGTTCGGCAACGGGAAGATCGGCCAGTTCGAGACGTTCGCCACGCCGGCCGTCGGCTTCTGGCTCGCGGTCGCCGGCGCCGTGTGCGCGATCGTCGCCGCCGTGGTGCGCGCGCGCGTGTGCTCCGGATGCTCCCGGGAGGGCACGTGCAAGGTCGGCTGCGCGCGCTTCATGGTGCTGCCGGACGACGAGGACCGAGCCGCATGAAGACGCGCGCCGCCAAGGTGCTCCTCGCGCTCGGCGCGCTCGGCGCGCTCGGCCTCGGCGTGACGACGGCGCCCGCGGAGCCTCCGCACGACGCGACCGTCTCCCCGGGCACCACGCAGGCCGTGGGGCCACGTGACCGCGCTCGCGCCGACGGCGGCGTGCTCGCGGCGTCGTTCGACGAGCTCGAGCGGCTCGTCGCGGCGCTGGCGGCGCCGGCGGCCATCGAGCTCGCGGCAGAGACCTACCGCGGCGACCTCGTCGTCCGGCGTCCGGTCGCCCTGCGCGGCGCGAACGGCGCGGTGCTCGAGGGCTCCGGCCGCGCGACGGTGCTCACGGTCGACGCGAGCGACGTCACGATCGAAAACCTCGTGGTCCGGTCCTCCGGCCGCCGCCACACCGCCGAAGATGCGGGGATCAAGCTGACGGGCGAGCG
>JBDHVD010000350.1:0-9815 GCA_039809525.1 Labilithrix sp. | reverse complement strand
GCCGCCGCGGTCCTGGCGAAACAGAAGGTCGAGACCAAGACCGTCTTCGGCGAAGGCGAGGGTCACGACTACAAGAAGCAAGTGAAGGCGGAGCTCCGCCGGTCGCTCGACTGGGTGACCGAGGGAGACCCGCTCTGGCAGACGCCTTTTGCAGGCGCGCAGCGTTAAGATTAAGGTGGCGTAATGGATTGGGTGCTCCCGCTCGTCACGCTCACGGCCATGGAGGTCGTGCTCGGGATCGACAACATCATCTTCTTGTCGATCCTGGTCGGCGCGCTTCCGGCGGAGCGGCAGAAGTCCGCGCGCTTCCTCGGCCTCGCCCTGGCGCTCGGCGCGCGCTTGGCGCTCCTGCTCGGCATCAAGTGGGTGATGGGCCTCCAGACGGCGCTCTTCCACTGGTCGTCGATCGGCTGGGTCCCCGACGGCTGGCTCGAGAGCCGTCATGTCGACGACGTGACCGGCCGCGATCTCGTCCTCTTCTTCGGCGGCCTCTTCCTCATCGTGAAGAGCGTCCTCGAGATCCACAAGAAGGTGATGGGCGGCGAGGAAGAGGAGATCGCGGAGAGCGCGCGCTCCGCCAGGTCGTTCGGCGCGATCATCGCGCAGATCATCGTGCTCGACCTCGTGTTCTCGCTCGACTCCGTCATCTCCGCCATCGGAATGGTGAAGGAGGTCTGGATCATGATCGTCGCGATGATCGTCGCCGTCGTGTTCATGGCGATCTTCGCCGGCAAGATCTCCGGCTTCATCGAGCGCAACCCGACGTTCAAGATGCTCGCGCTGTCGTTCCTCGTGATGATCGGCGTCGTGCTCGTCGCCGAGGGCCTCGGGACGCACATCGGCAAGGGCTACATCTACGGCTCGATGACCTTCGCCCTCGTCGTCGAGGTGCTCAACATGCGTGCGCGCAGGAAGAAGGACGCGGCGAGGGGCATCGTGGCGACCGGCACCGGGGCCCGCATCTCGCATCCCCCGCCGAGCGCCCAGGGCGTCTGAACCGCGACGAGCGGCGCCCCGCGCGCGGCGCCGAAGGCGAGCCCGCGGGCAGGTGGCAAGAGAAGCGAGGGGAGGCTCGTCGCGCGGCGCGCGACGAGGGGAACCGTAGGTTCCCACTAGAAGGACGCGTAGAGGAACGCGAGGCACATCTCGTCCTCGGTGCCCTCGCCCCAGCGCAGCTCGCGGCGCGCCTTGCGGTTGTCCCAGGTGCACGTGATCGACGCCTTGGACGTGCGTACGGGGCGGTCGAGCCAGTACGCTTCCTGATGGCGGAAGTCCCAGCGGGGGACGTCGAGCAGGCACTGCGAGAGCTCGTCGTCGCGCGTCGCCGCGACCTCGATCCGCCGCCCGCGCAGGTGCATGTGGGGCGCGACGCCGAGGACCTGGAGCGGCAGGGGCAGCTCGAGATCGGCGCGGGCGCGCGCGCGGGGATCGTCCGGACCCGCGCCGGGCGGGACGCGGAAGTCGTACTTCAAGAGCGGGACCCAGACGCCCTGCTTCTTGCTCTCGTCGTCGCGCGCGAGCCACATGTCGACGCGCGTCCGATCGCTCATGCCCTGCTGGAGGTTGTCGAGGCTGTAATGCACCTGCATGACGAGCTTCGATCCCGGCGCGAGATGGATCGCGGTGTCCTGCGGGAGCGCGGTCGGTGCGCCCGCCACGTCGGTGCCGCCGCCGCCGGGCGCCCAGCCGACGATCATCTGCGCGTCGAAGTCCACGAGCTCGCCCTTCGCGAGGTTGCCCGCGCGCACCGTCGGGTGCACCCCGATGCCGCCGAAGCACGTGTAGCCGGGGCCGGGCTCGGCGGCGTCGCGCGCCTCGATCTTCGCGAGCGCGGCGGCGCGGACCTCGAAGAGGAGGACGTGGTGCACGATCGACGTCGCGCCGGGCGCGATGCGCAGGCCGACGATCCGCTCGCGCTTCTCCAGCTTCGGATCGAGCACGAAGCAGTGGTAGTCGTCGTTCCGCGATCGCTTCGGCGTGTAGGGCGCGTCGGGCACCGCGACGCGATCGGGCGTGTCCTTCAGGCGCGCGTAGGTCGCCTTCTTCTCCGGCGGACGGTGGTCGGCCGGATCGCCCTCGGGGGCGCCGCTCCGCGCCCAGGCGACGACCGCGTCGATCTCCTCCTGGGGCACGGAGCGCTCGTGCTTCAGCGGCGCGCAGGCGTTCGTCGCGGGGAGCCACGGAGGCATGTGCCGCGACTCCATCTCGTGCGCGATCGGCCCGGCGTGCGTGTTCGCATCGGCGAAGCTCGTGAGCGACATCGGTCCGATGCCGCCCGGCGCGTGACAGCTCGTGCAGTGGCGCTCGAGGATGCCGGCGACGCGGTTCCAGTACGTGGGCGGAGCCGCCGGCGCGGCCGCCACGGCGGCGGGGGCCTTCGGGATCGGGCTCCCGCCGCGGGGCGGCTCGCCTTTGCATGCCGCTGCGGCGAGGGCGACCGCCACAGCGAGGCAGGTCAGGCGCGCGTAGCCGGGCTCGATCAGACGGGCTGCGTCACGAGCGGTTGCGTCACCTCGGGCTGCGCGACCACCGGCGCGGCCATCTCTTCTTTGCACTGCGGACAACTCCAGGAATTCGCGCGTCGCGCGGCGACGCCGACCGCCCCGCCGACCGCGATCGCGATCGGGACGAGCACGACGTTCAACCCTAGCAAGAGGGAGAAGACGGTCGAGACCGCCATGGCGGCGACGTAGAACGCGACGAGGCTCAGTTTGGCCATCGTCCGCGGCGGGACCGGTGTGACGTTCGATTTGCAGGCTGAACAACGCATGGGCTCGACCTCCGCTTGGCAGGGACGGTCCGAAGACCTGCATCAGGCGCGCCTTGCCACGCTCGTGCTGGCGTTCGTGGCAGGTCGGTTCTAGAACAAGGGTCGATGGCCACCGTCCTCGTGCTCGAAGACGACGAAGACAGCCTGCTCGTGCTCGAGGCCGCGCTCGAGATGCAGGGCTTCTCGGTCCGCTGCGCGCGCTCGTGCGCGGAGGCGGAAGCCGCGCTCGGCGCGGGCGGCGTGGACGCGCTCGTGAGCGACTACTCGCTGACCGACTGCAACGCGGTCGACTGGCTGCGGGCGCTCGGCGATCGCCGTCCGCGCGTCGCGCTGCTGGTCACCGGGCACAGCGAGCCCGAGGCGCGCGAGGCCTCCCGCGCCGCCGGGTTCGATGCGCACCTCGTGAAGCCGATCACGCCGGCCGATCTCGAGCGGCAGCTGCGGACCGCGCTCGCGATGGCCGACGGCGCGCGCTGACGGTCACTTCTTCGGCGTCGCCGCCGGCGCCGGCGCAGCGACCGGGTTGCCGTACGGATCGCGCTCGTCGAATTCGCCGAGCTGGAGCGACTCGATCTGCGGGCCGACCGTCTTCTTGTCGCCCACCACCACGAGGATCATCGTGTCGGACGCGAGCAGCTGCGTCGCGACCCGCTTCACGTCGTCGGCGGTGACCGCGTCGATGCGCGCGAGGCGCTTCTCGTAGTCGTCGAGCGGGAGGTCGTAGACCACGAGCTCGGACACCGCCGCCGCGACGTCGCTCGCCGTCTCGAAGCGACCGGGCATCGCCAGGCGGATGCTCTCCTTCGCGAGCGACAGCTCGTCGGGCGTGGGGCCCTCCTTGCGGAGACCCTCGATCTCGGTGAAGACCTCCTTCACCGCGGCGCCGGTCTTGTCCGCGTAGACGGGCGCGGCGACGAGGAACGGACCCGCGCCGTGGCGCATCGCGAAGTACGAGCGCGCCCCGTAGGTGTACGAGTTCTTCTCGCGCAGGTTCATGTTGATGCGGCTCGAGAACATCCCGCCGAGGATCGCGTTCGTGACGACGATCGCCTCGCGCTCCTTCGTCCCGTAGGGGACGCCGACCTTCACGAGCTGGATCTGCGATTGCGCCCCCGGCCGGTCGACGAACACGACGCGCTTCTTCGTGGCCGGCCCCTTGGGCGCCGCGGGCGCCTTCCGCGTGATCGCGTCCGGCTTCGCCCTCCACGATCCGAACGCCGCCTCGAGCTTCGGGACGAGCGACGCCTGCGTGACGTCACCGGCGACGACGATCGCCGCGTTCTTCGGCGAGAAGAGCCGGTCGTACGCCTTCACGATGTCGGCGCGCGTGAGCTTCTTCGCGTCGGCCTCCTCGCCCGTGAGGCTGTGACCGTACGGATGCGCGCGCCCGAAGAGCGCCGCGGCGACCGCGTTCGACGCCGCGGTGCTCGGGCTCGACTTCTCCGACTGGATGCCGGCGATGCGCCGCGCGCGCAGGCGCTCGACCTCCGCCTCGGGGAACGTCGGGTTCAGCGCGACGTCGCTCAGGAGCTCGAGACCGGCATCGAGCCGATCGGCGAGCACCTTCATCGACACGCCGCCGGAGTCCCAGTCGAACCACGCGCCGTGCTGCGCGCCGATGGCCTCGAAGTCGTCCGAGAGCTGCAGCGCGGTGCGCTTCTTCGTCCCCTGTTCGAGCATCGCGCCGAGGAACGAGACGGTCCCGGCGCGCGCGTCGGGCACGTCGCCCGCACCCGCGCCGATCACCAGGCGGACGCTGACGATCGGCAGCTCGTGCCGCTCGACGACGAGCACCCGGAGCCCGTTCTTCAGCTTCGTCTCGGTGACCTTGGGCGCGACGAACTTCACCGTCCCGTCGGCCGCGGGCGGCTGCTGGCGGAACGGCGCGTCCGGCGTGACACGCGCCGCCTCGGGGATCGCCGTCGGCGGCGGAGGCGCGACCACCGGCGGCGCGGGCGGCCGCGGCGGCGGCGCGGACTCGCCGCAGGCCACGATCGATCCGAGCAGGAGGAGCGGGAGGACGCGGCGGATCACTTGCCACCTCGCTTCACGCCGACGACGCGGCCGGCGAGCGGAGCGTCGGGCTTGGGGGTCACGACGGTGACGACACGCGCGTGCGGGTCGAGCCAGCCGCGCGCGGCGGCGGCGACGCCGTCGGCCGTGGCTTCGGTCGTGCGGGCGAGGTCCTTCGACAGCCAGTTCGGATCGCCGACGTAGTGGTTGTAGTTGTTGAGTCGGTTCGCGCGCGCCGAGCTCCGTTCGAGGTCGAACAGGTTGTCCGCCACGATGGTCGTCTTCGCGCGTCCCAGCTCGGACGCGTCGACGCCGCCCTTGCGCAGCTTGTCGAGCTCCTCGTCGATCACCTTGAGGAGCTCGTCCGCGGTGTGTCCGGGCTTCGCCGTCGCGACGATCTCGAAGACGCTCCCGAGCTCCATCGACTGCTGCGCCGCCGACACGCTCTGGGCGATCTGGAGATCGTAGACGAGGCGTTTGTAGAGGCGGCTCGTCTTGCCTCCCGCGAGCACGTGCGAGACGAGATCGAGGTCGCCGTCGCCCGGGGCGAAGAAGGGCGGGGTCGGCCAGCTCACGTACACGCGCGGCAGCTCGACGCCGGCCTCCATGTCGATGCGCGTCTCTCCCGCGTGCTTCACGGCGATCGGCTTTCGCCGCGGGACCGGCATGCCGCGGGGGATCGGACCGAAGTACTTCTCCACCAGCGCGCGCGCCTTCGTCTTGTCGAAGTCGCCCGAGATGACGAGCGTGGCGTTGTTGGGCACGTAGTACTGCCGGAAGAACGCCTTCACGTCGTCGAGCGTCGCCGCGTCGAGGTCCTGCGGGCTGCCGATGGTGAGGAAGTGATACGGGTGGTCGGCGGGGAACAGCTCCTCGCGGATCGCCTGCCCGACGAGACCGTAGGGCGCGTTCTCGTAGTTCTGCCGGCGCTCGTTCTTCACCACCTCGCGCTGGCTGATGAACGTCTTCTGATCGGCGTGATCGAGGAGGAACCCCATGCGGTCGCTCTCGAGCCAAAGCGCGAGCTCGAGCTGGTTGGCGGGCACGGTCTCGAAGTAGTTCGTCCGATCGGTGTTGGTCGTGCCGTTGATCGACGTCGCGCCCGCCTTCTCGAGGAAGCGGAAATACGTGTCCTCGGGGACATGCTTCGACCCCTGGAACATCACGTGCTCGAACAGGTGGGCGAAGCCGTTCCGCTTGGCCGCCTCGTCCTTCGAGCCGACGTGGTACCAGAGGTTCACCGTGACGATGGGCGTCCGGTGGTCCTCGTCGAAGATCACCTCGAGCCCGTTCGCGAGCGCGGTCTTCTCCGCCTTGATGGAGACGGCCGGCGACTGAGGGCTGGCGGGAGCAGCGGCCGCCGAGCCGAGCGGGGCGAGCGACGCGAGCGGGGCCAGCGACACGACCGCGGCGAGCGCGCGTGCGCGGAGCGAACGGAGCGAGCGGAACCTCATGAGGGGGCCGAGTATCGGCCATGGACGCGCGCGGAGCGAGGTGGATCCGCGCGTGTCCATCCCCGCCGCGCCTCCCTGCGCGCTCCCCTGCCAGAATGTAAGCAAAATCTGCGGCGCGCCTCGCCGCCGGGCTCGACGGGACCTGGCATCCGCGATGCAATTGGACACGCGAGCACCTCCCGTCTTGGCCGTGACCGACGACTCCCTCATCCTGGGCCTGCTGAACACCCTCGAGCGCGAGGTCCTTCCCGCGATCGAGCGCGGTGACGTTCAGGCGTGGGGCAAGGCCAACCGCATCGCCGACGCGGTGCTCGCGCTCATCCCCGACGGCGATCGCGCGAGCATCGAGCTGCCGAGCCGCGTCGGTGCGCTCCAGGCGCTCTACAGCGAGGCGCGCAAGGCGCGCGAGGACAAGGCCGCGCGATCGTGTGCACTCTACACGTTCGTGAGCCGGAGCAAGGACGCGATCGATCCGCAGCGGAGGAACCGTCCCGCGTCGCTCCGTCCGCCGCGTCACTCGCTGATCCCGGCGCCCGAGCGCGAGCTGCCCTCGTGGGTTCCGGAGAGCGGCATCCTCGGAGGCTTCCGCCTCGTTCGCCCGATGGCGAGCGGCGGCCTCGGCTCGCTGTTCCTCGCCCGGCGCCTCGAGGACGAGGGCGATCCGCTCGCGCGCGAGGTCGTGCTCACGGTCCCGCAGGACGCCTCCGCGCTCGCCGCGCACGTGCCGGAGGAAGAGCTGCTCGCGCAGTTCCGCGCCGAGGCGTCCGCGCTCGCCGCGATCCCGCTGCATCCGAACCTCGCGCGCATCCTCGCCTTCGACATCTCGGCGCGCCCCAAGCCGTTCCTCGTGATGGAGCTGGTCGAAGGGCGCACGCTCGAGCAGGAGCTCGAGGAGGGCACGCTCACCATGCCGCGCGCGCTCGAGATCCTCGACGGCGTCCTCGCCGGTCTCGACGCGATGCACGCGACCGGCGTCGGACACCTCGACATCAAGCCGGACAACGTCATCCTCCGCCGCGGCACCGGCGACGCGACGCTCGTCGACTTCGGGCTCAGCGGCCGCACCGTGCGGAAGCGCTGCGGGAACCCGACGTACTCCGCGCCCGAGGTGTGGAACGACGATCGCGAGCCGGAGAGCGCGTTCGCCGCCGACGTGTACTCGTTCGCGTGCCTCGCGTTCGAGCTGCTGACGCAGCGCCCGCTGTTCGACGCCGAGGACCTGTTCGGCGTCATCCGCCAGCACATGCTGCACGACGGTTGGCCGCCCCTGCTCGCCGAGCTCCGCGGCCGGCCCGAGCTGCGGAAGATCGCCGAGATCCTCTCGCGCGCGCTGCGGCCGATGCCCGCGCAGCGCACGCGGGTCCGCATGCTCCGCACCGAGCTGTCGCGCGTCGCCGGTCAGATCGCGTACTTCCACTGGCCGCTGCACGTGAAGGGCGCGCCCGAGAGCGACTCGTATCCGTCGCTCGAAGGAAGCGACGCCGACGAGTCCGGCGAGCGCCTCGTCGCCGGCTGATCCGAGGGCCGCGACGCCCCCGACGAACGAGGAAGGTTCCGTGCCAGCGCGCGTATACGTGCGCGAAACCTTCCTTTCGAGGGGAGAAACATGAACCAGACACTCGTCCGATGGCTCAACGCCGTCGGCTGCACGGCATTCCTTTGTTCGCTGCTCGCGCTGGGCACGGGCTGCGGCGCGATCAAGGCCGCCGCGAACCCGAAGGTCGCGTGGGCCCTCAACGACCCGGCGCCGATGAGCGTCGTCGTCCGTCGCGCCGACGTCGCGGAGAAGACGGCGCAGGAGGTCGATCGCCTCCTCACCGACACGCCTGCGAGCGACGACTCCGCCTGGGTGGCGAAGGTCGCCCCCGAGAAGGAGGAGGCGACGAAGCAGCTCGGCGAGCTGAAGACGCACGACCTCTACGTCGGCGGCGCGCGCGTCGTCGCGGCCGAGGTGTGGGCGAAGTCGCTCCACGCGGTCGAAGGGAAGGCCGCGGCGAAGCCGGCGGAGGCCGCGAAGCCCGCCGAGCCCGAGGCGAAGCTGGCGAAGAAGGAGATCAAGGAGCCGAGGAAGGAAGGCAAGGGCAACCGCAAGGCGAAGGTCGAGGAGAAGCCCGTCGCCGAGGCCGCGCCCGCGCCGGCCGCGGCCCCTTCCGCGCCGAAGTACGCGAGCCTCCTCGCCGCGATCGACAAGGACCTCGGCGGCGAGTGGGCCAAGGTCATGGAGAAGAAGAAGGCGGTCGGCGAGGTGAGGGGGCAGATCGCCGTCCTCGAGGTCGCGAACGACGACAAGGGCACGCCCGAGGCGCAGAAGAAGGAGAACAAGGCGAAGATCGCCGAGCTCGAGAAGCAGATCGACGCGCTCGAGGACGAGGCGAAGAAGCTCCAGAAGGCGTTCGTGCCGAAGGCGAAGGCCGCCGCGCAGAAGGCGCCGTCCGACGTGCGCGATCGCGTGGGCCCCGCGCTGGTGAACCTCCGTCAGGCGGTCGACGACGCGAACGTCGCGAACGGCGCGGCCGCGGTGCGCTATCCGATGGCGGCCTCGTCGCTGCTCGACTCGGCGCAGACGATGGCGAAGGTCTACGTCGCCGACGTGATCGAGGAGAAGACGGGCAAGCGTCCGAGCACGCAGGGCATCCAGCCCGGCGTATCGCTCGAGGGCGGCAAGGTCGCCGTCACGCTGAACGGCCTCTCGCAGTCGGACATCGGCAAGCTCGACATGGGCGAGCTCACGACCGAGGTCGCGTCGCGCACGACGAAGTGGGTGGGCCGCGCGACGGGGCTGCTCGGCACGATCGCGGCGACGAAGGAGATCCTCGAGCTCGAGGACGACGTGCTCGGCGCGCTCGTCGAGGGCTTCTCCGCCGCGGGCTGGAAGGCGCCGGCGGCGACGACCATCCCCGAGGCGCCGGCCGCGGGCGGCGCGCCGCGCTCCTGATCGAAGCGCTCTCGAATCGCCTCGCGTGCCCCGTTCGCGAGACGTCGTTCGCGGGGCCGTGGTTGGCGCGTCTCGCACGGGGGGGGCGTGCCCCGCGCCACCCCTCCAGTTGAGCGCCGAACCGAGCGCGCCCGCACGAATGATTCCGACAACTTGCCCGCGAACGTTGCGTGCTCAACGCACAAAATCCCCCGACTGTTGAGCATCGAACTCGCGGCGCGTGGGCGGGCCATGCGGGGGCGGGCGATGCTCGCGACGCTCGCGAGCTGGACGGTTGAGCATCGAACTCGCGGCGCGTGGGCGGGCGACGCGGGTTGAGCATCGAACTCGCGGCGCGGGGGCGGGCGATGCCGGGGGCCGGCGACGCTCGCGAGGTGGACGGTTGAGCATCGAACTCGCGGCGCGTGGGCGCGCGACGGTCGCGACGCGGACCATCGAGCATCGAACTCGCGGCGCGTGGGCGGGCGACGCGGGTTGAGCATCGAACTCGCGGCGCGTGGGCGGGCCATGCGGGGGCGGGCGATGCTCGCGACGCTCGCGACGCGGACCATTGAGCATCGAACTCGCGGCGCGGGGGTGGGCGATGCTCGCGAGCTGGACGGTTGAGCATCGAACCGGCGGCGTGTGGGCGCGCGACGCTCGC
>JBDHVD010000349.1:0-9829 GCA_039809525.1 Labilithrix sp. | reverse complement strand
GCGACGCGAAGGAACTCTGTTCCAGCCCGGCGTAGATCCCGTCGCGCCAGTGATCATGATCTCGTTCTCGCGTCGAATGTCCTCGGCGACGCAAAGGAACTCTGTTCCAGCCCGGCGTAGATCCCGTCGCGCCAGTGATCATGATCTCGTTCTCGCGTCGAACGTCCTCCGCGACGCGAAGGAACTCTGTTCCAGCCAGGCGTAGATCCCGTCGTGCCAGTGATCATGATCTCGTTCTCGCGTCGAACGTCCTCGGCGACGCAAAGGAACTCTGTTCCAGCCCGGCGCAGATCCCGTCGCGCCAGTGATCATGATCTCGTTCTCGCGTCGAATGTCCTCGGCGACGCGAAGGTCTCTTCTCTAGCCAGACGTCGATCCCGTCGCGCCCGCGTTCGTCGACGCGAGCCGCGCGGCACGACGAGCTCGGTCGCCGCATCCTGGTCTTGCGGCGACGTCTTCCGGCACGTCAAACCTCCTCGTTCTTCTCCAGCCAGGTGTGGATGTCGTCGCGAGCGTGGCACCCGGGCCCGCGCGATCGGAGAGACATCCGTACTTGCGATGACGCAAGTCGCGCCCACGCGCCTGCGCTTCGGGACCCGCATCTCTGGTCTTCGCGGCGAGGGCGAGCGGAGTACCATCCGCGCATGAGCGCGTACGTCGATCTCGAGACCGCCAGGAGTGCCAGCGGTGTGCGCCTGGTCACCGTCGGTGGCGTCCCGAGCCCCTGGTCGGAGTCGGCGAAGGGCCTGCTCCGTCTGGCGGGCGTGCCGTTCGTCGCGGTGCGGCTGATGCCGGGCGACAGGGACGTCCGCGCGTGGACGGGTGCACGCAACGCGCCCGTCCTGATGCTCGACGGCGAGCCGGCGCGGACCGGCTGGGCGGAGATCCTCGAGGTCGTCGAGCGCATCGCTCCGGTGTCCGCGAGGTCGCTCGTCCCGAGCGATGCGAAGGATCGCGTACGCATGTTCGGCCTCGCGCACGAGCTTCTCGGCGAAGGCGGCCTCGCCTGGAGCGCACGCCTCCTCACGGTCCACGCCGGGCTGGAGAGCGAGGGCGCGCGGGGCTTCCCCACGGTGGTCGCCACGTACCTCGCGAAGAAGTACGGCTACGCGAAGGACCGCGTCGAGGCGACGAGGGGGCGCGTCGCCGAGGGATGGAGCGTCCTCGCCGAGGCGCTCGGCGACCGCGAGTACTTCTTCTTCGACGATCGGCCGAGCGCGCTCGACGTGTACGCGGCGTGCACGGTGAACATCTTCGCGCTGCCGCCGGAGGAGCGATGCGCGATGTCGCCGCCGATCCGCTTCGCCTTCGAGAGCATGCGCGGAGCGCTGGCCGAGCCGCCGTCGTCGATCGTCGCGCTGCGCGATCGGATGTATGCGCGGCACCTGCCGCTGCCGATCGAGGTATGAGCTACGCGCGGCTCGCCTCGGCCGCCTCGTCCCACGTGCGGAGGAGGAACAGCGGGGCGAGCGACGTGATCGTCGCGACGACGAACGTGGCGCTCTTGCCGGCGAGGTCGGCGAGCGCGCCGCCGACGAGACCGCCGACGCCGATCGCGAGCGCGTTTGCGCTCGTGAGCACGGTGTAGTGCAGGCCTGCGTCCGCGGGGCGGGTCGCGCTCATGAGCGCGGCGAAGAGGACCGTCGTGCCGAGACCGCTCGCGAAGTGCTCGAGGGCGATCGCGAACGTGGTGAGCGCGTAGGGCGCGTGGAGACGATCGACGACGACCAGCGGCAGGCACACCGCCGCCTGGAACAGCGCCGCGAAGACGAGCGCGCGCTTCTCCTTCACCACGCGATGGAGCGCGCCTCCGGCGACGGCGCCCGCGAGCGCGCTCGCCGTGCCGAACGTCACCACCGCCAGGCCGATCTGCGTCTTCGTCCAGCCGTAGTCGACGGTCATCGGCTTGAGGATCGAGCTCGCCATGTGGAGGCCGAGCTTGAACGTCGCGGCGAGGACGATCACCACGAGCGCCTCGCGCCGGAGCAGCGACCGCACGAACGGCGCGAGCGGCGTCGCGCGCGGTGCGGCCGCGTCCTGCGCCGCCGGTGCGGCCTCTTCCGCGGAGACGAACGCGCCGACGCTCGCGAGCAGCACGACGGCCGCGCACGCGAGCAGCGTCGTTCTCTCGCCGAGCGCGCCGACGAGCATGAGGAGCGCCGCGCCGCCCACCAGCATGCCCACGCGGTATCCGGCGACCTGGGCGGTGTTGCCGAACCCGCGCTCGTCGGGCCTGAGCACGCGCACCGCGAAGGCGTCGACGAACACGTCCTGCGTGGCGGCGATCGCCGCCGCCACCGCGGTGAGCGCGAACCACAGCGTCTTCGCGTCGCCGAGCGGGCGCAGCGCGAACGCGGCGACGTTCAACGTCAGCGCGAGCTGCATCACGAGGATCACGATCCGCGTGCGCGCGCGCAGGCGAGGGGCGTCGGCCGCCTTCGCCCAGAAGATCTTGAGCTGCCACGGGAGCTGCAGCCACGACAGCGCGGCGATCGCCGCGTAGGAGAAGCCGCGCTCGCGGAGGACGACCGGGAGGTACTCGGTCGCGAAGCCGAAGGGGACTCCCTGCGCGAGGTACAGGCATCCGAGCGCGACCAGGATGCTGGACCGGACGGAGCGCGCACGAGACGCTGGAGACGCGCTCACAAGATCACTATAAGCCGTAGGCCATGTCGCCTGCCTCGGCGGATCCGAAGCCCGCGCTCGTGCTCCTGCACGGCTTCGCGCTCGATTCGCGCGTCTGGCGGAGACAGGTCGAGTCCCTCGCCGACGACTACCGCATCCTCCTCGTCGATCTCCCCGGCTTCGGACCGCAGGCCCGTCCGGTCGGCGAGGTGCAGCCAGGCGCGGAGATCGCGCGCGCGATGGACAACGCGGGACTCGTCCGCGCGCACCTGATCGGGGCCTCGTACGGCGCCGCGGCCGCGGTCGACTTCGCGCTCCAGAGCCCGAAGCGCGTCGAGTCGCTGACGCTCGTCGGTCCGATGTTGCTCGGCCGGCGCATCGGCATCGAGTCGTGGGGACGCTGCGTCGCGCTCGCGAACGACGGCGATCGCGCCACCGCCACCGAGCTCTTCCTCGACGATCCGCTGTTCGAGGCGCTCCGTCAGGACGAGGAGCTCTTCGAGGAGGTCCGTCAGATCGTCCTCGACTACGGCTGCGCGCACTGGACCGGCGCGGTCTCCTCGCGCTGGAGCGATCCCGATCCCGCGCCGCGCCTCCGGGACCTGGACATCCCCGCGCTGGTCGTCTCGGGCGAGGCCGACATCCCGAGCTTCATGCTGATGGCCGAGGCCTACGCGAAGGCGCTGCCCCGCGCCCGGCGCGAGATCGTCCAGGGCGTCGGCCACCTCGTGAACGTCGAGGCCGCCGACGTGTTCAGCGACCTCGTGCGGGCGTTCTTGGCGACCCTCTAGGGGCCCGAGAGTCCAGCAAAATCGATAAATCGCTAGACAAGTGCGCGGTTCTGCGTAAAGTACGCCCTCCCTCGGTCCCCCCGGACCGGGGGATGGTTGGGGAAACCCAAGCATTTCCGGTCTCTAGACGGCCGTAACGGCCACGCGAGATTCAGCGAGCGTGGAACGACGGCGTCTCGAAACAGTCGGTTGGCTGGCGCTGACCGACGGAAGGTCCGACTCCCAATGGTTTCGAAGGCGATCGCCCGCTTCGCGCGGATCAGCCCGCGTAAGGCACGTGTCGTAGTGGATCTCGTCCGCGGCCGTCAGGCCGGCGAGGCGCTCCAGCTCCTGGAGTTCACCAAGAAGTCGGGCGCGCCCGTCCTCAAGAAGCTCATCGAGAGCGCCGTCGCGAACGCGCGCACGACGAGCCCGGGCGTGGACCTCGACACCCTCTTCGTCGAGACCGCCTTCGTCGACAAGGCCCCGAACAAGCACATGCGTCGCTGGCGCCCGCGCGCGATGGGTCGCGCGACCCGCGTTCAGAAGGGCATGTCGCACATCACTATCCACCTCGGAGCGCGCTGAGACTATGGGTCAGAAAGTTCATCCGTACGGCTTCCGCCTCGGCGTCATCAAGACGTGGAACTCGAAGTGGTTCGAGGACAAGAACTACGCGAAGTGGCTCCACGAGGACATGCGCATCAAGCGCGCCGTGAAGGAGTACCTCATGAACGCGAACATCGCGTCCGTCGAGGTCGAGCGCGCCGCGAACAAGGCGAAGGTCATCGTCTTCACCGCGCGCCCCGGCATGGTCATCGGCAAGGGCGGCAAGGGCATCGAGACCCTCAAGACCGGTAACCTCAAGACCGCGGCGAAGGGCGAGACGCTCTTCCCGGGCGTCCAGTCGTTCACCGAGAACGAGGTCTTCATCGACGTCCAGGAGATCCGCAAGGCGGAGACCGCCGCTCAGCTCGTGGCGGAGAACGTCGCGATGCAGCTCGAGCGCCGCGTCGCGTTCCGTCGCGCGATGAAGAAGGCGCTCTCGACCGCGATGAAGTTCGGCGCCAAGGGCATCCGCATCCGCTGCTCGGGTCGCCTGGGCGGCAGCGAGATGAGCCGCGTCGAGACGTACCGCGAGGGTCGCGTCCCGCTCCACACGCTCCGCGCCGACATCGAGTTCGGCCAGGCCGAGGCGCGTACGAAGTACGGCATCATCGGCGTCAAGTGCTGGGTCTTCAAGGGCGAGGTCCTTCCCCGCCGCACGCGCCGTCCGCAGGTCGCCGGCGTCTGAGGGTAACGAGTCATGCTTTCTCCCAAGCGAACCAAGTTCCGCAAGATGCAGAAGGGGAACAACAAGGGCACCGCGTACCGCGGGTCCGATTGCTCCTTCGGCGACTTCGCGATGCAGGCCACCGAGCCCGGCCGCCTCACGGCGCGCCAGATCGAGGCGGCCCGTATGGCGATCACGCGTCACGTGAAGCGCGTCGGCAAGCTCTGGATCCGCGTCTTCCCGCACCGCCCCGTCACCAAGAAGCCGCTCGAAGTCCGAATGGGCGGCGGTAAGGGCGGCGTCGAGGAGTGGGCGGCCGACATCCAGCCGGGCCGCGTCATGTACGAGATCTCCGGCGTCGACGAGAAGACGGCACGCGAAGCGTTCCGCCTCGCCGGTCACAAGATCCCCATCGGTTACAAGTTCCTCGTTCGCGGGAGCATCACGTCATGAAGGCCAAGGACCTGCGGGAGCGCAGCGTGGAAGACCTCCGCGAGCTCGAGAAGAGCCTCGCGAAGGACACGTTCACCAACCGCTTCAAGAACTTCACCAACCGTCTCGACGACACGAGCGCCATCGGCAAGTCGCGCCGTGACCTCGCGCGCGTGAAGACGATCCTCCGTCAGATGGAGGTCGCTGCGCAGATCAAGGCCGAGACCGGCGTCGAGCTGGCGCCCCCGGCGGCGAAGGCGCCGAAGGCGGCCGCGAAGAAGAACACCAAGAAGGCCTCCACCAAGAAGAGCGAGGCGAAGTAGCCATGGCCGCGACGAAGAAGACCCCCGAAGCAGCAAAGAGCGCCCCCGCCGTGGTGCCGCCCGCCGCGAAGAGCTCGCGCGCGATCGCCGCGCCCCGCAAGGGTCACGGCTTCCGCCGCAAGATGACCGGCAAGGTCATCAAGGCGAAGATGCAGAAGACCGTCGTGGTCGAGTGCGTCACGAGCACGCGCGACAAGCTTTACGGCAAGTACGTGCGCAGCCGGACCCGCTACAAGGCGCACGACGAGACCAACCAGTACAAGGTCGGCGACGAAGTCGAGATCCAGGAGCACGCTCCGATCTCGCGCGACAAGCGCTTCATCGTCGTTCGCCTCGTCAAGAAGTTCGTGGAGGAGTGAGAGCGCCATGATCCAGATGCGAACGATCCTGGAAGTCGCCGACAATTCCGGCGCGCGACGCGTCCAGTGCATCAAGGTCCTCGGCGGCTCGCGCCGTCGCTACGCCCGCCTGGGTGACGTCATCGTCGTCTCCATCAAGGAGGCGCATGCCGGCACGAAGGTGAAGAAGGGCGACACCGCGAAGGCGGTCGTCGTGCGCGTGAAGGACGACACCGCCCGTCCGGACGGCAGCACCATCCGCTTCGACGAGAACAGCGCGGTCCTCATCAACCAGCAGCTCGAGCCCGTCGGCACCCGCATCTTCGGACCGGTCGCCCGCGAGCTCCGCGGCAAGAAGTTCATGAAGATCATCTCGCTTGCGCCGGAGGTGCTGTGATGAGCGTCCAGCGTCTCCAGAAGGGCGACACCGTCGTCGTCATCACCGGCAAGGACAAGGGCAAGAAGGGCAAGGTCATGCGCCTCTTCAAGGAAGAGAACCGCGTGACCGTCGAGGGGATCAACCTCGTCAAGCGCCACATGAAGCCGAACCCGCGCATGCAGCAGGGCGGCATCCTCGAGCGCGAGCAGCCCATCCACGCGTCGAACGTCATGCTCGTCGATCCGAAGACGGGCAAGGGCACGCGCGTGAAGGTGAAGACCGACGACAAGGGCAAGAAGGTCCGCGTCGCCAAGAGCGGTGAAGAGATTCCGTCGCCGCGTAGCGCGAAGGCGAGCTGAGGGTACGAGTCATGGCCGACGAGAAAAAAGAGAAGAAGCCCAAGAAGGGCAAGGGCGAGGGCGGCGAGAAGCAGGCGCAGCCGAAGGCCGTCTCGACCGTCGAGGGCGTCGCTCCGCGCTTTGCCGCGAAGTACTCGAAAGAGGTCGTCCCCGCGCTGACCAAGCAGTTCGGGTACAAGAACCCGAACCAGGTCCCGAAGCTCGACAAGATCGTCATCAACATGGGCCTCGGCCAGGCGGTGACGAACCCGAAGATCATCGACTCCGCGGTCGACGAGCTCCGCGCGATCACCGGTCAGAAGCCGGTCGTCACGCGCTCGAAGAAGGCGATCGCGGCGTTCAAGCTCCGCCAGAACCTCCCGATCGGCGCGATGGTCACCCTTCGCAAGGCCAAGATGTGGGAGTTCCTCGATCGCCTGGTGTCGCTCGGCCTGCCGCGTACGCGTGACTTCCGCGGCGTGTCGCGCCGCGCGTTCGACGGGAAGGGCAACTACACGCTCGGTCTCAAGGAGCAGATCATCTTCCCGGAGATCAACTACGACCGCATCGACGTCATCAAGGGGATGAACATCTCCTTCGTGACGACGGCGCGTACGGACGAAGAGGGGCGCGCGCTCCTCCAGCACCTGGGCATGCCCTTCCGGGCTGCGTGAGCGAAGAAGGATAGAAGACGATGGCCCGTGCCTGTCAGTTTGCGAAGCTCAATCGCGAGCCCAAGTTCTCGACCCGTCACCGCAACCGCTGCAAGGTCTGCGGGCGCGGTCGTGCGTATTACCGGAAGTTCGAGCTGTGCCGCGTCTGCCTGCGGCTCTACTCGCTCCGCGGTGAGATCCCCGGCGTGATCAAGGCGAGCTGGTGAAGCCATGATGACCGATCCGATCAGCGACATGCTCGCGCGCATCCGCAACGGCTCTCTCGCGCGCCACGACCGCGTGGAGATGCCGCACTCGAACCTCAAGAAGCACATCGCCGAGGTGCTGAAGCAGGAAGGCTTCCTCGACGACGTGCGCGAGAGCGAGGGCGAGGGCAAGAAGACCCTCACGCTCGTCCTCCGCTACAGCCGCGACAAGTCGAGCGCGATCGACGGCGTGCGCCGCGTGTCGGCCCCCGGCCGTCGCGTCTACGTCCGCTACGACCGCATCCCCCGTGTCCGCTCGGGCATGGGCGTCTCGATCCTCTCCACGAGCCGCGGGGTCATGACCGACCGCCAGGCGCGTGAGCAGAAGGTCGGCGGCGAGCTCCTCTGCGAGATTTGGTGATTCCAATGGCTGCTCAGACCACCGAGAACTCCGCTCCGAAGAGCCTCGCGCCCGAGGCGCTCAAGACCGCGCAGTCGCGCGTCGGCAAGCGTCCGGTCGCGCTCCCGAAGGGCGTCACGCTCAACGTGACGAACGACAAGATCGAGGCGAAGGGCCCGAAGGGCAGCGTCTCGAAGCCGCTCACGCCGAACGTGAAGATCCTCGTGGAGAACAACGAGGTCAGCGTGAAGCCGCGCGTCGAAGGACGCGACGGCGCGCGGTTCCAGGGCCTCGCCCGCTCGATCATCAACGGCATGATCACGGGCGTGTCGACGGGCTACACGAAGACGCTGCAGCTGGTCGGCACCGGTTACCGTGCCGAGCTGAAGGGCAAGGTCCTGAACCTCCAGCTCGGCTTCTCTCACCAGATCAACTTCCCGATCCCCGAGGGCGTCACCGTCCAGATCCCGGGCGACTCGAAGGGCACCCTCGTGATCCTCACGGGCGCCGACAAGGAAGTGATGGGTCAGACGGCCGCGAAGATCCGCGGGTTCCGTCCGCCGGAGCCGTACGGCGGCAAGGGCGTTCGTTACCAGGGCGAGAAGGTCCGCGAGAAGGCGGGCAAGGCCGCGAAGGGCGGAAAGTAGGAAGTAGCCATGGGTCTCCAGATCAAGGGCCGCGAGCGCCGCAAGCTCCGTACGCGTCGCAAGATCTCCGGTACGCCGGAGCGTCCGCGCATGACCGTCTTCCGCTCGCTGAAGCACATCTACGCGCAGGTCGTCGACGACGTCGCGGGCAAGACGCTCGCGCACGCCTCGACCCTCTCGAAGGACGTGAAGCCGCAGGCCGACGACGCCGCCAAGAAGGACGCCGCCAAGCTGGTCGGCAAGGCGATCGCCGCGCAGCTGAAGGCGAAGGGCGTCACGAAGGTCGTCTTCGACCGCAATGGGTACATGTACCACGGGCGCATCCAGGCGCTCGCTGAGGGCGCCCGCGAAGGCGGCCTGGAGTTCTGAAATGGCTATCGAGCACATCGACGAGGAAAAGCTCAAGGAGCGCATCATCCACATCAACCGCGTCGCGAAGGTCGTCAAGGGCGGCCGTCGCTTCTCGTTCGCCGCGCTCGTCGTGGTGGGTGACGAGAGCGGTCACGTGGGTGTCGGGCTCGGCAAGGCGAACGAGGTGCCGGAGGCCATCCGGAAGGGCAACGACCAGGCTCGCAAGAACCTGTTCAAGGTCCCCCTCGAGGGCGTGACCATCCCGCACGAGGCGCACGGTCACTTCGGCGCCGGCCGCGTGTTCCTCCGCCCGGCCTCGGCCGGAACGGGCGTCATCGCCGGCGGCGCGGTCCGCGCCGTCGTCGAGTCGGCCGGCATCCACGACATCCTGACGAAGTGCATCGGCAGCGCGAACCCGCACAACGTGGTGCGCGCGACGATCCAGGCGCTCCGCCAGCTGAAGAGCCTCGACATGGTGGCGAGCAAGCGCAGGAAGCAAACGAGCGACCTGGTTGTCAGCTCCGCGAAGAAGGGTGGCAAGAAGGCGGCCCCCGAAGCGAGCGCGTCATGAAGAAGCATCTCAAGGTGAAGCAGATCCGCAGCATGATCGGCGTCGAGCACCGCCAGCGCCTGAACCTGAAGGGGCTCGGGCTCGGTCGGATCGGCAAGACGGTCGTGGTGGCGAACACCCCGTCGTTCCGCGGCGCCATCAAGAAGGTGCTGCATCTCGTGACCGTGGAAGAGGTGGACAATGGCTGACACGCTCAGCAAGCTCGCGAAGCCCGAAGGGGCGACGTTCAAGAAGATTCGTCGCGGTCGCGGCGTCGGCTCCGGTCTCGGCAAAACCGCCGGCCGTGGTCAGAAGGGCCAATACGCGCGTCGCGGTACGTTCAAGCCTTCGTTCGAAGGCGGACAGACCCCGCTCGCACGACGTCTGCCGAAGCGCGGCTTCACGAACATCTTCCGCGCCGTCGTCGCCGAAGTGAACGTCGGCTCGCTCGAAGTCTTCGACGCAGGTGCGAAGGTCGACGAGACCGCGCTCCGCAACCGCGGGATCATCAAGGGTCCGATCGACCGCATCAAGATCCTCGGCA
>JBDHVD010000348.1:0-9829 GCA_039809525.1 Labilithrix sp. | reverse complement strand
AGGCCGGACGCGAGGGCCGGCTCGAGCAAGGTAGGCAGGTTCGAGGCCCGGGCGATCAGGTACCCGCTGACCGGGAAGGCGGCGAGGAGCCCGGAGCCGAGGAGCGCCACGGGGCCCGTGGTGGTGACGTCGTGCTCGTCGACGGTCGAGAAATCGACGTGCAGCGAGTGGCCGAGGGCGACCGAGAGCGCGATGCCCACGGTCATCGCCCCCACCGTCACGAGCGCACCGAAGACGATCCAGCGCAGCGTGATGGGCTGACCCTCGCGGCGCATCGCCTCGCGCACCTGGCGGAGGCTCGGGGGCGCGGAGACGACGTAGAGCGACGAGACGCGCTCGAGGAGGATCGAGGTGCGCGACGAGCGATCCTCGCGGGCCTTCAGATCGCGGATCGCGAACGCGGTCGCCACGGCCATCGCGGCGAGCATCGGGATGGTGCCGACGAGCGCGCCCGAGCCGCGCCCGTACACCAGGTGCGCGTAGAGGCCGTGCATCGCCGTCGCCACGAGCCACGCCGCGGGGAAGATCGGCCCCGGCCGCTTGATGCGCTTCGCGCGGCCGAGCGCATAGCCCCAGGCGCAGGCGAAGAACACGTGCGCCGGCAGGGCGATCGCGGTGCGCGCGATCCAGATCCATCCGAACGGATGCTCGCGCAGCATGAGCGCGTTCTCGATCGTGGCGAAGCCGAGCGCGGCGGACGACGCGTAGACGAGGCCGTCCATCGGCTCGTCGAACCATCGCGAGCGGAACGCGGGCCACATCGCCGCGACCTTGGCCGCCTCGCGCACCGGCGCGGCGAAGCCGAAGACGAAGAGCAGCGCATCGGCGTTGCCCGCGAGGTGCGACTCGATCTCGAGGCCGGTCCATGCGCTCGCGCGGCCCTCGGCCCAGAAGGTCGCGGCCTTGCCGAGCCCTCCGAGAACGAACGTGAGGAGGACGAGCGGGAGCGGCTCCCTGCGGCGGTCGGAGAAGTAGACGACCGCGAGCAGGAGGAGTGCGGGCACGAGAGACGGCCCGATCCAGCGCACCCACACGAGCACGCCGGGAGCTTAGCGCGCCGTGCGCCGAGGACCCAAAGATGAGGTCAGTCGAGGTCGTCGGGACGGAGGTCCTCGCGGATGCCGCGGAACACCGGATGACGGAGCAGGCCCTCGCGCGTGATGCCGGTGTAGCGCACGGAGACCACGATCTCCGGCTTCACGAAGTGGCGGCCGCGCTTCGGGGCGAGCTTGCCCTTCGCCGCCGAGCGCGGGACCTCGAGCGCGCGGAGGCGCTTCATCAGCGCGTCGATCGTGCCGCCGTCGAGGCCGCTGCCGACGCTGCCGCGCGCGACGAGCTCGCCGTCCTGGTAGGCGCCGAGATCGAGCGCGCCGAGGGTCGTGCGGATCCCCTCGCCCTCGGTCCACCCGATGACCACGAGGTCCGCGTCGAGCTCGCACTTCACCTTCACCCAGTCGCTCGATCGCTCGCCGGGGCGGTAGCGCGAGCCGCGGCGCTTCGCGACCACGCCCTCGAGCCGGTGCTGGCGGCAGAAGTCGAGGAGCACGCCGCCGGTGTCGAACGTCGGATGGAGACGAATGTATCCTGCATCCTTCGAGACGATCGACGCGAGCAGGCGCTTGCGCTCCTCGATGGGCAGGCCGCGCAGATCGCGATCGCCGGCGGCGAGCAGATCGAAGACCACGTAGCTCACCGGCACGCGCAGGTTCGCGCGCTGGATGCGCTGGCCGAGGAGCTCGAAGTCGGGTCTCCCCTGCTCGTCGAACGCCACCACCTCGCCGTCGAGCACGACGCGCGCCTCGGCGAGCTTCCGCACCGCCTCGGCGATCTCGCCGTAGACCTTCGTCGCGTCGCGGCCGCTCCGGTAGGTGAGCGAGACGCGGTCGCCCTGGCGATCGGCGATGATGCGTACCCCGTCGAGCTTGAGCTCGAAGAGGAAGCGCGCGTCCTCGACGATGCGAGCGGACGAGGTGTCACGCTCGCAGAGCATCGGGACGTCGAAGCGCGCGGTCACAATCCGAAATGTAGTCCGAGGCGGAGGAAGCCGGCGGCCTGGAAGCCCGCGCTCGTGCCCGAGCGCTGGTAGAGCGGATCGTTGTTGATCGCGGTCTGTTGATCGGCCGGCAGCTGATCGAAGCCCTCGGGCTTGGCGACGGGCGGACGGTTGAGGAAGAGGAAGTCGCCGATCGCGCCGACGCCGACGGAGAAGGTCGGCGAGACGTAGTAGTCGAACGCGAGATCGAGGCCGGCGTTCCAGCCGCGGATCTTCACCTGATCGGCCTCCGTCGGGACGTTCGTGCTCGTCGCGACCGACGCCTGCCCGAGGCTGCCGACGAACGAGTAGCCGCCGTGTGCGCCGATGAGGATGTCGAACGACGAGACCGGCAGCTTGAGCCCGACCTCGCCGTTGAGCTGCCACATGTTGAACGCCGACAGCGCGTTGTAACGAGCGCGCGCGCCGAGCACGAGGACGACGAACCGCAGACCGGCGCCGAGGCTGAACGCGGGGCCCCCCGAGCTCGCCTTCTCCACGCGGAGATCGGTCTCCGAGAGCTGCTGCATGTCGATGTACGAGCCGCCGAGCTGGGCGTCGACCCAGAAGAGCTCGAAGTTCCGCTTCGAGTCCTCGCGCTCGGCCTCGTCGAGGCGCTGCGTGGTCGCCATCTGCTGCTGCTGCTCGGCGCCCGTCCCGGTCGGAGAGCCCGGCGCGTTCGGATCGATCGGCGGCGGGGGCGCGACGCCCTGGGCGGAGGCGGTGGCGGCGGTGAAGAGGAAGGCGGAAGCGAGGACGGTGCACGCGAATCGGCGCATCGCCGATCAGTGTCGCACAACTCCCGGCGAGCGCGAGCGATCGTCGCCCTCGACGTCCTCGCCCGTCTCGTCCTCTTCGCTCGGCACGCGGTACTCCTCGTTCAGCCACTTGCCGAGATCGATCGTCTTGCAGCGCGGCGAGCAGAAGGGAAAGGCCTTGTTCTCGTTCCGCGATTTCACCTCCGCATTGCAGATCGGGCACTTCGACATGACCTCTCGTCTCTTAGCATGGCCGTCGTGATCGGGTACTTCGCGGAAGAGCTCCGGACGGGCCGCGTCCTCGAACAGAACGCCGACGAGACGTTCCCTGCGGCGAGCGTGCTCAAGGTCGCCCTCGCGCTCGAAGCCCATGCATCCCTCGACCTCGGCGAGCGCATCCCCCTGCGGGACGAGGACAAGGTGATCGGCTCCGGCGTCCTGTCCGCGCTCGCCTCCGGGCTCGCGCCGACGCTCGGCGATCTCGTCTACCTCGCGTGCGCGATCAGCGACAACACCGCCGCGAACCTCGTCCTCGCGCATGCCGGCGTCGACCGCGTCAACGCGCGGCTCGCGTCGCTCGGCCTCACCACCACCCGTGTGCGGGGCAAGATCTTCACGCCCGAGCAGGGCGAGCTCTCGCCGGTCACGCCGCGTGAAGCCGCGCGGCTGTTGGCGCTCGTCGCGCGCCGCGAAGCCGGCCCGCCGGCGGCGTGCGACGCGGTCATGGCGCTGCTCGCCCGGACGCAGACCGCGAGCACCATCGGTCGCGGGCTCCCGGACGCGCGCTTCGACGAGGACCCGCCGGTGAGGCTCGCGCACAAGACCGGATCGATCACCGGGGTGGTGCACGACGTCGGGATCGTCCGCACCGCCGACGTCGAGTACGTCGTCGCGCTGATGAGCAAGGGCTCGGACGATCGCCGTCCGAACCACGACAACGTCATGCGCGTGAAGCTCGGAGAGATCTCGCGATCGATCTACGAAGCCTTCACGCGCACGCGCTGAAGGATCACTCCGCGGGGACGGCCTCGGCGACGGCCGGCTCGGCCTTCTCGACGGGCTTCTCCTCGACGATGCAGCTCTGCTCGAGGAGCTCCGCGACGTCCATCTGCTTGATGCGGTCCTCGAGGCTCTGGCTCTTGAGCCCGTCGGTGAGCATCGTCATGCAGAACGGGCATGCGCTCGCGACGGTGCGCGCGCCGGTGTCGACGAGCTGCAGCGTGCGCTTCACGTTCACGCGGTTCTGGTTCTGCTCCTCCATCCACATCTGCGCGCCGCCGGCGCCGCAGCAGAGGCCGCGCGTCTTCGTCCAGTAGTCCGGCTCGACGAGCTCGACGCCCGGGATCGCGCGCAGGATCTCGCGCGGCGACTCGTACACGTCGTTGTAGCGACCGAGGTAGCAGCTGTCGTGGTAGACGACGCGCCCCGTCACCGCCTTCTTCGGCACGAGCTTCTTCTCCGCGAGGAGGCCCATGAGGAAATCGGTGTGGTGCACGACCTCGAGCTTCGCGCCGAAGTCCGGGTACTCGTTCTTCAGCGTGTTGAAGCAGTGCGGGCAGGCGGTCACCACCGTCTTCACGCCGCCCTGCTCCTTGTAGCCGTTGAGCACCGCGGCGTTCGTCTCCGCGAGCGTCGCGAAGAGCACCTCGTTGCCCGCGCGGCGCGCGGGGTCACCGGTGCAGCTCTCCTCCTGGCCGAGGATGGCGAAGTCGACGCCCGCCGCCTGGAGCAGCTTCGCCGTCGCCCGCGCGATCTTCTTCGCGCGATCGTCGTAGCTCGCCGCGCAGCCGACCCAGTAGAGGACCTGCGCGTCCGGCTTCTCCGCCATCATCGGGATGCCGAGCCCGTCCGACCACGCCGCGCGGTCCATGCGCGAGAGGTTCCACGGGTTGCCGTTGACCTCCATCGCCTGGAACGGCTTCTGGAGCTCGTGCGGGAACTCGTTCCGGATCATCACGAGGTTCCGCCGCATGTCGACGATCTTGTCGACGTACGAGATGAGCACCGGGCACTGCTCCTCGCAGGCGCGGCACGTGGTGCATGCCCAGAGCACGTCGGGGTGCACGACCTCGGGCGAGAGATCGATCGGCTTGTACTGCGGAGAATGCTTCGCGCCTTCCTTCTTGTCGGCGAGGACCTCGGGATCGTCCTCGGCGAGCGGCGCGTCGCCGTAGCCCCAGCGCATCTCGCGCGCGGTCAGCTCCTCCTCGTGCTCGTACATGTGATCGCGGAGGGCGAGCGTGAGGTGCTTCGGCGAGAGGATCTTTCCCGTCTTGTGCGCCGGGCAGTTGTCCGAGCAGCGGCCGCACTCGGTGCAGGTGTAGAAGTCGAGGACCGCCTTCCACGAGAGGTGGTCGACCTTCGCGATGCCGATGTCGGCCTGCGTCGGGTCCGCCATCTCCGAGGCGGCCATCATCTTCTCCATCAGCTTCTCGGCGTTGTCCGCCATCGGCTTCAGGCGGCCGCGCGGCTCGAGGTCCTTGAAGAAGACGTTCGGGATCGCCGTGATGATGTGGAAGTGCTTCGAGTGCGGCAGGATGTTGAGGAAGATCAGGACGAGCGCGGAGTGCGTCCAGAAGCCGACGTGGGCGAGCACGACGAGCGCGCCGGCGCCGAGACCGAGCTTCGCGAGCAGCACCGCCATCGCCGAGCCGGCGGGCGACGGGAAGAAGTGGAACTTCGCCTCGGCCTCGTGCCCCGTTCCGAGCGGCGCGATGATCTCCGCGATGCTCCGGCACTGATCGCTGCGCGACGTCACCGACGCGGTCGGGCAGAGCACCGGGTGCTTCTCCGCGAGCGTCAGCATCGCGCCGTCGTAGAGGATGTCGGCGATCATCATCGTGCCGATGATCCCGAGGATGAGCAGCGCCTCGCCGCTGAGCGTCATGCGCTTCTGCGGCTTGATCACCCGGTAGTAGACGAACACGCTCACGCCCGTGAGGACCATGAGCGCGACGACGTCCTTCGCGAACTCGTAGACCTTCCCCACCGGCTGGTTCGGTCCGAGGATGAAGAAGCTGAACGACGGATCGAAGCCGCGCGCCCAGAGGATGAGCGTGCGGAGCAGGAGCACCAGGAAGCCGACGAAGATGAGCTTGTGAGCCCAACCCGCGGGTTGGTAGTAGCTCATCTTCTCCTGCGCGAACGCGTACCGGACGACGGCGCCGATGCGCTCCGGGATGCGGTCGAAGCGGTTGACGAACTTGCCGACACGCAGGAGCTGCCAGCGCCGGATCGCCGACCAGAAGAAGACCGCGTGCGCGATCACGATCAGCATGAGCATCACTGCGGGATTCATCGTTCTTGGCTCCGAATCTCACGGACATATAGGGACTTGCCGCCGCGCGTCAATCAGGACGAGCCTGCGCCCGGATCCGTGACGTGTCTGGCGGGTCGCCGCGACGCCTTCGATCGCGGCCGGGGGCACGCGGGATGCACCTCGACGGGACATCATGGCCGCGATGTCCAGACGCGATCGCTCGGTGCTCGGAGGGCTCGTGGTGGCGATGATCCTCGGCGTCGGCGGCTCGCTCGCGCTTGCGTCTTCGTGCCTCGGGCGTGACCGCGCGCACCGGGCCGACGAGACGACGACGTCCTCCTTTCCCGAGGACAAGAGCGCGCGGACGAGCGCGGGCGGCATCCCGGGCGAGGAGGCCGATGCGGCCGTGAGCACCACGCACGTCACCGCGGCCGAGCTCCCGCCCGCGGGCGCCGCCGCCGCGACGACGAACGCGCCTCCGGCCCCGCCGAACGCGTCCGCGCCCCCGCCGGCGCCGTACACGAACACGCTCGAGACGACGACGGAGACCACGCCTCGGCCTGCGCCCGCGGCGACGCCGGTCCCGTCGCCCGCGCCCGCGAGCAGCGGAGGCAACACGACCACGACCACCACGACGACCGTCACCACGACGACGACGACGGGCGATGCCGGCGCGTCGACGCCGGGCAGCGGACGCGACGCCGGCGCGGCCGCGCGCGACGGAGGACCGTCGAGCTCCGCGGCGCCGCCGCCGGCCCCGAGCGCCACGGTCGGCGCGGGCGCGTTCAGCACCGAGCCGCCGAACCCGTTCGCCGCGAGCGCCTTCGAGCCCAACCTCGAGGCAGGCGCCGGCCCGTTCACCACCGAGCGGTGATTCAGAGCTCGAACGCGAACGTCTGCTTCTCGCCCGGCCCGGGCGAGAGCGCGAGGTCCATCGCGTACGTCCGGCTGCCGATGCGCACCGAGAAGTGCACCTTCACCGGCAGCTCGGCGCCGTGCGGATCGACGAGCTTCACCTCGGCGACGTAGCGCCCCTTCGGCGGCTCGCTCCCCTCGAAGAAGACGTTCTCGACGTTCTGGTGATGGCAGTCGTCGTCCGGGCAGCTCTTCTCGAGCTGGAGGGCGCCCGGGCTCCCGCGGCTGCCCTTGTGCACCTTCGCGCCGGTCGGATCGACGACGGTGATGTCGACGTCGGCGGGGCTGTCGCCCCACGCGATCATGAACTGCAGGACGCCCGTGCCGACCCCGCAGCCCTCGTCGATGAGGCCGTTGCAGTTGTCGTCGTTCGCGTTGAAGCACAGCTCCGGACCGGTCGGCGTGCACGCGGCCGCGACGGTGACCCCTTCGGACGTGGCGACGTTCTTCGCGACGACGTCCGAGCCCGGCGCCTTCGCGCCGTTCGTCGGACCGCCGCACGACAGCGCGAGCACCAGCGCGAGGGCGAGGAGCGACCGCATCGCTCGCTCTTCTATCACCAACTCAGTTCTGGAAGCAGTAGACGCGGTTGACCTCGGTGCACGCCTCGTCGACGAGCGAGGTCCACTTGCTCCCGTCGTGCTCGGCCTCCCCGACCCGGCCGTTGCCCGCGCCCGTCCAGGCGCCGCAATCGGAGCCGCCGACGTACGTGCCGTTCGGGCCCGTCGCGGTCCACACGCGGTCCTCGTCGATGGACGGCGTCTGCCCCTTCTCGTCGCGGCGGAGCGGGTTCGCGAGCTGACCGCTCGCGAGCTGCGCCTTGTTCTGCGCGACGAGCGCGCCGTCGACGCGCTGCCAGGGACCGGCCGCCGTCACGCGATCGATCGCGTTCACGTTCGCCGTCGAGATCCACGCGACGTACGTGCCGGGCAGGCCGGCGGCCTTCGCCAGTTTGTTGCAGAGTGCATCCGCTCCGGCCACGCCGCCGAGGTTGCCCGTCGGCGTCTCCGACGAGACGAACGCCTTCATCGGTCCGGTCGACGCGGCATCGGTGCCGCCGCCGTTGCCCGCGTCGCTCGTATCGGCGGGGACGGGATCGTCGTCGGGCGGCGGTCCCGGCGGCGTGTCCTCGGCTCCGGCGTCGTCGCGGAGCCTCCGGTTCGGCGCCGCGAGACCGTCGTCGCCGCCGATGTCGCTCTGGCCGAACGAGAACCCGCAGCCGGTCACGGCCGCGAGCAGCACGAGCACGATCGAGGTTGAGCGCGCGTCCACGAAGTCCTCCGCCCTACGAGAGAGCTTAGCGAGGAGATCGCCGCGCGCCTTCTTTCCTCTGATTTCTGGTGGCATACGCGCGCAGGATCGCGATGGACCTGGTGATCGCCCGATCCTGTTCCGGGTGAGCGAAAACGTGAGCAACCAGCGCGGCGGGCGGCCGACACGGAGCGTCGATGAGCTTCCTATCAGGCATCCGCGAACGAGTCTCACGCACCCTCGACGAGGCCGCCGACGCGGCCTCCACCGCGGCCTCGAAGGCCAGAGAAGTGGTCACGAGCGTCGCTGCCGGCGCAAAAGAGTCAACCCGCGCCGCCGCGGAGCCCCCCGCTCCTTCGCCCGAGTCCGTTGCCCACGCGCAGCGGGCCGCAGCCGACGCCGCACGCAACTCCGTGGCGTCGCCGCCCAGGAAAACGCCGGCAGGCAAGGAGGCAGGCATCTACATGGGCTTCGGAGCCAGCGCGATGGCCGGCGCCGATACCGCCGTCGGAGGTCAGGCCTCCGCGGGATATCTCGTCGGCTTCGGGGGGACGATGAAGACCTACGGCAGCACGGCTACCCCCAACGGCGGCTTCGGCGCGACCGCGGGAGCCGGCTTCGAGCTGGGGCTCATCGGCAACGTCGACGAGTTCTACGGAGAGGGCCATCAGGTCAGCGCCTCGTGGGGCCCAATCACGGGCAGCTTGTCGTTCAACCGCGACAAGGAGTGGACGGGAGCTTCGGTCGGCGTCTCCGAGTCGATCGGCGCCGGCGGCTTCATGCTCGAGACGCACACCGAGGACACGACGGGCCGATGAGACTCGTCGGCCAGTTCACGGGTGAGGCCCGGTACGTCGCCGGCGCGTGCTTCCTCGCCGGCGCGGGATTCATCGGAGCGAAGCTCGGCGGCGCGCTCGGCCTCCTCGCCGTGCCCGTCGGACTCCTGGTGAGCCTCCACCGCTTGCGAGCGACGGGGAGCTGCGCCTCGTGGCTCACGGTGGACTCGCAGGAGGTGGTGGCACACTTCACGTTCGGCGGTCCGGAGCGCATCCCGCTCGCGCGGATTGCGGCCGTCGAGATCGACGAGAGTCGCTGGCGCAGCCGGACGTTCGAGCCGGTCACGCTGATCCGGATCTTCCGCCGAGACGAGCCGGCGGTGATCGAGCTCCACGCGTCGGCGTCGAAGGCCGACGCGTTCCTGCGCGAGCTCGCGCGATACGCGAAGCGACTCGGTCTCTCGCAGCTGGCGCGGTTCGCCCTGCCGCGGAGGCGATACGTGAGCGACCTCGCGCCCTTGATCCCGGCGCTCGCCCTCCTGTGGCTCTTCCCGTTTCCGATCTCGTGGCCCGCCTTCGCGGTCGCGGTCGCGGTCTTCGTGCTTCACACCGCGCTCGGATGGCGGAAGACATCGAAGCACGCGAAAGCGCTCGAAGGCGGCGCGACGCCGGCCGCCTTCGAGACCTGGCTCTGGCTTCTGACGACGGCGCGAGCTCCTACGGCCGCTTCACGTTCACGCCGCCGGTCTCAGGTGGGGGCCTAGCGGCCCCACTCGCTCGCTTCGCTCGCGAGCCTCCCCCCGACCTACGTGCTCGCCCCGCGTGAGTCGCCTGCGGC
>JBDHVD010000347.1:0-9836 GCA_039809525.1 Labilithrix sp. | reverse complement strand
ATGCTCGTGCGGGCGGGCGCGGCGATCGTCGCCGTGGCGACCGGTGCGGGCGCCCTCGCCGCGCTCGCCTCCGCCGACCCGCCGGACGTGATCGTGAGCGACCTCGGGCTGCCCGGGATGAGCGGCTACGAGCTGATCGAGCGCGTGGTGAAGGACCACGAGCGACGGATGCGCCCCCCGCCGCCCTCGTGCGCGGTCAGCGCGCACGCCCGGGAGGTCGATCGCCAGCGGGCGATCGAGGCCGGCTTCGACATGTACCTCGCGAAGCCCGTCACCGCGGAGCGCCTGATCGAGGCGGTCGCCGATCTCCGCGACGTCCTCGCGTCGAAGCGCGACTGACGCGCCGAGGGTGTTCGGGCGCGCGCACGCGGACGTGAACGATGCGGCCAGGGGCACGACGAGCACGCTCGAGATGTCCCTGGCCCCGGCGACCTACCTCGTCGAGTGCACGCCGGCGAAACGTGCTCGCGCTGCGCGGTCGCGGCGCGAGGCTTACCTTCGGGTGTGGGAGGGGAGCATGACGCCGGTAGGCATCGACGACGCGCGGATCTTCGCGCTCGAGTCGGACACCATCCGGGGCCACACGATGAAGGTCCTGCTCATCGACGACGCGCCGGAGGAGGACGTCGTGCCCGCGCTCCGCGCCGAGGTCGCGCAGCGGCTCGCAGCGCTGCCGCGGTGGCGGCAGCGCGTCGTGCCCGCGCCCGGCACGCCGGCCGGGCTCGCGTGGGACGACGCGCCGGACTTCGACGTCGCCGAGCACGTGCGGGCGATCCGCGGACGGGAGCCGGTCGACGAGCGGGAGCTGCGCCGCATCCTCGCGGCCACCATGAGCGTCCCGCTCGACCGCGCGCGGCCGCTCTGGACGATCGAGGTGGTGCCGCGCCTCGCGGACGGCCGATGGGCGATCGTGTGGAAGGTCCATCACGGGCTCGCGGACGGGACGATGATGATGCGCGCGGGCGCCCGCCTCCTCTGGACGGCGGCGCCGTCGCCCGCACGCGAGCCCTCGCACCGGTCGGGAGGGCCGCCCGCGCTGGTGATCGGCGCGCGCATCGCGCGGCTGATCGGCCATCGCGGGCTCGTCGTGCGCGAGCTCCGCCGCGTGTGGCGGCTCTCGCCGCTCGCCGCCGAGGTCGGCCACGATCGGGTGATCGACTTCGATCGCTTCGCGCTCGACGACCTCCGCTCCGCCGGCAAGGCGGTGTCGCCCGACGTGACGATCAACGACGTGCTCCTCGCGCTCGTCGCGGGCGCGCTCCGGCGCTGGCTCGCGAGCCGGCAGGCCGCGCCGGCGCGGCTGAAGGCGCAGGTGCCCGTGAGCATGCACCAGCACCTCGCCGAGAGCGACGTCCAGGGCAACCGCGACTCGTTCCTGCTCCTCGAGCTGCCGATCGGCGAGGCCGATCCCATCGCGCGCGTCCGCGCGGTCACGAGGGCGACGCGCAAGCGGAAGAGCCGCGAGGACGCCCGCGCCATCGACGCGCTCGCGCGGTCGCTGGTGAAGGCCCCGGAGCCGGTGAAGCGCGCGCTCCGTCACGTCGTCCAGGGACCGCACGAGTACTCGCTCAACGTCTCGAACGTCCCCGGTCCGCGCGGACCGATCCACGTGCTCGGGAGGCGCGTCGACGCGCTCGTCCCGTTCGCGGAGATCGCCCCGAATCACGCCCTCCGGGTCGCGGCGCTCTCGATGGCAGGCACCATGTTCGTCGGGCTCTGCGCCGATTCGCACGTGCTGCCGGACCTCGACGTGCTCTCGTCCGGCCTCCGCGCGTCGCTCGACGAGCTGAGGGCGGCGATCGCGAGGGTGACGCCCGACGTGTCCGCCGCCGCGAGCACGTAGCCCGTCGTCCACAGGGCACGGAGCGCCGCCGCCGGGTTCGCGTGATCGCGGACGGTCGCGACGCGCCAGAGGACGTCGACGAACGCCGCGCGCGCGACGGAGCGCGCGAGCAGCGGGCGCTCCGGGAGCCGCGCGAGCATCGCGTCGCGGACGTCGTGCTCGAGTCGCTCGGCGCGCTCGAGGACCGAGGACCGCAGGCCCGCGGACGCGGCGCGGAGCGGCTCGACGAGGAGATCGCTCGTCGGATCGGCGTCGTCCGCGAGCATGCGGAAGCGGATGCGCGGGCCGAGCCGGACGTCCCACGCGGAGGCGGCGGCGCGCAGGGACGCGACCGCGGCCTCGGCGGCGGCGACGCCCTCGACGTCGGAGGCGAGGGCGACGGCGGCGTCGAGCTGCGTGGCCGCGTCGCTGTCGCGCCAGAGCTTGCGGTCCATCCACGACGCGGGGACGACGCGCGCCCACAGGTCCATCAGGCCCGCGTCGCGGTCCTTGCGCGAGAGGCGCCGCCATTCGCGCTCGAGGTCCGTCATCTCGGACGTCACCACGCCGTCGGCCGACGCGAACACGCGGGCACGCGCCGATTCGATGCGCCGCACGCAGTCGTCGATCGCGCGGGCGCGCGCGTCGTCGCGACGCCGCCGCTCGGCGAGGTGGCGCTCCCGCTGCTCGAGGCATCGCTCGAGATGCGGGCGCGCCGGACGAAGGATGCCATCGACCACCCCGAGCCAGACGTCGCTCATGCTCCGAGCTTACCGCGCGTCGTACAGCGCGAGCGAGGCGTGCGTGCGCGGGCGCGGCTCGAGCCAGCCGACCCCGTCGAGCCCGAGGTCGACGGCGCAGACGACGATCGATCGCCGGCGCGCGACCTCCTCGAGACGGCGGAGGACCGCGGCCAGCAACGCGCCGTTGAACGGCGCGTAGAGGAAGAACACCGAGCCGTCGAGCTCGGTCTCCGCGGCGTTCGCGTGCTCGAACGAGACGCCCTCGAGGGCGAGCGCCGCGCACAGCGTGCGGGCGGAGGCGACGAGCGGCGCCTGGATCTCGATCCCGCGGGCCCGGGCGCCGGTGAGGAGGTGCGCGAGGACGGCGACGCGTCCGAGGCCCGAGCCGAGGTCGACCAGCTCGTCGGCCGGGCCGAGCGGCGCCTCCGACACCATCGTCAGGATCTCGTCGACGCCGCACGGCAGGTAGGGGACCGCGCCGCGCGGCAGATCGGGGACGTCGTCGGGCGGGGGCGCGTCGAGGCCGAGCAGCGCGTCGACGAACCCGTCGCGCTCGTGGATGGGCAAGGACAGGATCCGATCGCGGAGCGCCGCCCCGCGGAGCGCGCCCGACACCACGCCCGCACGCGCGCTCATGAGCGATCGCCGTCGGCTCTCCGGCGGCGGCGATGCAAGAGGTAGACGGCGAGCACCGCGAGCCCCGCTGCGTCCTTCGCCGCGGGGATCGCCGAGAGCCCCTCGCGGATGCGCGCGCCGACCGTCCGATCGCCCGGGTACTCCTCGCGCCCGACCTTCACCGTGCCCTTCAGGACCACGCCGCGGCCCTTCGCGAGCTCGGGCAGCGTGACCTCGAACGTGCACACGCCGAAGGCGAGTGCCTCGATGCGCGCGAGCTGCTCGCGGTTCGTCTCGCCGCCGTCCGGATCGTCCTCGAGCTTCGCCGTCACCTTGCAGACGTCGGGCGTGAGGCTGCGCGCCTTCGTGAGCGCGGTCTGGTTGCAGACCGGTCCGTCGCCGTGGTGCACGTCCGCGACGACGTAGGCCGATTCGCCGATCCGCATGCGGTCGGCGTGATGGATCGACGCCTGCTCGAGCTCGCCGCGCTCGACGATGCGCAGCGTGAGCTCCCCGCCGTCGACCGTCGAGCGGAGCGTGACGTTCGGCTGCGCGCTCGCCGCCCGGAAGGCGTAGTAGCCGCCGGCCTGCGGCTGCTGCACGAGCGCGAGCGCGCGCGCAGGCTCGCTCCGGAGCGGCGCGTAGTCGAAGCCGATCACCGGGCGGCCGTCGGACGTCGCGAGCGAATGGTGGATGACGACGTCCTCGCCGCGCACGTACACCGCGCGTCGCTCCTCGGTGCACGCATGCTCGAGGCGGTGGGTGACGGGCTTCGCGACGTGGAAGAACATCCGATCGACGAGCTCGCGACCCGACGGGTCGCGCGCGGTGATCTCGATCTCCGCGACGCCGGGCTCGCGTCCCTCGAGGATCACGCTCTCCGCCTTGGCCGCATGAACCGCGACCACGCCGGGCTTCGACGAGCGGGCGCTCGCGATCGTCAGCTTCTCCTGCGACGCGTTGGCGAACGCATGGACCTCGAGCTTCGCGCCGGGCGCGATGGGCTTCACGAAGTTCTCGTGCTCGACCATCGAGGCGTACGCGAACGTGAACCGGCCGTCGTACGCCGTCGCCTTCGAGTAGCAGCCTCCGAGCAGGAGGACGGAGAGCGCGAGCAGCGCCGAGCGGCTCATCGTTCCATCGTACGCTACGCTCTTGCCCGCGAACATGGCGCGCAGTTCCCACCTCTCGCCGTCCGAGTGCCATCGATCCCTGATGGATGCGACCGTTCCCTCGCTCGGCTACGCGCCCGGAGCGGACGTGCCCGCGTTCCAGACGGCGCTGCGTGGGGCGCTCCGGCGCCTCGTCGGCTGGGAGCGCCTGCCCGAGGCGCGCGCGCCGCTCGAGGTGACGCGCATCTGGACGCGCGAGCATCCGCTCGGCTCGATCGAGAAGGTCGTGTTCACGTCCGAGCCCGGCGCCGACGTGCCGGCTTACGTCTGCCTGCCGCGCGGAGGGCGGGCGCCGCACCGCTTCGTGATCTGCCTCCAGGGGCACACGAGCGGGATGCACAACTCGATCGCCGTCGCCGCGGACGACGAGACGCGACCGATCGAGGTGGAGGGCGGCCGCGATCTCGCGATCGGCTGCCTGGAGAACGGCTTCGCCGCGCTCTGCATCGAGCAGCGCTCGCTCGGCGAGCGGGCCGAGCGCCGGCAGCCCCGGACGAACCTCTACAACCCGTGCCACGATGCGGCGATGCGCGCGCTCATGCTCGGGCGCACGCTCCTCGGCGAGCGCGTCTACGACGTCGATCGCGCGCTCGACTACCTCGCGAGCCGCGGAGACGCCGACATGGATGCGATCGGCATCATGGGCAACTCGGGCGGCGGGACCGTCGCGATGTGGTCGGCCGCGCTCCTCGAGCGGATCTCGTTCGCGATCGCGTCGTGCTGCTTCTCGACCTTTCGCGACTCGATCATGTCGATCTACCACTGCACCGACAACTACGTGCCGGGCCTCTACCCGATCGCCGACATGCCGGACGTGCTCGGCCTCTTCGCGCCGCGTCCGGTCGTCGTCGTGAGCGGGCGCGAGGATCCCATCTTCCCGCACGAGGGCACGGCGCGCGCCTTCGAGGCGCTCCGCGCGATCTACACCGCGGCGGGGGCGCCGGACCGCTGCCGCTGGGTCGCCGGCGACGGAGGGCATCGCTTCTACCCCGCGCAGGCGTGGCCAATCGTGATCGACGTCGTGGCCTCCGCTCTCCACGGTCTCCCTCACTCGCGGGTCGCGGGTGTGACTACTCGTCGTCGGCGGGCGCGCCGGTCAGGGGGACCGTGAGCGAGAACACGGCGCCCCCGCTCGGTCGGTTCTGCGCGAGCACCGTCCCGCCGAGCGCGTCGGTGAGGCGCCGCACGAGCGCGAGGCCGAGCCCGGTGCCGGTCGCCTTCGTGGTGAAGAACGGCTGGAACATGCGCGCTGCCACCGCGTCGTCGAACCCGCTGCCCTCGTCCGCGATCTCGCAGGCGAGCGCGTCGCCCGCTGCGCCGGACACGACCCGCGCCGAGACGGTGACGTGCTTCCCGCTCGGCGTCGCCTGGATGGCGTTGACGATCAGATTGAGCAGGGCCTGCTGGAGCATCGTGCCGTCGAGGACGATCGTTCGCGAGGGCGGGCGCACCTCGGTGTCGATCGCGAGGGACGGCTCGGGAGCGGCCCGGCGCGCGGCGTCGACCGCGCCCCGGACGACGCCGTCGAGATCGATCGGGCGGGGATGCGCGTCGTAGGGACGGACGAAGTCGAGCAGGTCGCCGACGATGCGGTTCAGGCGCGCGGTCTCCTCGCGCACGATGTCGAGCAAGAACGTCGCGCGAGGCTCGGGCAGCGTCACCCGGCGGAGCTCGGACAGCGAGTTGAAGATGATCGCGACCGGGTTCCGGACCTCGTGCGCGATGACCGCCGAGAGCTCGCCCAGCGCGGCCAGCCGCTCGTGGCGCACGACGTCGGCCTGGGCCTTCGCGAGGGCCTGGTAGCTCCGGCGGAGGTCCTCGAACATCTGCGCGTTCGTCACCGCCGCGGCGACGACGTTCGCCACCGCGACGACGCGCGCGATCTCGGTCTCGGTGAAGCGCTTGCGATCGCCGGTCTCGACGAGGGCGATCACGCCGATCGCGCCGTCGCGTCCGAGGAGCGGGACGACGGCGAGCGCGCGGGCGCCGAACTGGGCGAGGAGGTCCTGGTCCGCGCGCGGATCGTGCTGCGCGTCCTCGAGCACCACGGGCGAGAGGTCGCGGAAGGCGTCCTCGACCGCGCGGGACGACGCGACCGAGAGCGCGACGTCGTCCACGGCGTCCGTCGTGGCGGCGACGCCGTGGAGGCGCACCTTCTCGGCGTCGGCGACGAGGACGTGGACGCGCGAGACCTCGAGGGTGCGTGCGAGCGCGGTGCCGACGGTGGAGAGCACCGCGCGCAGCTCGAGGTGCTGCGCCACGAGGCTGCCGAGCTCGTTGATCAGCGCGAGGTCCTCGGCGCGACGGCGCTCGGCCTCGAGCAGGCGCGCCTGCGCGAGCTCCGAGGCGAGCTGCGCGGCGACTCCGTCGAGCAAGCGGAGGGACTCCGCGTCCCACGGCTCGTCGCGGCGGTGGGCGAGCGTGAGCGTTCCCAGGACCACGTCGTGAATCGAGAGCGGGACCGAGAGCAGGTGGCGGATCCCGCGCTCCTCCAGGTAGGCGCGGCGAGGCTGCTCGACGGTCTCGGTCGCGCGGCTCACCGTCCTCCGCTGCCGCGCGGCGACGGCCATGATCGTCGAGCTCTCGAGCGGCACGAGCCGGCCCCACACCGGCGTGTCGGTGACGGCGAGCCCGTCGTGGGTGCGGCGCGCGATGAGCTCGAGCCGATCGTCGGTCATCATGTGGACGAGCACGTGCGCGCCGGTGAACGTGTCGAGCAGCTCGCCGGCCGCGCGATCGGCGACGTCGAAGGGGCGCGGCGCGCCCTCCGCCGCCCGCGTGAGCGCCCGCACGACGTCGATCTCGCGGCGCAGGCGGCGCGCCTCCGTCTCTGCGCGCGCACGTTCGAGCCGAGACACCGCCTCGCCGCCGGCGATCTCGAGGATCAGGGCGTCGCCCTCGTCGTACGGGGCGCTCGCCGGTCGCTCGATCGCGAGCGAGACCGTCCCCGACCGCGCGGCGAAGCGCTGCTCGAGCCGCGCGGGCTCGGCGTCCGCGAGGCGCGAGCCGACGCAGACCTCGCCGCCGGCGTCGACCGGGCCGCGGAGGGCCGCCGACGTGCTCGCCGTGGCCGAGGCCACGACCTCGAGGAGCATGCGCGCGAGCGCCTCGCCTTCGGCGTCGAGGGCGCGCATCCGGCGCAGCGCGGAGCGGAGTCGATCGTCGGCGCGCTGCATGTCTCCCCGATCGACCCATTCTAGAGGAGGGCGGCGTCGCGAGGATGACGAGCCCGTAATCGTCAGCGTCCCCGGAGCCGGAGGCCGTCGAAGACGATCGCGAGATGGCGCCGCCGCGCCTCGGCGCTCGCCTCGGCCACCGAGAGGACCCCGTGCAGGAGCGTGAGGACGTCGCCCGTCGAGACGTCCTTGCGCACCGCCTTCGCCCGCTGGGCCCGCGCGAGGAGCGCGTCGAGCGCGGTCCGGAAGCGCCGCTTCGCCTCGTCGAACGTCCGGTGCGACGCGAGCTTCCCGCCGAGCGCGTGCACGAAGTCCTTCTTCTTCGCCGACTCGAAGGCGATCGTCTCGAGCATGCCGAAGAACGCGTCCCCGGCCTCCCCGGCGCCGGCGAGGGCCTCGGCGCGCTCGGCGAGGCGCGTCATGCGGTCGACGAGGATCGCCTCGAAGAGCGCCTCCTTCGTGGGGAAGTGCCGGTAGAGCGTCCCCACGCCGAGCCCGGCCCGGCGGGCGATCTCGTCGATGGGAACGGCGAGCCCCTCGGCCGCGAACACCTCCTGCGCCGTCTCGAGCAGCTGCCGCCGATTGCGCTCGGCGTCGGCACGCAGCGTGCGGGGCTCGGCGGGAGGTTTCTTCTTGGCCATGGGTTGACAAGCGGAGGGTGCGTTCCGATTATCCGGCAACCGGAGCGGGCACTCCGATTAGCACGTGCCCGGCGGAGCGAGAAGGAATGACGACGCGGACGGCTCGCGAGCTCTTCGACGAATTCAAGGCGTGCGCGAAGCGGAAGGACGGCGCGGCGTTCGGCGCGCTGTTCGCCGAGAAGGCGACGATGGAGATCCCGTTCGTCCCCGGCCGCGAGCCGCACCGCTTCGAGGGGCGCGAGGAGATCCGCGCCCGCGCCGCGTCTCGCTGGTCGGACTCGCCGCTCACCGTGGAGTCCTTCCACCCGTGCGGGCTCGTCGAGCCGAGCGCCGACGTGGTGATCGCCGAGTACGAGGTCCGCGGGAAGGTGACGGCGACGAACGAGCCGTTCGCCATCGGGGCGGTCATCATCCTCGAGGCCCGGGACGGCCTCATCGTGTCGCTGCGCGAGTACCTCGATCCGATCGCGCTCGGCAAGGCGAGCTCGTCGGGACGGACGCGCTCGCCGCGCGAGGTCCTCCGGCTGTTCCACGCCGCCATGACGGCGAAGTCGGCGGACGCGCTCGCCGACCTCTACGCGCCCGACGCGACGCACGAGTTCCCGTTCTTCACGCCGAACCAGCCGGCGCGGCTCGAGGGGAGGGAGAAGATCCGCGACGTCTACCGGCGCGCCTGGAGTGATCACCCGCTCGACATCGAGCGGATCGAGGACGTGTTCGTGCACGAGGGCGAGGACCGCGAGATCGTCGTCGGCCAGTGGAAGGCGCGCGCGATCGTCCGGGCGAGCGGACGCGCGGTGGAGATCACCGGCCTGCTCGTGCTCCGCGTCCGGAGCGGGCTCATCGTGCACACGCGCGACTTCATGGACGCGCTCGGGATCGCCACGGCGCTCGGGCGCGAGCCGTTCGCACGCGCGTGAAGCTCGGCCTCGCATGAGGCACGCGCGATGCCTCGATCGCCCGCAGGGACCGGGCGGAGGACATCGTGCAGAGCACAGGCATCGGCTCCACGGCGGTGAGCGGGGCGCCGCCGCGCGCGGAGGCTGCGCGGCGCACGCAGGGGATGGTCGCGCCGGGCTACGAGGAGGTGCGCCTCGAGTTCGCGCGCAACTTCCTCGAGCGCGGGGAGATCGGCGCGGCCGTGGCCGCCTACGTCGGCGGGGTGAAGGTCGTCGACCTCTGGGGCGGCCACCGGACGCCCGAGCGCGACGCTCCGTGGAACGAGGACACGATGATCGTCGTGATGTCCGCGACCAAGGGCCTCTCCGCGATGACGCTCGCGGTCGCGAACGCGCGCGGCTGGCTCGACTACGACGCGCCGATCGCGCGCTACTGGCCCGAGTTCGCGCAGAACGGCAAGGGCGCGATCACCGTCCGCCAGCTGCTCGCGCACGAGGCCGGCCTCGTCCTGCTCGACGAGAAGCTGACGCTCGGGAAGCTCCGCGACCTCGACTACGTCGCGGCGGTGCTCGCGCGGCAGAAGCCGGCATGGCGGCCGGGGACGCGGCACGGCTATCACGCGATGACCGTCGGGATGTACATGCAGGAGGTCATCCGCCACGTCGATCCGCGGCGCCGCACGCTGGGGCGTTTCTTCCACGAGGAGATCGCGACGCCGCTCGGGATCGACTTCTTCATCGGCCTGCCGCCGGAGGTCCCGGACGACC
>JBDHVD010000346.1:0-9850 GCA_039809525.1 Labilithrix sp. | reverse complement strand
GCGCGCGGAGGTCGAGGCCTTCCTCGAGGAGCTCTCGCCCGGTCCGCACGCGCGCTGACGCGGATGCTCGTGCCCGTCGTCGTCGCCGAGCCGCCGCCGGCCTGGGTGGCCGCGGAGATCGCGCGCCCGCCGATCGCCGCGTCGACCGGCGCGGCGTGGTCGTCGTGGAGCGCCGTGCGATCGCCGGCGGATGACGCCGCGCTCGTCTCCGCCTGCGTCGCCGCCCCGGTGCCAGGCTGGGTCGAGGACATGCGGCCGGCGTTCGCCGCGCGGACGGTGGCGATCGCGGGGGCGACGGCCGAGCGCATCGTGGGCTGGCCGGTCGAGGCGTCCGACGCCGGCGACCACCTGGCGCTGCACCCCGTCGGCCGTGCGGAGCCGGTCGTCGGCGCCGCGCGAACGTTCCTCGCGTTCGAGGGCACGAGGGCGTTCACCTGCTTCGTCGTGTGCGCGGCGCGCACGGAGCCGAATGCCGCGGCCGCCACGTGCAACGAGGTGGTCGTGCATGCACGGCTCGAGGGCGGCGACGCCCCTCCTCGACCGGGCGTCGCGCTCCGCGCGGTGACGTGGGCGGTGCACAACCCGCGGCCGACGGCGCTCGCGTTCGGGGCGGCGACGGTCCTCGCCGGCGTGATCGCGGTCGTGACGCGGCGAAAGCCGCGCGCTCGCTCGTGAAACGTCTCGTCGCGCCCCCCTAGCCTTTCCGCATTTCCCCTCTGCCGGTTGTGTTAGAAGGCGGTCCCCACATGGTCTCCCGGCGTATCCCGCGCCTGCTTTCCTTCGCCGCTTCGGCAGGCCTCGCGCTCTGGTCACCGATCGCCCTCGCGCAGGGCACGGACACGACCCCGTCGACCCCTGCTGGACAGGCGGGCGGCTCGGGCTCCGCGCCGGCTCCGGGGCGGAGCGGTGGAACGGACGCACGCGACAACCTGATCCCCGACGAAGCCCAGGCCGGTCAGGCCAATGCGCCCGGGGCGACGCCGCAGGTCAATCCGGCGAGCGATCAGCAGCGGCTCGCGCAGCAGGGCCGCGAGCGCCCGACCGCGGACGGGACGATCGGCACGCGACCGACCGAGGTGTACAGCGAGGACTGGTGGGCGCATACGCGTCCGACCGTCGAGCTCCATGGCTACTTCCGTACGCGCGGCGAGCTCTTTCACAACTTCTCGCTCGGCCGGCACAACGCGCCCGGCCAGGACGACCAGAACCTCTGGCCGCAGCCGCTCGACACGAGCTACGGCGACAAGTCCGGCCAGCGCCGCCAGGTGCTGCTCTGCGGGACGCCGAGCACGACCGGCCCCCTCGGCGAGTGCATCGACAAGTCCCAGGCGCACGCGAACCTGCGCCTGCGACTGAACCCCGAGATCCACATCTCGGACAACCTGCGGATCCTCTCGCAGATCGATCTCCTCGACAACCTCGTCCTCGGCTCGACGCCCGACGCGTACGCGATGCGCCCGAGCGGAACGGGCGCGACCGGCTACAGCCCGGCGATCAACGGCTACAACGGGTACGCGCCGCTCGGCGCGTTCTCGACGACGCAGGGGCCGCCGACCGCGGGGGTGAACGGCTTCCGCAACTCGATCGACGTGCAGCGCGCGTGGGCCGAGTACCTCACGCCCGTCGGCCAGCTCCGCTTCGGCCGCATGCCGAACCACTGGGGCCTCGGCATGCTCGTCAACTCGGGCGACCAGATCGACCAGGACTGGCAGTCGAACGTCGACCGCATCATGTTCGTGTCGGGCATCAAGTCCATGGACCTCTACTTCGGTGGAGCCTGGGACTTCGTCTCGACCGGCAACACGAACGCGAACGCGTACAGCGTGTACGGCGGCCAGCCGTACAACACGGCGAACCTCGCCAACGTCGACGAGTGGGTCGCGTTCATCGCGAAGCGCACGAACCCCGATCTGCAGCGCCTCAAGCTCTCGCGCGGCGACGCGGTCCTGAACGGCGGTCTCTACGCCGTCTATCGCAAGCAGCTCATCGACGTGAAGGCGGGCGAGAACCCGATCACCGTCAACACTGCAGGCGAGAACAACGGCTTCGAGCGTCGCGGCGCCGAGGCGGTCATCCCCGACGTCTGGGTGCAGTTCCTCTGGAACAAGCTCCGGCTCGAGGCCGAGGCCGCGTCGATCTGGGGCTCGATCGAGAACTCGCCCGCGGGTGCGCGTCTGACCGAGCCTACGAAGGTCCGCATGTGGGGCCTCGCCACGCAGGCCGAGTTCCGCGCCGTCGAGGACAAGCTGCGCGTCATGTTCGGCAGCGGTTGGGCGAGCGGCGATCCGAACGTCGAGGGCCTCGCGCCGAGCCCGAACGGCCTCCAGGGGCGTCTCTCGGAGGGGCCGATCTCGACCTTCCGTTTCCACCCCGCCTACAACATCGACTACATCTTCTTCCGCCGCATCCTCACGCGCGTCCAGGGTGCGTACTACTTCCGCCCGAGCGTCGAGTACGACTTCATCCGGAACCCGAACGGGCAGAAGTTCGGCGGCGGCGCCGCGATCATCTGGAGCCGCGCGAGCGAGTTCGTCCAGACGGCCGGCAACAAGCGCGACCTCGGCGTGGAGATGGACCTCCAGCTCTACTACCAGGCGAAGGACGGCGCGCTGAACGACGACCCGAACAAGATGGGCGGCTTCTACTCCGCGCTCCAGTACGGCGTGTTCTTCCCGCTCGGCGGCCTCGAGTACCTGCCGGGCGAGCAGCAGACGTCGGCGAACCCCAACTGGGACCTCTCGACCGCACAGACCGTTCGTCTGATCCTCGGCGTGCTGTTCTGAGCTACCGTGCGTTCCGGCATGAGGCGCGCGGCTCGGGACTCCTCGCTCGCTTCGCCCGGACGTCGGATCCTCGCGATGTCGGCGCTCGCCCTGGCGGCGGCCTGCGCCGAGGCGTCCGGCGACGTCCGCGGCGGCGCGCTCGCGTTCGATCCGACGCCGCCGGCCTTCGTCGAGCCGAACGCGTGCCCGGTGAAGGACGAGGCCGACGCCGGCTCCGGCACGGCGTGGAGCGATCTCTGGCGCGACCTCTTCGGGCCGACCGGCGCCGCGAAGTGCGCGGACCCCATCTGTCACGGCTCACCGAGCACGACCGCGTCGAAGGTTGGCCTCCTCTGCGTCGATCAGGCGGGTTGCCGGCAGTCGCTGTTCGACAAAGGCTTGATCCAGGATCCCGCCGATTTCGCCTCACCCGAGACGAGCGCCTTCTACACCATCCTCCGTCGCTGCGACGCTCAGGACCAGACGGTCGGGACGATGCCGCAGAGGCCTTCGAGCTATATCTTCTCTCCCGCGTCGCTCGCGCGTGTCTCCACGTGGATGCGCAACGGCGCGCCGAACGACTGAGGCCGTACCATGCCGAAGCTCCTGATCGTCGACGACCAGCGCAACATGCGGACGACGCTCGCGATGATGCTGCGCGGCGCCGGCTTCGAGGTAGAAGAGGCGCAGACCGGCGAGGAGGGCGCCGAGCGCGGCGCCGCCGGAGCGTTCGACCTGGTGCTCACCGATCTGCGCATGGGCTCCAAGGACGGCATCGACGTCCTGCGCGCGATCAAGGAGTCGCAGCCGCTCACCGAGGTCATCGTGATGACCGCGTACGGCACGATCGAGAGCGCGGTCGAGGCCATGCGCTTCGGCGCGTTCGACTACATCCAGAAGCCGTTCACCGAGCAGGAGCTGCTCGTGAAGGTGAGCAAGGCGCTCGAGAACCGACGCCTGGCGGGCGAGGTCGCGTTCCTCGCGACCGAGTTCAAGGACCGCTACAAGTTCGAGAACATCGTCGGTCGCTCGCGCTCGGTGCGCGAGGTGCTCGGCCGCATCGTCCGCATCGCGCCGACCGACGCGATCGTGCTCATCACCGGCGAGAGCGGCACGGGCAAGGAGCTCGTCGCCAAGGCGATCCACGCCAACAGCAAGCGCGCCGACCGCATGTTCGTCCCGGTCAACTGCGCGGCGATCACCGACACCCTGCTCGAGAGCGAGCTGTTCGGTCACGCGAAGGGCTCGTTCACCGGCGCGGTGGCGGCACGCAAGGGCCTCTTCGAGGAGGCCGACGGCGGCACGTTCTTCTTCGACGAGATCGCGGAGACCTCGCTCGCGTTCCAGGCGAAGCTGCTCCGCGCGATCCAGGAGAACGAGATCCGGCGCGTCGGCGAGAACAAGGCGATCAAGGTCGACGTGCGCCTCATCGCGGCCACCAACCAGGACCTGCTCACCGCGATCGCCGAGAAGCGCTTCCGCCAGGACCTCTACTACCGCCTCAACGTCGCGCGCTTCCAGCTCCCGCCGATGCGCGAGCGTCGCGAGGATCTCCCCGATCTGCTCTCGTACTTCCTCGAGAAGTACAACAAGAAGATGGGCACCAAGGCGCGCATCGACGAGGGCGTGCTCGAAGCGCTCCAGCACTACGACTTCCCCGGCAACATCCGCGAGCTCGAGCACATGATCGAGCAGGCGGTCGCGCTCGTTCAGAACGGCGTGATCACGAAGGACGACATCCTCCCGGGCACACGCGCGGAGGAGGGCGGCGAGTCGAAGAGCGGGCGCTCGCTCGCCGAGGTGGTCGACGCCGCCGAGCGCCAGGCGATCGAGGCCGCGCTGCGTGACAGCGACGGCAGCCGCGAGAAGGCCGCCGACATCCTCGGCATCTCCGCGACGACGCTCTGGCGAAAGATGACCCGCCTCGGCATCGTGTACGAGAGCAGAGCCTGACGTTTTCCCGGGCTACGGTCGTGCTCTCCGCTTCAGGTTTGCAGCACGCGCCGTGCAGAAGTGAAACATGTCGGGGCCGGGCAACACCGAGATTGCTGCGCAAAGCGGCCGGCATCGGCCTTGCTAGCCTGCCGGCGCGATCGGGCACGGGACGGGCCCACCAACCATGCAGAGCATCCTCATCGTCGACGCGCCGGAAGGCGACGCAACGCTCCTCGCGAGCGCGCTTCGCGTCGAGGGATACGACGTCCAGGTCGCGGCGAGCGCGGCCGAGGCATGGGTGGTCCTCCAGAAGACGCCGGCGTCGCTCGCCGTCGTCGATCTGATGCTCCGTGGGACGCACGGCCTCGAGCTCGTCCGCGAGCTGAAGGCCGCCCACCCGGGCATGCGCGTCCTTCTGACGAGCGCCTATCACCTGAGCGAGCGGCAGCTCGAGCGCGCGGACTGCGGGGTGAGCGGCTTCATCCCCAAGCCGTACGACGTCGGCGAGGTCGTCGACTTCATCCGGACGAAGCTGTCCGGTCCGCCGAGCTCGCGCACGGCATGGCGTGCCGAGACCGCCAGCGGCTTCGTCGAGCGCCAGGCGCTGGCCGCCGCCGGCGGACGCACGCGCCGCTGATCGCGCGCGTCGTGCTATGAGGCGCGGCCATGCGCGTCGAGCGCCTCGACTACGATCTCCCGCCCGAGCTCGTCGCGCAGACGCCTGCGCCGGAGCGTGAGGCCGCACGGCTGATGGTCGTCCCGGCCGCGGCCTCCCCGCGTCACGCGACCATCGCCGATCTCGACGCCCACGTGCCCGAGGGCAGCCTCGTCGTGGTCAACGACACGAAGGTCCTCCGCGCGCGGATCCTCGGCGTGAAGGAGGGTAGCGGCGGCAAGACCGAGATCTTCCTCGTGCGCAAGGTCGGCGAGGTGGTCGAGGGCCCCCACACCGTGCAGCGCTGGCGCGCGATGGGCCGCGCGTCGAAGCCGCTCCGCCCCGGCGCCCGGGTGATCAAGGGTCCGCTCGTCGTCGAGATCGAGGGCAAGGCCGACGACGGCCTCTTCGACGTGCGCCTCGTCGCGCGCGAGGGATCGGTCGACGACGCGGTCCGCCAGGCCGGGCAGATCCCGCTGCCGCCGTACATCAAGCGCGACGTCGCGGCGGACGACGAGCACCGCTACCAGACGGTGTTCGCGCGCGCGGAGGGCGCCGTCGCCGCGCCCACCGCCGGGCTGCACCTGACGAGCGCGCTCATGAAGCGGCTCGAGGCTCGCGGCTGCGAGATCGCCGCATGCACGCTGCACGTGGGTCTCGGCACGTTCCAGCCGGTCACCGCCGACGACCTCGACGACCACCCGATGCATGCCGAGTACTTCGAGGTCTCGCGCGCGCTCGCAACGGCGATCGCCCGCGCGCGCCAGCGGGGCGCGCCGGTGCTCGCCGTCGGCACCACCGTCGTCCGCGCGCTCGAGTCGGCGAAGGACGACGAGCGCCCCGGGCACGTCCGCCCGTGCGCGGAGGAGACGCGCATCCTCATCCAGCCCGGCTACCGCTTCGCGGTCGTCGATCGACTGCTCACGAACTTCCACCTGCCGAAGTCGACGCTGCTCGCGCTGGTCTGCGCCTTCGCAGGCACCGAGCGCGTCCTCGACGCCTACCGGCTCGCGGTCCGCGAGCGCTACCGCTTCTTCTCGTACGGAGATGCCATGTTGCTCGAGCGAGCACCGTCATGACCGCGCCCCGCGCCGAAGGCTTCTCGTTCCGGGTCCTCGCGTCCGAAGGACACGCGCGGAGCTGCACGTTCACCACGCCGCACGCGGAGGTCGAGACGCCGACGTTCATGCCGGTGGGGACGCAGGGCAGCGTGAAGGGCCTCACGCCGGACGAGGTCGCGGCGACGGGCGCGCGCATCGTGCTCGGCAACACGTACCATCTCTGGCTGCGCCCCGGCCCGGAGGCGATCGCGAAGCACGAGGGGCTGCACGGCTTCACCCGCTGGCCGCACGCGATGCTCACGGACTCGGGCGGCTTCCAGGCGTTCTCGCTGGGCGCGGGCGCGGCCGAGAAATCGCTGGTGAAGCTCGACGAGCAGGGCTTCACGTTCCGCTCGCATCTCGACGGATCGAAGCATCACCTGTCGCCCGAGGAGGCGGTCCGCGTGCAGGGCCTCATCGGCGCGGACATCCAGATGCAGCTCGACGTCTGCCCGCCCGGCGACTCGCCGCGGAAGACCGTCGAAGAGGCGGTCGCGCGGACGACCCGCTGGGCGCGCCGCGCGCTCGCATCCCCTCGCCCGCCGGGGCAGGCGCTCTTCGGGATCGTGCAGGGCGCATGCTTCGCCGATCTGCGGAAGGCGCACGCCGAGGAGCTCGCCGCGCTCGACGATCCTCCGTTCGACGGGCTCGCGCTCGGCGGGTTCTCCGTCGGCGAGCCGATCCCGAAGATGTACGAGACCCTCCACGAGGTCGCGCACGTGCTCGATCCCGAGCGGCCGCGCTACCTGATGGGCGTCGGCACGCCGCGCGATCTGCTCGAGGGGATCGACGCGGGCGTCGACATGTTCGACTGCGTGCTGCCGACGCGCAACGCGCGGAACGGCCAGGCGCTCACCCGCTTCGGGCGCATCGTCATCAAGCAGGCGCGGTTCAAGGACGACCAGCTGCCGATCGATCCCGAGTGCGGCTGTCCCTGCTGCCGCGGCGGCTACACGCGCGCCTACCTGCGGCACCTCTACATCGCCGGCGAGATGACCGTGCTCCGCCTGCTGAGCGTGCACAACCTGCACTGGTACGGCGAGCTCGTCGCCGGCGCGCGCGCGGCGATCCGCGGCGGAACGTGGCGGACGTACAAGGCGAGCACACTCGCCCGCCTCGCGGAAAACGAGGTACGCTGACCGAACGCCATGGCGGAGGAGAAGAAGCAGATCGGGCGGATCCTCCTCAAGCGAAAGCTCATCTCGCAGGAGGAGCTCGATCGGCAGCTCGAGACGCAGAAGAAGGCGAGCGACGGCGTCCCGCTCGCCTCGCGTCTCGCCGCCAGCGGCGTCGTCGCGGAGACCGAGGTCCTGCGGGCGCTCTCGGAGCAGCTCGGCGTGCCGGGCATCGACCTGAACCAGATCGCGATCCCGATCGGGCACCTCGACCTCGTCCCGCGCGAGGTCGCCGAGTCGAGCCGCGTGCTGCCGGTCCTGGTGCGCGACGATCGCCTCTTTCTCGCGATGGCGAACCCGCACGACAAGCGCGTGATCGACGAGCTCGAGTTCGTCACCGGCCGCAAGGTGTATCCGTACGTCGCGATCACCGCGACGCTCGAGCGGACGACGCGCGAGGCCTACGACGCGAAGGAGGCAGGCTCGGCGTACTACGCGGGGCCGCAGGCGCCTCCGCAGGCGCTCCGCCAGCTCGGCGTCGACGCGGAGACGACCGCGCGGCGCGAGACCGACAGCGTGGTGCCGGGCGCGCCGCCGGTCGTGGTCGACGAGCAGCTGCAGGACGCGGCCGCCGCGGACGACATCTCGACGAGCGACTTCGGCGAGCTCGGCGACGAGGTCTCGCGCCTCGACGTGATGAACGACGAGCTGCGCGCCGCCGCCCTCGCCGCCGCGGGCGCGCCGGCGCACGTCGCGGCGAGCGGCAAGACGATCCTCGTCGTGGACGACGAGGAGGACATCCGCAAGCTCTGTCGGCGCCTGCTCACCGAGAAGGGCCATCGCGTGGTCGAGGCCGATCGCGGATTGATGGCGCTCCGCATGGTGAAGGAGGAGACGCCCGACCTCATCGTCCTCGACGCGATGCTCCCCGAGCTCCACGGCTTCGACATCGCGAAGCGCATCAAGGGCAGCGAGAAGTACGGATCGATCCCCATCCTGATGATGAGCGCCGTCTACCGCGGGTGGCGCATCGCCGAGGACCTGAAGACGAACTACGGGATCGAGGACTACCTCGAGAAGCCGTTCCGCATCGCCGACCTCCTCTCGAAGGTCACGCGGCTGCTCGAGCAGAAGGACGTGCACCCGTCGGCGCACGATCCCGAGCAGATCAACCGGAACGCGGCGAAGTACCTCGAGGAGGGCATCGCGGCGTACAAGAACGGCGAGACCGACCTGGCGATCGCGCTCCTCAAGAAGGGCATCTCGATCGATCCGCTCGCGTACCGCCTCCGGTACCATCTCGCGCTGATCTACGGGAAGAAGGGGCTCTTCTACGACGGCATCACGGAGCTCGAGCGCGCGGTCGACCTGAACCCCAAGCACTTCCCCGCCCTGAAGAACCTGGCCGTCCTCTACGAGAAGGCCGGCTTCAAGAACAAGGCCGTCGAGATGTGGGAGAGATGCGTCCACACCGCACCGGATGCGGAGACGCGGGCTTCCATCAAAGAGCACCTCATCAAATTGCTCTGAAGATCGATGCGGCCTCGGCGTCGTAGGTACGGAGACAGCATGCGCTTTGTCGCCCGACGGGTCCGGAAAACGGCTACGCTTCGACCTGCCCTGCCGACGGTGCCCCGTTGAAGTTCCTCTGCGACAACTGCAAGGCGAAGTACCAGATCGCCGACGACAAGGTCGCGGGCAAGACCGTCCGCATGAAGTGCCGCAAGTGCGGCCACCAGATCGAGGTGCGCGCCGCCGTCACCGAGACGAGCGTGACCTCGTCGCCTCCGCGCCCGCTGTCGGAGGCGCCGCGCGCGCCTCAGAAGAACAGCCTCGCGACGAGCCTCTCGGCGGCGAAGCCGCGCACGCCGAGCCAGCCTCACGGCTCGTCCGCCGGCGCGCTCGCGGGCGCGTTCCAGCGCCAGGTGCAGGACGCGCCGACGAGCATCGCCCCGCCCGCGCAGGCGAACGCCGTCGAGCTCAGCGTCACCGACGAATGGTACGTCGCGATCAACGGCGTGCCCGTCGGACCGGTCCGCATCTCCGAGCTGCGTCGCAAAGCGGGGGCCGGCGCGGTGAACGAGGACTCGCTCTGCTGGCAGGAGGGCCTCGAGGAGTGGCGGCCGATCCGCAGCATCCCCGAGCTCGCCGCGCTCGTACGCGAGGCGATGCAGGGCAATCGCCCGTCGCTCCTCGCGCCCGAGCCGCCGCGCGCGCCCGCGGGCGGCCCTCCGCGCCCGCCCGCGCGTCCGGCCGCGCCCGCCGCGCCGAAGGTGTCCGAAG
>JBDHVD010000345.1:0-9853 GCA_039809525.1 Labilithrix sp. | reverse complement strand
GCGCCGTTCCGCTGGATCACCGATCTCCACAACGCGGCGGTCAACGCGTACATCGCGAAGCGCGCGCCGAGCTTCCTGCGGGGAACGGCGACGATGCAGTTCGCGGCCGACGAGGGGCCCCTCGTCTTCGCGGGCCTCGGCTGGAGGACGATCTCCGCGGCCTCCAGCTTCAAGACGGCAGGCCGGCTGAAGCGGCTGCCGTTCCCGATGCGCCTGTTCTCGTGGCTGCCGGAGAAGCCCCACGGGACGCCCGGCCGTCCCTGGGCCGGCGTCTGCGTGCTCGAGCCCGAGCGGTGATCGCGCCTCAGGCTTCGAGCAGCGCGCGGAGCTCCTCGGGCGTCTTCACCGGCAGCGAGCACGTGCGACCGCGGCAGACGTACGCGACGGGCGCGTCCTTGCCGTCCTTGCCCTCGGCGACCGGGCCGTCGCCCCACGAGAGGGTGCGGTTCGGAACGAAGCGCCGGTAGACCTCGCGTGCGAGCGCCTTCGTGCGCGCGTCGTCGCGCGGCCCCACGAGGACGACGTCGACCGATCCGCGCACCAGCCGGTCGAGCTCGCAGATCGACTGGCCGTAGGCGAACGGGTTCGCGACGGCGGCGGGCGCGATCTTCACGAGCTCCTTCTCGGCGATCGCGAAGTACCTCTCCGCCGCGAGCGGACCGAGGCGGAGGAGCCCGCGGCACATCATCGAGAAGCCGCTCGGCACCGCGTTGTCGAACGGATCCTTCTGCCGGGCGATGAGCGCCTCGCCGTCCTTCGGCGTGAAGAAGAAGCCCGAGCCCTCCTCGTAGAACGCGTCGAGCGCGCGGTCGGCGACGGTCCGCGCGAGCGCGAGGTGCCGCGCGTCGCCCGTCGCCTCGTACACGTCGAGCGCCGCGTTGACGAGGTAGGCATGATCATCGAGGAAGCCGGGGCCCTTCACCAGGCCGTCCTTGGTGAGGCGCTGCGCGCGACCGTCGCGGACGAGCCGCGTCTCCACGAAGTCGACGGCCTTCTGCGCGGCCGTGACCATCGCCTCGTCGCCGAGCGTCATCCCCGCGTCCGCGAGCGCGCCGGCCATGAGCGCGTTCCAGCTCGTGAGCACCTTCTCGTCACGGAACGGCGCGGTGCGGGCCTCGCGCGCGTGGAACATCTTCGCCTTCGCCCGGTCGAGCGCGGCGGCGCAGTCGGCCTCCGCGAGGCCGAGCTTCGCCGCGACCGCCGCGACGGGCTTCGCCTCGTGGAGGACGGTCTTGAAGGTCGGCCGCCCGTGCTCCTCGAAGTTCCCCGCGAGGGTCACGCCGAAGTACTCGAGCGCGACCTTCGTCTCGATGGTGTCCTCGCCGAGCACCGCCTTCACGTCGGTCGGGTCCCAGACGAAGAACTTCCCCTCCTCGCCCTCGCTGTCGGCGTCCTGCGTCGCGTAGAACGCGCCCGACGGGTCGGTCATCTCGCGCGCGACGTACGCCGCGACGTCCCGCACGGTGCGCTCGAAGATCGGCGCGCCGAACACGCGCAGACCGTCGACGTACGAGCGGAGCAACAGGGCGTTGTCGTAGAGCATCTTCTCGAAGTGCGGCACGAGCCAGTGCTCGTCCGTCGAGTAGCGGTGGAAGCCGCCCCCGAGGTGGTCCCAGATCCCGCCGCGCCGCATCGCCTCGAGCTGGAGCCGCGCGGCCTCGAGCGCGGTGCCGTCGCCTTCGAGCTTGCCGCGGCGGAGCAGCACCTCGAGCGGCATGGTGTTGGGGAACTTCGGCTGCCGGCCGAAGCCGCCGTTCTCGTCGTCGAAGCGCCGCAGAAGGAGCTGCGAGACGCGCGCGAGGAGATCCGGCGACGGCGCGTAGCTCTCCCGCTCCTCGGCCTCGCCTCGCCCGACCTCGGCGATCGCCTTGGTCAGCTCGTCGGCCTGGGTCGTGACCTCGTCGCGCCGCTCGCGATACGCCTCCGCGATCGCGAGGAGGATCTTCGGGAAGCCCGGCATGCCGTAGCGGTCCTCGGGCGGGAAGTACGTGCCGCCGTAGAACGGCTTCTGCGAGGGCGTGAGGAACACGGTGAGCGGCCAGCCGCCGCTCCGGCCCATGAGCTGGACGACGAGCTGGTAGATCTGGTCGAGGTCCGGACGCTCCTCGCGATCGACCTTGATGCTGACGAAGTGCTCGTTCATGAGCTTCGCGATCGCCTCGCTCTCGAAGCTCTCGCGCTCCATGACGTGGCACCAGTGGCACGCCGAGTAGCCGATCGACAGGAGGATGGGGACGTCGCGGCGCTTGGCCTCCGCGAGCGCCTCGTCGCCCCAGGCCCACCAGTCCACCGGATTGTGTGCATGTTGCAACAGGTAGGGCGACGCCTCTCTCACGAGTCGGTTCGGCTTCCGGGCATCCACGGAAGCAGGCATACTCGGAAGCGCACGAAATGGCGAAGTCGGCCTCCCCGAAAATGGGCGCGACAACGGAGCCCGTCGCAGCCGCGCGCGCGACCATGCTCGACGGAGTCGGGCGCGAGATCGCAGCGAGCTTTCCCGGGATCACGCGCCTCGGCGGTCAGATCGTCGCGGCGCTCTACCTCGCGGACGAGCCCCTCTCGATGGACGAGCTGTCCGAGAAGCTGGGGCGATCGAAGAGCAACATCTTCGCGAACCTCCGCGGCCTCGAGGCGGCGGGCATCGTCGGACGGCACCGCGCGTCGGGTGAGCGTCACGACACGTTCGCGCTCCGCGGCAAGTACCCCGACGTCGTCGTCGGCGCGTACCTGTCGCGCCTGCGCCGCGTGGTGATCGACAAGGTGAATCTCTGCAACCGCGCCCTCGCGCTGCTCGGCGATGCGCGCGGCCCCGAGGCCGACGCCCTGCGGGCGAAGCTCGAAGGCCTGCTCAAGAAGTACGAGCGCTTCGGGACGGTGTTCGAGCTGATCCCGATCACCGACGGGCCGATCGACCTCGAAGAGGTGCTCGACGGTCTGCCCCAGGCGGCGCTCTCCGCGGTGGCGTCGATCGCGCGGCGTGCGCTCGGCCTCGCGCCGAAGAAGGACGACGCGAAGAAGCTCGCCGCGCGTCCGCGCTGAGCGTCACTTCCCGCGGATCGCGTAGTAGACGTCGAGGCCGCCGCCGCGATCGCTCGTGAGCAGCAGGTGGCAGCCGTCGGCCGAGAGCCACGTCGGCGCCTCGTAGGCGTTCGTCCCGCCGAGCTCCTTCACCGGCGAGGCCGCGCCGAACTTCGCCGTGGTGCTCGCGCGGGCGGCGCGATGGATGCGCAGCTTGCCCGGCGTGCCCGCGTCCGACGAGAAGAAGATCTCGCGCCCGTCCGCCGACATCACCGGGTTGCGGACGCTGGACAGCGCGCTCGTCTCCGGCGCGATCCCCGCCGTCCACACCGTGCCGCTCCGGCGCGCGCGCATGATCTTCCCGTCCTGCGTGAAGAGCAGCGAGCCGTCGGCGGCGAAGTACGGATCGCGCTCGGTCGCCGCCGGCGCGTCGAGGGCCGGTATCGCCGCGAACGGCCCGAACGCCCCGCCCGTCGAGAGGCGCGTCGCCGTCTCGAGGTTCGCCGACCCGGTCCCCGTCGCGGTGTGCTGCACGACCAGCGTGAGGCCGTCGGGGCTGACCGTCGGGTCGTAGACCTCGGCGTTCACGTAGTCGAAGGCGAGCGTGAGGTTCGAGAACTCGAACGCCTCGCCGACCCGCGTGGCGGTCCACATGCGGTGTCGCTTCGACGGGGCGACGGTCCCGCGCTCGCTGGTGAAGTAGAGGGTCTTCTCGTCCGCGGTGAGCCGCGCGTCGGCGTCGAAGTCCGCCGAGTTGACGCTGTCGACGAAGACGGGCGCGCCGAACGGTTTGCTGCGATCGCAGCGCGGCGGAGGCGCGTCCTTCGCCGCGTCGATCGGGCTCTCCGCGTCCGTCTCGGGCGGGTCGACGGTGGTGCCGCCGTCGGCGATCGCGCCGTCCTCCGGAGACGGTTCGTGCGGATCGGTCCGCTCGATCGCCCGGATCTCGTCCTCGCCCGAGTACGGGACGAAGCACGCGCCGAGCGCGATCGAGGCGCACGCGAGCGCCGCGGCGAAGCGTCCTCGTCCCATCGCGGCGCGAACCGTAACATCGGACGCGCGACGCGCCAGCGCCGTCTCGCCCGTGCGCGAGGACGTGCGCAGATCGCGCAACGACGTTCGGGTCAGGCCGCGGTGATCTCGACGCGCAGCAGCTTGCGACCGATGAACAGGTAGTCGCCGTGGGCGAGCTCGCGCTCGTCCTTCAGCCGGACGTACGTGCCGTTGCGGCTGTTCAGATCGGTGAGCACCAGGTTGCCGCCGGCGTCTTCGAGCTTGCAGTGCGACGCGCTCATGTAGAGGTCGCTGGGGAAGTTCAGATCGCCGCCCTCGCGTCCGATCTGCAGGCTCGATCCGCGCGCGCAGACCGTCATGCCGAGCATGCCGCCCTGGAGCATCTGGTTGATGCGGAACGGGCTCTGATGCTTCGGCGACGAGTAGAAGAACGTGCCGTCCGGCCCCGGCTGATCGTCGAGCTTCGGCGGCGTGTCGACGCGGAACACCTGCTCGCCCGCGAGGAAGAAGTCGCCCCCACCGATGTCGACCGAGCCGCGCACGCGGAGGTAGACGCCGTTGAGCGAGCCCTCGTCGCGCACGACGAGCTTGCCGCCGCGGTAGTAGAAGTTCGCGTGCTTCGGCGAGACGAACGGATCGTCGGGGAACACGAGCTGGCCGCTCTTGCCGACGACGTGCTGCTCGGCGTTCAGCTGGTAGCTGAGGCCCTCGACGCCTTCACCGCGGATGAGGATCAGCTTCGCCTTCCCCGGCGCCTGCAGCTGACCGAAGAACTGGGTGCGCGCCTGGAGGATCTCCGGCGGCACCGCGGCACCGCAGCGGCCGCAGAACTTGTGCCCGAGGGGAACGGGCGTCGAGCACGAACGGCACACGAAGTTCTTCGCTTGATCCATGAGCTCCTCGACGGACTTCGACTTCGCGGGCTTGGAGGGAGTGGAGATGTGGCTGCTCGGACCGTAACGGCCCTCGGGCCGGTTCGACGAGACGCGGGCAGCGGGAGGCGACGGCTCGGGACGCGAGGGCGGCAGGCCACCGGCGCCGGAGGGCGCGGGGGCCGCCTTGCTCGGCGGACCCCCGGGAGCCTCGAGAGCGAGCGCGCGTCCGCACGTCGCGCACGTCGCGGTACCGAGCGACGCGTACGTCTCGCACTTCGCGCAGACGATGCCGATCTCGAGGTCCAAACCGCGCCGAGCTTACCAAAATTCAATAGAGGCCATGATCAATAGAGCAGCGTGAAACGCCGCCGGGAGTCCACGAAGCTCTCGCCCCAGAGCCGAAATACGACGTGCTCGCAGGTCGAGGCGTCGACCTGCCCGAAGTCGCGCGAGTCCTGGTGGAGGTGACGGTTGTCGCTCACGAGGAAGAGCTTCCCGGGCTCGATCACCGCCGACCGGAAGCCCTCGGGGTGCTCGGCGGCGACGAGGTACTCGTACGTCCAGGCGCCGGTCTCCTCGGCATGGCAGTCGAGCTTCATTGCCTGCCCGGTGATCGGATGGCTCACCATCATCGGGTCGCACATGTGCCGGCTCACGAGGGGCTTGCCGTTGACGAACACGCGCTCGTCCCGGAGCTCGACGGTCGCGCCCGGGCTGCCCATCACGCGACCGATGACGAAGGGGGTCGACGGATCGGGCGACGCGCAGCGAACGAGCTGGCCCTCGCGCGGCTCGCTTCCGCGGCGCACGAGGATTCGATCCTCGGGGTAGAGCGTCGGCATGATCGACGTGACGAACAGCGGATCGGTGCCGGGGACGACCATCGTGTCGAACACGAAGAGGTAGAGGAGGACGCCGATCGCGCCGAAGATCCCGCCGAGCCACACGACGGTACGAATGAAGCTCCGGCCCACGCGGCGGATCGTATCGAGGCCGGAGCCGGCGAGCCAAGTGAACCGCTTCCCGGCTCAACCGTCGCCGAGCGGGAGCACGAGGACGATCTCGGCGCCCTTCACCGCGCCGCCCTCCTCGACGTTCCGCGCGGACGCGGTGCCCCCGTGGGCCTCGACGATGCGGCGCACGAGCGAGAGGCCGAGCCCGATCCCGTGCGCGCCGGGAGAGCGCGCCGCGCCGGTGCCGGTCACGAACGGCTCGAACGCCCGCGGCAGGACCTCGGCGGCGAAGCCGGGCCCGCGATCGCGGACCGCGATGCGCGCGGTCGTGTCGTCGGCCTCGAGCACGACCTCGAGCGGCTCTTCGCGCGGATGGCCGTGGGCCCACGCGTTCGCGAAGACGTTGTGCAGCGCGCGGCCGAGCAGCGCGGGATCGACGGCGGCGCGCGGCGACGCGCGACGGGCCAGCGTGATCGGTCCGCCGCCCTCGGCCTCGATGCGCGACGCGATCCACGCGCCGAGGTCCGTCGGCTCGCGCCGGACGTCGGCGAGCCCCGCACGTGCAGACGCGAGCAGGTCGCCGAGGATGGCGTCCATCTCGACGAGCTGCTTCTCCACGTCGGAGAGCGGACGCTCGGTCGCGTCGCCGCCGCGCTCGCGCGCGATCTCGAGGGCGACGCGCGCGCGCCCCATCGGCGAGCGCAGCTCGTGGCTGATCGCGGCGAGCAGCTCGCGCTGATCGGTCACCACGCGCTCGATCCGCTCGGCCATCCCGTCGAACGCCCGGCCGACCTCGCGCACCTCGTCGGCCACCCAGCGTCGCGGAAGCTTCTCGATCCCGGTGCGGGCGGACAGGTCGCCGGCGCCGAAGCGCTCCGCCGTCCCGGCCACGTGCTCGAGCGGACGCGCGAGGCGCATCGAGACGCGACGCGCGACGAGGCCGAGCACGAGGAGCGCCGCCAGCAGCGCGAGCACCACCCGCCACAGCTTCGGCGGCTGCGCGCCCGTACGGAGCTCGAGCGCGCCGACGGTGACGCCGCCCTTCACCACGGGCACGTAGGCGACGCCTTCCTCGAAGACCATGCCGCCGGAGCGCGGACGGTGCCGGCCGAACACGCTCGGATCACGCCGCACGCGGATGTCGAGCCCGGTGCTGTCGCGGAGCTGCGCGACGTACGCCTCCGCTGCGCCGGGCTCGTCCCACAGCTTGGCGACGCGATGCTGGACGTGGCGCGAGACCACGCGCGTGGGGGCCTCGCCCTGATCTTCGCTCGTGAGCATCGTGGTCACGATGCTCGCGCCGATCGCCAGCACGATCGCCGCGAGGAACCAGAAGAGGAGGCGTACCTGGAGCCGGCGGAAGCGAGGACGGAAGGCGCGATGCCTCCGCCGGTTCACGACGACGGCCTCGCGAGCACGTAGCCGACGCCGCGCACCGTCTTGATGAGGCGCGGCTCCTTCGGATCGTCCTCGAGCTTCTGCCGGAGGCGGCTCACGTGCACGTCGAGCGAGCGATCGACCGACGGATCGTACTGCGCCGCGGCCTGGCCCTTCGCCTTCGCCGGCTCGCGGACCTCGGTGGCGAGCTCTTCACGCGTGACCGTGTCGCCCGCCCTTCGCGCGAGGACGAGCAGGATGCGGAACTCGTACGACGTGAGCGGGACGTCCTCGCCGTCGCGCTTCACCGTGTGGGCCGCCGGGTCGATCTCGATCGGACCGACCACGATCTTGTCGGCCCTCGGCGCCTTGCCCGCGCGGCGCAGCACCGCGCGCATGCGGGCGAGCAGCTCGCGCGGGTTGAACGGCTTCGGGACGTAGTCGTCGGCGCCGATCTCGAGGCCGACGATCCGATCGGCGTCGTCGCCGCGCGCCGTGAGCATCACGACGGGCACGTCGTGCGAGGCGCGGATCCGCCGGCAGACCTCGAACCCGTCGATGCCGGGGAGCATGACGTCGAGCAGCACCACGTCGAACGACTGCTCGCCGAGCAGCTTCAGCGCGGCCGCGCCGTCCTCGACGTGCACCAGCGTGACCTCGTGCGAGCCCAGGTACTCGTCGAGGAGCCGCGCGAGGTCCCGGTCGTCGTCGACGAGGAGCGCGCGCGTCATCGCTCAGATCGAGCCGTACGCCGCGAGCGCGGCCTTGAGATGGTTTCGCGCACGCGCCGACCACGGGCCGTCGGGGTGCGCGTCGAGCCAGGAGCGGAACGCATCGGTCGCCAGGTCGTAGCGACCCGCACGGTAGTGGGCAACGCCGAGCGCGTACGCCGTCGGGTACGTGGGATCGATCGCGCCGAGCTTGCGGATCTTGTCCGCACGCCAGATCTCGCGCGCGCGGCGATCCTCGGCGGCGGCCCGGGCGCAGCCCTCGGGTGTCGTGGCCGCGCGGCGCATCGCATCGAGGGAACGCTGCTGCGCTTCGCCCGCGTGCGGGCGCGTGAGGTAGAGCGCGTAGAGCGAGCGCTGCTCGTCGAGCGTGAGCTTGAACGGCTCGAGCGGCTCGACGCCCACGATCGCGTTCCACACCGTCTTGAACGCGACACGACGCTGCGGCTCGTCGAGGAGGATGCGCCGGCCCTCGCTCCAGCCCGACGTATCCATGCGCCGGATGAAGCCTCCGCCGAGCTCCTCGAGGTCCTTGGAGACGTCGCCGGTCGCCTCGTACCGCGCGAGCTCTTCGAGGAACGCGCTCATCTGCACGGCACGGAGCGCGAGGAGATCGTCCTCCCAGCCCGCCCGGCCGACGAGCGCGCGGCGCGCCTCGTCGAGCTTCGCGCGCGCGACGTCGAGGTCGCCCGCCGCGCCCTCTCCTTCCTTCTGCTGCGCCGCCTGGAGCGCCCGCACGCCCGAGCCGACCGCCAGGACGTCCGTCGGCAGCCGCGTTGCCTTCGCCCGCTCCGCGCGTTCGTCGTCCGCCTTCGTCGTCGCGCGGAGGGCCCGCGTGTCGACCTCGGGCACCGGCACGGCGTCGGGCACCGTCGCGCGCGGCATCATGAGCGCCATCATCAGGATCGCGACCACGACGGGGATCAGCGCGAGCCAGCGACCGCCGTCCTTCTTCGGCGGCGGGCTCGCCGCACGGACCGCGGCGCGCGCGCGCGCGAGCGCGGCTTCGGCCCGCGGCGACAGCGGTTTGCTCGCCTCGCTCTCGTCGCTCGTTTCGTCGTCGTCAGCGGACACATCGGGATGGTAGCATCCCTCTCACACGCCCATGATCGAGCAGCGACGGTACGCCCGCGCCCCCATCGACGCCCCGCTCACGTTCAGCGTGAAAGGGAAGAACGACTGGCAGGAGGGCGTCGGCAAGGACGTCTCCGTCGGAGGCATGTCGATCGAGACCGCGGTGACGCTGCCGTTCGGCACCGAGGTCCAGGTCAGCGTGCAGCTCCCCGGCGACGACGAGCTCTTCATGCTCCCCGGCGTCGTCCGGTGGTGCCGCGGCGGACGCGTGGGCGTGCAGTTCGGCCTGCTCGGCGCGCGCGAGACGCACGTGATCACCGAGATCGCGCGAACCTCGAAGTTCTGATCGGGCGTCGCGCTCGGATTCAGAACGAGAAGTCGACCGGGACGGTGACGAGGCCCGTGTCGTCGTCGGCGAACTTCGTCTTGTAGATCGCGGGCGCCGCGCACGTCTGGATCTCGGGCTGGAGCGGCGGATCGAACACCGCCGACTGCACCTCGCCGGACGCCGCGACCTTGAGCTTCAGCGTGCTCGAGACGCTGCCGTGGACGTCGCTCGGCCGGTTGTGCGCCGCCGCGCACGCGCGGATCGCCGAGGCGATCGCCTCGCGCGGCGCTGCAGGCTTCGGCGCCTCGACGTTCGACGGCGGCCTCGCAGGTTCGTGCGCCGCGGGCCTGGGCGCCGGCGCCGGCACGGCCGGCGGCGCAGCCGGCGAAGGCTTCGCGACCGCGCCGGGCCCCTCGGCGCGCGCGGCGACCGGCGCCTCGTGCGTGCCGAGCGGGATCGGCGCGCGGACCGCCGCGGGCGTGTGAT
>JBDHVD010000344.1:0-9869 GCA_039809525.1 Labilithrix sp. | reverse complement strand
TCCCGTTGCCGGTCGAGGTCGACGCCGATTCGTTCCTCGAAGAGTTCCGTCACTGCGGTCCGCGCTGCCTCGTCGTCGTCCCCGCCGATCGCGCCGCCGCGCTCGACGACGTCGAGCTGCCGGACGCGGCGCTCTACGACGAGCTCTACGCGGTCGAGCGCGCGCTGGCAGCGTTCGATCGACCGCACGCGCTCGAGGCGGCGCGGCGGCTCGAGGAGCGCGCGCCGGCGCACGTCGTGACCCGCGCCGCCCGGCGGGCGATCGCGGCGTACGACGGCGACCCGAGCGCGGTGCTGGCAGTCGCCGAGGACGCGCTGGCGGCGGATCCGGACGACCGGCTCGCGCTGCTCGATCGCGTGATGATGCAGCAGACCATCGCGTCTCGCTCCGTGCGCCTTCAGGCGCTCGAGGCCGCCGCACGCAAGGAGCGAACGGCCGTCTTCCTCGAGCTGCTCGCGAAGGAGCTCGCCGCGGACGCGCGCGAGCATCGACGCGCCACGCGGCTCGCGCGCCGGGCGCTCGCCGCGACGCAGGGATCGTCGCGTGCGATGCAGGTGCTCGCCCGCATCGCGTGGTCCGAGGGCCAGGTGCCGTTCGCGCTCGAGGCCTTCCGGTTCGGCGCGTGCCTCGAGCCGACGAGCGACGAGGCGGTCCGCAGCTACGTGTCCGCCGCGCGAAAGGCGCTCCGCGTGGACGACGCGATCGCGTTCGCGCGCGAGTGCTTCGACCGGCTCGGCGGCCGCTCGGCGGCGCCCGCGCTCGTGCTCGCCGATACGCTCGACGAGCTCGGCGACCTGCGAGGTGCACGCGCGGTCCTCGACGCGGCGTGCACGAAGCGGCCGGACGACGGCGCGCTGCTCCTGGCATCGAGCACGCGGATCGCGCGGGAGGGGCGGATCGACGAGGCGCGCGCGCTGCTCGAGCGAGCACGCACGCGGATCGACGCGCCGACGTGGGCGCGCGGAGCGGCGGTCCTCGCGGGCATCGAGGGCCGCGACGAGCACGAGCAGCTCTCCGCGTGGCGCGCGGTCGCCGACGCGGCGCCGCTCGCGACGGACGCGCAGGCGCAGGTCGCGATGCTCCTGCGGAGGACGCGAGGAGCCCGCGCGGCCGCCGAGTACCTCGCGTCGCGCGTCGTGCAGGCGCCCCACCATCGTCCGACGGTGCGCGCCCGGCTCGACGCGCTCCGCGATGCGGACCCGGCGGAGCGCGAGGCCGCGGTGCGCTCGTTCCTCGCGACCGAGCCGGCCGATGCGTGGGCGCGTCGCGAGCTCGCGCTGACGCTCGCGTCCGCGCGGCGTCACGACGAGGCGCAGGCGGAGCTCGAGGCGGCGGCCGCCCTCGACGCGCGCGCGGTGGACCTCCCGCTCACGCGGGCGTTCGCGGCGGAGCAGCGCGACGATCTCGCCGGAGCGCGCGCCGCGTACCTCGCGGCGCTGGCGATCGACGCCGACGTGCCCGGCGCGATCGTGCGCGTCGTGGAGCTGACCGACGCCGCGGAGCGATACGCCATGCTCTCGCACCTGTTCGAGCGGGTGGAGCAGAGCGCTGTCGGGCACGACCTTCGAGGCGCTCCACGCCGCCGCCCAGCCGCACGTCTCGCAGGAATGGCTGACCGGTGCGCTGGAGCGACTGCGTGCCCGGCGCCCCGAGATCGCGGCCTCGTGGCTCGTGTCGATCCGGCACGCGCTCGCCGCGCGACCGGCGGCGGTGTCGCTGGGCCTGGCGACCGATGCGCTGGAGCGCTTCCCGCTCGTGCCCGAGGTGCACCTCGAGGCGGCGGAGGCGTTCTCGGTGACCGGCGACGCGGCGCGCGCGATGCAGCACCTCGAACGCGCGGTCGAGCTCGGGCCGCACCTCTCGCGGGCGGTCGCGCGGCTCGCGAACGCGCTCGAGGCGCGGGGCGAGCACGATCGCGCCGACACGCTGCTCGACACCGCGCGCCGGCGGGCGAGCTTCGACGCGACCATCGCGCTCGAGGGCGTGCGCATCCGGGCGCGCCGTGGGGATGGGCTGCGTGCGCTCGACGCGCTCGAGACGGTGCTCGATCGCGAGCCGGAGCTCGAGGCGGGCTGGGACCTCTTCGGCGCGGTCGCCGCCAGCGGGGCGGAGGAGCGCGAGCGGGCGCTGGCGATCGCCGCGCGGCTCGCCGAGGCCCATCCCGCGAGCGTCACCACGCAGAGCACGCGCGCCTTCCTCCTCCTCGACGCCGGGCAGCCGAACGAGGCGCTGGCCGTGCTCGACGCGGCCGCCGGGCGCGGCCTCCGCGCGACGCCGCTGCGTGACGCCACCGCGGCCGCGCTCGCGCTCGCGGGACGCACGAGCGATGCGCTCGCCGCGTGCGCTCCCGGCCCGAGCGAGACGATCGTTCCCCCCGAGATCGGGATGCGCGCGTCGTGGATCCATGCGCAGAGCGGCGATCTCCGCGCCGCGATCGGCGTCGCGCAGGGCGTGCTCCGCGTCCACGGCTCGTACGTGCCGGGATGGCAGCGGCTCGTCGAGCTGTGGCTCGAGGCGAACGATCCGCGCAGCGCGGTCGACGCGGCGACGCGGCTCGTCGCGATCGCGCCGATGCTCGCGAGCTCGCAGCAGGCGCTCGGGCGCGCGCAGATGGCCGCGGGCGACAAGCGCGGCGCGAAGCTCGCGTTCGAGCGGGCGATCGAGCGCGATCCGGGCGCAGTGGTGTCCGCGGCGCTCCTCTTCCAGCTCGCGGCGGAGGCGCGCGATCCGGAGACGGCCGCCGCCGCGATGCGCGTGCTCGAGCGGAAGATCACCCCGCCCGAGCGGGTCGGCTTCGACGTCGAGGCGGCGCTGGTGCGCGGCGATCGCGCAGCGGCCGCGAAGCGCTTCGGCGAGGCGTGCGTCGATGCGAAGGCGTCCGCGCCGGCGGTGGTCGATGCCTGGGAGGCGCTCCGGCGATGGGGGGCCGGCCCCGACGCGGAGAGCATCGTGCTCGACGCGGTGACCAGGCCGGAGGCGACCGCGATCGCCGGCGCGCTCTGGATGCGCGCGGGCCTGGGGCGGCTCGGATGGTCGTTCGCGGTCCGTGCGCAGGAGCTCTCGCCGTCGTCGCCCGCAGGTCGCGGCGCCGCCGACGAGCTGTTCGACACGCTCGCGCAGCGCGCGCCCGAGGTCGAGGCGAAGCGCGTCATGCGGCTGCTCCGGTGGTGGCTCGAGCGCGACGACCGGACGTGGAGCGCGCCGTTCAACGCGCTGATCGCCAGGCGGCTGTACGCGCGCTCGGCGTGGTGGGGACGGTCGTGGCGCACGCGACGCGAGGCTCCGGCCGATCGGCTCTACACGCTCGCCGTCTCGATGCATGCCGTCGGGCTCCGCCGCCGCGCGATGGAGCTGACGCGGAGCGCGGTGGAATCCGCGACGGACGCGGACGCGCGATCGTTCCGTGCGTGGATCGCGTTCGACGAGGCCACGTCGGGGCGCACGGACCAGGCGGAGGCGGAGCTGGCGCGCGCCGCCGGCGGGCCGGTGCACGGCGTGGCGGCGTACGTGCGCGCGCTGACCGAGGAGATCGTCGCGATCCAGCGGACTCCGCGACGCGAACGGGCGAACGCCTACGCCCACCGGCGCGCGCAGATCGCGGCGCTCCTCGCGGAGGCGAGCGTCTTCCCGTCGCTCGCCGACGTCGGCCGGCGTTCGCGCATGCGGCTCGCGCGCGACGTGCGCCGGTCGAGCCCGCTGTTCCTCGGCGCGAGCGCCAGCGGAACGACCGTCTCGCTGATGATCGCGGCGAGCGTCAGCGCGAGCTCCCTGGGCAGAGAGAGTGGCCGCGAGGTCGCGCTCGTGCTCTCCGTCTTGTTCGGCGCGTTCGTCGTCGTGTGGTTCGTCGTCCGTCCGGCGATCCGCGCGGTGGTCGCGCGGATCTGACGGCTCGGATTCAGAGTGTGCCGTGCGAGAACACCTTCGCGAAGACGAGGAGCTGCTCGCCGATCGCGATCGACTGCTTCATCAGGATCCCTCGTCGATCGAAGGTCACCGTCGCCTTGCTCTTTCCGTCGTCGAGCACGTACGACGGGTGCGCCGCGTCGAAGCCGGCCACCGGGGTGTAGCTGTCGTAGTGGGGCGCGATCGTCGCGTCGGTCGGCGCCCATCGCTCGCGTACGAACGCCGAGCGGCCGCCCGCGGCGGCGTGCGCCGCGATGTCCCCGGCGAGGAGCCGCTCGCCGCGGAGCGGTCGCTTCGCCTTCAGGACGCCCCGCACCTCCTTGCCCTTGTCGGTGCCGCTGACGGCGTACTCCTGCGCGCTCTTGCGCTCGAGCTTGTGCGAGCGCTCGACACCGTCCGCCGTCGCGACGATCTCGAGCGACGTGCGTAGCAGGCCGGCGGCGTCGGTCTCGCTGACCAGCGCGGAGTCCTGGAACACGGGGGCGGCGTCCTTCCGCGGGCCGACGAGCGCGCCGAATTCGATCTCGACGCCCCCACCCGCGGCCGCGTCGTAGAAGAAGCGCTCGACGTACCCGAGAGACATCTCGCCGATGCGCACGATCGACACGTCGTGGTAGCGGCTCGTGTCGGGGCTCGTCGTCGGGCTGAACGTGCGACCGAGCTGGAGGGCCGTCGAGCGCACCGTCTCGGCGTAGCCGAGCTCGTCGTGACGGCAGCCCAGGGTCCAGTGCGGGCGCATCACGAGCGTGGTCTTCACGTGGTTCGCTTCCTTGCGCTCGTTCACGCCGAACATGTCGAACGTGACGTTCGGCGAGCCCTCCTCGACGCCGACCTCGATGCGCGCGATCTCCTTCAGCGGGAGCTTCGCCACCGGCTCGAACGTGAGCTTCGCCAGCGTCGTCGCGGCGTCCAGGCGCTGCTTCCACACCACGCAGTCGAGCGGCCGCTCCGAGCCGATGTCGACGTCGAGCGAGACGCTGTCGGCGGCGGTCTCGCGCACCTTCGGCGGAGCGACCGCCGAGATCGTCGCCGACCAGCTCCCGTCGGGCGCGTCCACGCGGAACGGCTTCGTGAGACCGGCCTCACGCTTCACGAGCGCGTGGAAGTCGAACTTGGGCTTCGGCTCGGCGGACGCCGGCTTGGCCGGCGCCGGGGCGGCCGGCGTCGGCTTGCCTGCGCACGCCGCGAGCGCGACGGCGAGGACGGCGAGCGCGAAGGCGCGCACGCCGTCTACTCCGCGAGCGCTTCGTCGATCAGGCGCTGCTGCTCGAGGTCGTGGCTCGCCTTGCTGCCGGTCGCCGGGCTCGCCGCCGCGGGGCGCGAGACGAGCGAGAGCGGGAGGCGATCGCCGAGGATCCGCGAGAGGTTCGCGTTGAGGAAGTACCACCCCCCCATGTTGCGCGGCTCCTCCTGCACCCAGACGAGGCGCGTGCCGTCGGCGTAGACCGCGAGCGCCTTCTGGAGCTGATCGTTGATCGGATAGAGCTGCTCCAGGCGCACGATGGCGACGTCCTTGCGCCCGAGCTTCCGCCGCGCGTCGAGGAGGTCGTAGTAGACCTTGCCGCTGCAGAGGAGCACGCGCTTCACGTCGCGCGGATCGGTCTCGCTGTCCGGGATCACGCGCTGGAACTGGCCCTTCGCGAGATCCTCGACCGTCGAGACCGCCTCCTTGTGACGGAGCAGGCTCTTCGGCGTGAAGATGACGAGCGGCTTGCGCCACGGCCGGAGCACCTGGCGGCGCAGGCAGTGGAACAGCTGGGCCGGCGTCGTGAGGTTGCAGACCTGGATGTTGTCGCTCGCCGCCTGCTGGAGGAAGCGCTCGACGCGGGCGCTCGAGTGCTCGGGGCCCTGGCCCTCGTAACCGTGGGGCAGGAGCATCACCAGGCCCGAGAGGCGGAGCCACTTGTCCTCCGCCGACGCGATGAACTGGTCGATGATGACCTGCGCGCCGTTCACGAAGTCGCCGAACTGCGCCTCCCAGATCACGAGGCCCTCGGGCGTGTCGAGCGAGTAGCCGTACTCGAAGCCGAGCACGCCCGCCTCGGACAGCGGGCTGTCGTAGACCTCGAAGTGCCCCGTGCCGAGGTTCGCGAGCGGCGTGTAGCGCTGCCCGGTCTTGGCGTCGTAGAGCGTCGCGTGGCGGTGGGTGAACGTCCCGCGCCGCGCGTCCTGACCGGTGATGCGCACGCGGCGGTTCTCGGCGACGAGCGAGGCGAACGCGAGGTGCTCGGCGGTGCCCCAGTCGAACGCCTGTCCGTTCGCGATGCGGTCTCGGCGGAGATCGAGCACCGCCTTCACCTTGGTGTTGACGTGGAAGCCCGGCGGGAGCTCGGAGAGGCGCGTCGCCAGATCGAGCAGCGCCTCGCGGGGCACGCTCGTGTCGACCTCCTCGACGTTCTTGTCCGGGCCGCCGTAGTACGTCGTCCAGACGCCTTCCATCGCGTTCGGCGGCTTGAGCCAGTCGCCCTGCTTCTCTTCCTCGAGCGCCTGCGCGAGCGCGGCCTGACGCGCGGCCTTGAGCTGGTCGCCGACGTCCTGGGTGATGGTGCCGCGCTCGACGAGCCGCCGGATGTAGACCTCGCGCACCGTCGGCTTGCGATCGATGAGCTGGTACATCACCGGCTGCGTGTAGCGCGGCTCGTCGCCTTCGTTGTGCCCGTACTTGCGGTAGCAGAGCATGTCGATGACGACGTCCTTGCCGAACCGCTGGCGGAACTCGATCGCGAGGCGCGCCGCCTGGATGACCGCCTCCGGATCCTCGCCGTTCACGTGGAAGACGGGGACCTTCAGCATCCGCGTGATGTCGGTGCAGTAGCGCGTCGACCGCGAGTCCTGCGGCAGCGTGGTGAAGCCGATCTGGTTGTTCACCACGAGGTGGATCGTGCCGCCGGTGGTGTAGCCCTCGAGGTTCGCCATGTTCAGCGTCTCGGGGACGATGCCCTGGCCGATGAACGCGGCGTCGCCGTGGATGAGGAGCGGCATCACGCCGAGGCGCTTGCGCCGATCCTGCTTCGCGCGCACGCGGCCCTCGACCACCGGGTTCACGAACTCGAGGTGGCTCGGGTTGAACGCGAGCGAGAGGTGGATCGAGCGGCCGGTCGACGTCGTCCGGTCGGCCGACGCGCCGAGGTGGTACTTCACGTCGCCGCGGCCGACGTTGCGCTCGGGGTTCGAGTCGCGGAACGCCGCGAAGATCTCACGGACGTTCTTGTCCATGATGTTCGCGAGCACGTTCAGGCGCCCGCGGTGCGCCATGCCGATGACCATCTCTTCGATGCCATGGCCGGCGGCGTAGTCGACGAGCAGATCGAGCATCGCGATCATGCTCTCGGCGCCCTCGGCGGAGAACCGCTTGGCGCCGATGAAGTTCTTGTGCACGAACTGCTCGAAGATCTCCGCGTCGGTGAGCCGCGTGAGCACGCGGAGGATCTCGTTCTTGTCGAGATCGATCCGGTTGCGCGTGCGCTCCATCTCGCTCTGGAGCCACTCGCGCGCCTCGGGCTCCTCGATGTGCGTGAACTCGACGCCGATCGAGCTGCAGTAGGTCTCGGAGAGGTGCGCGATGATCTGGCGGAGCGTCGCGCGGTCGGGCAGTCCGCCGACGCCGACGGTGGGGAACATCGCGTCGAGGTCGCCGTCGGTCAGGCCGAAGTTCGCGAGCTCGAGCTCGGGCGCGGCCTCGGGCGGAGTGCCGAGCGGATCGGTCTTCGCGAAGAGGTGGCCGCGCACGCGGTACGCGTTGACGAGCTGGTAGACGCGCCCCTGGAGGGCGGCCGCGGCGAGGAGGCGCTCGTCACGGCCGGTCGTGACCGCGGCGGCTGCGCCGTTGGTGTAACCGCGGGCGTAGGCGGCGCCGTTGCCGTTCGCGCCGTGTCCGTTTCCCTTCGCCTCGTGGCGGACCCCGACGATGGGTGCGGGCGCCTCCGCGCCGGCACGGCCTGGCTCGCGCGACTCGAAGAAGCGCCGCCACTGCTCGTCGACCGATTGAGGGCTCTGCCGATATTGCGCGTGCAGGTCCTCGACGAAACCTGCGTTGATGCCGAACTCGTCGAACATGCGAATGCCCGTTCTACCACACGCCGACCCTGGCAGTTAGGGGCAGCTCGCAGAGCTTTCAACCGGGCGCTTCCGCCTCAGCGAGGCCGTTTCCGCCTCGTCACCGGCTCGTCACCGGATCTTCATCCGCGCGCCTTCGGGGAGAGCCACGCGGTGAGGTCAGCCGTCGGCTCGATCGCGACGAGCATCGCGTCGATCTTCAGCGCCGAGACCCGGTTCGCGTCCGGCGTCCCCGCGGGCGCGACGTGCACGCCGTTCGCATCGCGCCACACGACGACGCGGATCGCCTGCGAGGTCTGGATGCCCGGATCGTGCGGCACGATCGACGGGGTTCGCGGCGTCGCGCGGGGAGGGACCGACGCGGGCGTCGCGCGCGGCGGCACCGAGATGCGCGCGGTCGGCGGAGCGCCGATCGCCGTCTTGCGATCGCCGCCGTCGTCCTCCTCGATCGCATCTCCGGCGACGTTCGCCGTCGGCGACGCGTCCCACTCCGCGGCGCTGCGCGACGTCTTGCGTCCCTTCTCGATCTCGTCGCGCCGCGCGATGACCGTCGCGTCGAGCTCGTTCGGGATCTTCGGCCGGAGCGGGATGGCGTCGTCGCTGCTCAGCGTCGCGACCTCGTCGGTGTCCCCCGACACGGCGGCGTGCGGAGCGGTGTCGACGAGGCCCGCGGCCTTCGCCTCGGCGTCGAGGTTCTCGCGCGAGCGCCGGCGTCCCTTCTTCTCGGCCGGCTTCGGACCCTGCGGCCTGTTCGACGTCGCGAGCGGACGCGGCGCCGAGCTCGTCTTCGTCGGCGGCGCGCTCGTCGACGGCGGAGGCGAGGAGGTCCTCGACGGGAGCGGGATCGGCGGGACCGACCGGCCGCTGCTCTTCGCGGGGCCCACGGGGCCCACGGGAACGGACGGCTTCGCCGGCGCGCTCGAGCGACCGATCGGCGGGACGGATCGTCCGGGCGGTCCGCTCTTCGTCGGCACCGGCGGCGGCGCGGCGGGCAGCTTGCGGTCCGAGCCCTTGTCGGCGACGGACATGCGCGCAATGAGCCCCTGCAGATCGGCGGCGACCTTCGCGAGCTCGAGGGCCCGGCTGTCCTTCTCGGCCTCGGACGCGGCCTCCGCCGCGCGGCGCACCCACTTGATGCCTTCGGCGTGATCGCCGCGCGCCCACATCGCCTCGGCGGTGGACAGCGCCCACGAGACGTCCTCGGGATCGTCGGGCTTCGCGTCGGGGACCTGGGGGATCGAGAGCTCGTCGGCCACGGTGCGCGATCCCGATCGTAACGGGAATCGCGCCGTTCGGGGCAACTCTCAGTCGGTCGCCCCCGAGCCGGCGGCGGAGGCCAGGTCCTCGAGCGCGGTTCCCCGCGGAAAACGGCCCTCCGCGCGCTCCGGACGACCTCCGCCGCGGCCGCCCCGGGCGCGGGCCTGCGCCTGGACGAACGCTCCGCAGTCGAGCTTGGCGGACGCCCCGCGCTGCACGACGACGATCACCTCGCCGCTCGCCGGATCGACGGCGCCGGTGATCGCGACGACGCGCGGATCCTCCGCGAGCTTGCCCGCGAGCACGCGGAGCGCGGAGACGTCGTCGTTCGGGCGCAGCACCGGGAGCACGATCGGCGCCGGCGCGCGATCGGGCGGAGCGAGCCCGTCGAGCAGCGTCTTCGCGACGAGCGCGGCGAGCTCGGCGCGCGCAGCCTCGAGCTGGGCGCGTGCGCTCTTCAGATCGGTGCGCAGCTTGCCGATCGCGCCGGGGACGTCGAGCACGCCGCACGTGAGGTCGGAGGCGGCCGCGGCGAGCGCAGCGTGCTTCGCCCGGGCATCGGCGAGGGCGCGGAGCCCGGCATGGAACGTCACGCGCACCATGCCCTTGTACTTCTCGAGCGCGACGATCCGCACCTGCCCGAGCTGCCCGCT
>JBDHVD010000343.1:0-9875 GCA_039809525.1 Labilithrix sp. | reverse complement strand
AGACGTTGGCGCGCATCACCGCGCCGCCGGTGACCTCCCGTGCGAGGGACGAGGTGCTCGGCGTCGAGAGCTGGTTCTCGCTCGGCTTCCTCCGGCCGGGACCGCACCTCGCGTTCGGCTCGACCCCGCGCGCGTTCGGCGCGCCGGGCGCCGGGGGCTCGTTCGGCTTCGCCGATCCCGATGCCCGCGTCGGGTACGCGTACGTGCCGAACAAGCTCGATTTCTGGCTCGTCGACGATCCGCGCGAGAAGGCGCTGCGCGACGCGCTCTACCGCTCGATCGCGAGGCTCGCCCTCGGGCGTAAGGGGTGAGGCTCGCGCGCGCGCAGCCGGACGACGCGCGCGCGCATGCGTCTCGCGCCTCGCGCCGCGTGATCACCGAGCGCGACCTCGTGGCCCGCCGCTTGCTCGCGGCGCGCGCCCGGAGGTCCCATGCTCATGAACGTTTCCTTCGTATTCCGCGCTGCGCTCGGTATGTCGCTCGTCGCCTGCTTCGCGGGCTGCGCCGTCGACTCCTCGGGAGAACCCCAGGCCGACGAGAACGTCGGCGAGACGTCCGAGGCGCTCACCACGTCGCTCGTCGCGTGGGGCGCGCCCTCGGGTCTCATCCAGTCGACGGGCAACCTTTACTGGACGGTGAACAGCTTCAATGACGTGACCGGCCAGTACGGCGCCGCGGTCCGTCGCGGGGCGAAGACGAACACGCCGGGTGCGGAGTCGACGCTGTACCAGGAGACCGCGTACGCGCCGGTCCGCTTCGGCGACATCACGTACGCGAACCCCGGCGTCTGGTACGGCTACTTCGTCGCGAGCTACGGCACGACCTCGCAGATCAAGCGCGTGCCGCTCGCGGGCGGCGCCGCGGTGACGCTCGCCACGTCGCCGGCGATGATCGGCGATGCGGAGGTGCTCGACAACGACGGCACCTACCTCTACTGGGCCGACGCGAGCGGGCTGCGCCGGATGGCGCTCGGCGGCGGGGCGATCACCACGCTCGCGGCGCTTTCGGGCATCAAGTCCGTCGGCCTCGACGCGTCGAACGTCTACGTCGCGACGGGCAACACGGTGTACAGCGTGCCGAAGGGCGGCGGAGCGCTCACGTGGCGCGCGAGCGGGTACGACGCGCTGCTGGCCATGCACGTCGTGCCGGGCTCGCCGACCACGCTCTACTGGTCCGAGCGCGGCGGCCGCGTGGCGAAGAAGCCGGTCGGCGGCACCACCACGTTCGTGTACGCACCGACGAGCAGCTACGACGCGCTCTCGGTCTACTTCGACGGCTCGCGCCTGCTCTGGACCGAGTGCACGTCGCCGGGCTGGTCGACGTGCACGGTGTACAGCAAGCTCGGGAGCAACGCGCCGATCACGTGGGGCGGCGGCGTGGGCGCGGGCCATCTCCAGGGCGACGCGACCACCGTCTTCTGGGGCAACGCGAGCGCGCTCTACCGCGCGAAGTACTGAGCGGAGCGGTTGCGATGCCCCTCAGGGATCGTTGCCGTCGTCGTCGTCCGGCTCGGCGGTCACCTTGAGGGGCATGCCCCATTCGCGCGCGTAGTCGGTCACCTCGGCGGCCTTCGTCTCGGCGATGTCGCGCGTGTAGATCCCCGCGACGCCCTTGCCCTGCTCGTGCACGGCGTTCATGAACGCCGTCGCGGTCGTCTCGTCCATGCGGAAGAACCGCTCGAGGACCTCCACCACGAACCACTTCGTCGTGTAGTCGTCGTTGTAGAAGACGACGCACCACCGACGTGCTCGCGCGACCTTGGGGTCGCGCTCGAGCACGACGTCGCCGTCGTCGTCGTTCGGGGGAGGTCTTCCGCTCGTCGGCACCCGAGGAGTGTAGCGCGAGCCGCGGCCTCGACGGCGCGCGTGACTACTGGCGCACGAACACGAACGGGATCTGCACCTGCTTGGTCTCGCCCGGAGCGGGGAAGGTCCACGTGCGGAGCTGCTGCTCGATGCACTTGCCGACCACCGGATCGTTCCCCGACGAGGTCACGTTCTGCACGTTGCCGGACGGTCCGATGGTGAGCGTCGCCGTCACCTTCGTGCTCGATGCGCCGCCCGCGCTGCGCTCGAGGCACGTCCGCTTCACGCCCGCCTTGCGCGTGTTGACCACGCGCTCGATCGCGGCCTGATCGAACGTGCCGCCTCCGCCCGAGGGCGACGGGCCGGAGGTGTCGAGCTTCGGGGCGCTCGGCCCGCCGGTCACGTCGAGCGGCAGCGGCACGACCTGGTTCTGCGACGGGCCGGACTGCGCCGTGAGGTCGGCCGTGGCCTTGCGCGCGTTGTCGAGGCTCGTCGCGTTCGCGACCTTGTCGAGCGTCGCCTTCACGTTCTTGCCGTAGGTCGCGCGCTCCTCCGCCATCTTCTGCTGGAGGTCGTGGAGGAGCTTCGCGGTCGCCGCCGCCTCGCCCGCGTTCTCCTCGGCCTGCTGCTTGAGGACCTTCACCTCGGCGAGCGCCGCGGCGAGCGCGTCGGCGTCCTTGCGCGCTTGATCGGCGCGATCGCGACTGAGCTTCGCGTAGAACAGCGAGCCGCCCACCAGGAGCGCGACGATCACGAGGAGCAGCCCCCAGACCGCCCACTGCGCCTTCTGCTCCTCGCGGAAGCTCTTCTTCAGGAACTCCTGCGCGGTGCTGCCGAGGGGCACGGTCCCGCGCTTCCACAGCTCGATGGCGGAGGCGAGCCGTCCCTTGCGCCACAACTCCGCGACGTCGCGCGACTCGCTCCAGCGTGCGGCGTCGCGCTCGAGGTGCGCGACGAGGAGGCGATCGTCGCGTGCGTCGGAGATCCAGCCGCGGAGCAGGCCCCACTCCTGGAGGACGGAGTCGTGCACGAAGGTCACGCCGCCGTTCTCCTTCAGCACGATGCGCGCCTTCTCGAGCGCGCGGACGACGTCCTCGGCGGGCTTGCCGAAGCGCTCGACGAGCGTGCCCAGCTCGACGTGCGCGCGCGTGCCCTCGGGGGTGGTCAGCGCGAGGAGCACGTCGCGCAGCGTGTCGCGGGGGACGCCCTCGACGCCGGCGATCGTCGCATCGGCGTGGTGCTCGAGCGCGCCGCGCATCCCCTCCTTCGCGCGGAACGCGCTGCGAGGGATGCACTTCTTCTTCTCGTCGCGCGCGGCCCAGAGGCGGGCGAGCCCGAACTGGACGAGCGGCATCGCGGACTCGCGCGCGCGGATGTCGGCGAGGATCTCGCTCCGCAGCTCGGCGTCCTCGAAGCGGATCCCGTACGCCTCGAGCGACTGGTCGAGGACCTCGCCCCACGCCGTGGCCGAGAGCGGGCCGAGGAGCTGCGCGCCGCGCGCGAGCGCGCGAGAGAACTGCGGATCGATCGCCAGGACCTCGTCGAGGAAGTCGCGCCGCACGATGACGATCGCGCGCAGGCCGATCGACGCCTCGGCGAGGCGCGAGAGCAGATCGAGCGCCTCGAGCCGGCCCTGATCCGCGGCGCCGACGATCTCCTCGAGCGAGTCGACGAGGAGCACGATGCCCTCGCCCTTGGCGTCGACGTCCGCGGCGAGCTGCTCGGCGATCGCCTCCGGATGCTCCGCGAGCGTCGCGCCGATCAGCTTCGAGAGCGCGGCCCGCAAGGTCGCCATGAGGTCGTCGCCCGGGGTCACGACGATGCTGCGGTACCTCTTCGGCCAGCCCCCGAGGGCGCCCTCCTCGATCGCCGGGAGCACACCGGCGCGCGCGAGGCTGCTCTTGCCGCTGCCGGAGAGTCCGACGAGGCCGACCAGGCCGCGCGTGCGCGCGAGCTCGATCACGCCGGCGATCTCGGCGGAGCGTCCGAAGAACACGTCGCGGTCGGCCGCCTCGTAGCGATCGAGGCCGGGGAACGGACCGCGCTCGACCGGCGGGAGAGCGCGCGCGTGACCGGCGAGCGCGCTCCGGATCCGCTCGAGCGCGCGGCGCACGGCCTCCGCCGAGCGCGGGCGTCCCTCGCGCGTCGGGGACACGAGCGCGTCGATCAGCTTCGCGAGCTCCGCGGGCGCCGACGGCGCGACCTCCGCGAGCGGCGCCGCCGGCGTCTCGCCCGCCATCACCTTCGCGTCGACGCCGTCGCCGCCGCGGAGCTTCGCCGTCGCCACCGCGGGCACGTCGCCCGCGACGCACTCGTAGAGCGTCGCTCCGAGCGAGTAGAGATCGCTCGACGGCGTGGGCAGCGTCTTCGTGCGCACGCACACCGGATCGACGTAGCCGATCGCCCCGAGCAGCGGCGCCTTCGAGGTGGCGCCCGCCTTGTCGAGCGTCGAGGCCCTCCCGCCGATGACGTCGGGCGAGACGTCGAGCGCGAGCCGCGAGCGCCGCTCCTCTCCGTCGTCGTCCTCGTCCTCGTCCTCCGGCTCGTCGATCGCCTGGAGCGACGCGGCGATGCCGAAGTTGAGCAGCTTGTGCGTGCCGTCGGCGAACATGATGTTCGACGGCTTGACGTTGCAGTGGACGACCTTCGCGTCGTGCGCCGCGGCGAGCGCGGAGGCGATGTCGATGCCCATCTCCACCGCGAGCGCGACGCGCCGAGCGTCGCCACGCGGCAGGTCCTGGAGCTGGCGCGCGAGGTCGATGCCCTCGGCGAACTCCATCACCAGCCCCATGAGCCCGCGCTTCGGATCGGTGGCGAGCGTGTGGAACCGGATGACGTTCGGGTGCTGCACGCGGCAGAGCGCGCGCGCTTCGTCGAGCACCTTCGGCCGCGCGATGTCGAACACCTTGACCGCGACGTCGCGCAGGCTGAGGCCCGCGTGCTCCTCGACCGCCTTGAAGACCGGCGCGGTGCCGGACTTGTCGATCAGCTCCTTGCACCGGTAGGGACCGAGCCTTCGCGCATCGTCGGGAGCGTCCAGGAACGAGCGGATCGCGGGAGTGAAGGGCACCGACATCGTCCGCGACGCTACGGCAGGCCGCGATGCGTGTCCATCCGCCGGCCGAGCGTTTCGAGCGCGTCCACCCTTCGCTCGTACGACGCGCGCTCGGCGCGGCTCTTCGCGAGCGACACCGCGCGGGCGTAGTGCGTACGGGCCTCGGCGGCCCGTCCCGCGCGCCGCTCGATGTCCGCGCGCGCGGCCCAGTAGAACGAGTAGCGCGCGAGCTTCGGATCCGAGGCGAGCGGGGCGATCGCGTCGCGGCCGGCGTCGGGGCCGTGGAGCTCGGCGATCGCGAGCCCGCGGTTGAGCGCGACGATCGGTCCGGGGCAGAGCACGCCGAGCGCGTCGTAGTACTCCGCGATGCGCGCCCACTTCGTGTCGGCGAACGACGGGGCGCTCGTGTGCTCGTAGGCGATCCCCGCCTCGAGGTGCCAGCGGGTCATCCGGTCGCCGGACGCGCTCTGGCCGAGGTGCCGTACGCCGCGCGCGAACAGCGATCGATCCCAGCGCGTTCGGTCCTGCTCGGCGAGCGGGACGATCACGCCGTCGTCGGACAGGCGCCCCGACAGCCGCGCGGCGTCGAAGCAGAAGAGGGCGGCGAGGGCATGGACCGTCACGGGCTCGACCGCGCTCGCGCGGAGGAGCAGCTCGGCGAGCCGGATCGCGTCGGCGCACATCGCCGGACTGAGCGGGCTCTCCGCGTCGCTGCCGTGATAGCCCTCGTTGAACAGGAGGTAGAGCGCCTGCTCGACCGACGCCTGGCGCGCGCGCACGTCCTCGGCGGCGGTGACGTCGTCGAGGCGGCCGAGCTCCTGCAGGCGCGCGCGCCCGCGGTGCAGGCGGCGATCGATCGTCGGGACGTCGACGAGGAACGCGCGCGCGATCTCGCTCGCCGACAGGCCGCAGAGGAGGCGCAGGATCAGCGTGACGTGGGTCTCGGGTGACAGCGCGTCGTCGCAGATCGCGAACATCATCGCGAGCTGGTTCTCCGCGTCCGCCTCTTCCGAGAGCGCCTCGTCGACCGCGCCCGCGAGCGTCCACGCCGAGCCGAGCTCCGGCGCGATCGCTCCCAGGCGCCGCTCGCGCCGGATCCGATCGATCGCGCGGTTCTTCGCCACCTGGAGGATCCAGGCCTTCGGATCGTCGGGCACGCCGAAGCGCCACGCCTGCATCGCGCTGACGAGCGCGTCGTGGACGACGTCCTCGGCGAGGGCGAGGTTCGCCGGACCGAGCAGGCGCGCGAGCGCCGAGACGAGGTGCGCGGACTCTCGACGGAAGAGGTCCTCGACCCGCGCGGCGGCGCTCGCGTCCTTCATCGTCACGGACCCGGCTTCACGGACCGGGCTTGTCGAGCACCGGCCTCACCTCGACCGAGCCGTCGAGCATGAGGATGGGGCAGCCCTGCGCGAGCTCCGCGGCCTCGTCGAGCGACGCGGCCTCGACCACGAGCGTGCCGCTCACGAGGTCCTTCGACTCGGCGTAGGGGCCGTCGGTCACCGCGCGATCGCGTCCGCGCACCGTCTTGCCCGACGGCGGGTACGCGAGCGCGCTGGCGGAGGCGAGGCGCCCGGAGGCCCGGAGCTTCTCCGTCCAGGCGTTCCACTGGGCGAGGTGCTGCTGGAGCTCGGTGGGGGAGAGCGCGTCGGGCGTCGCGTAGCCGCCGCCGCGGAAAACGTACATGAATTTCGGCATTTCGTTCGCTCCTGCGTGAGAGAGTCTACCGGAGGACGAACGAGCGCGTGAAAACCGGACGCGCGCCCCGTATCGGAGACCGAAGAGGAGGAGAGGACGATGAGCAGCGGCATTCGGACGTTCGACGGCGCGGTCGCGTTGATCACGGGCGGCGCCTCCGGCATCGGACGGGCGTTCGGCGTCGAGCTCGCACGGCGCGGGGCCGAGGTGGTGCTCACCGATCTCCAGGCGGAGCTGGCGGAGGAGGCGGCGGCCGCGATCGTGAAGAGCGGCGGACGCGCATCGTCGGCCCCGCTCGACGTCCGCGATCGCCAGGCGGTCGACGCGGTCGTCCGCCAGACCGTCCAGCGCGCGGGGCGCCTCGACTACGTGTTCGCGAACGCCGGCACCGGCGTCTTCGGAGAGGCGCACCTGCTCGAGGAGCGCGACTGGGACCTCACCATCGACGTGAACCTGCACGGCGTGGTGAACACCGTGCGCGCGGCGTACCCGCAGCTCGTCGCGCAGGGCTTCGGTCACCTGGTGAACGTCGCGTCGCTCGCCGGGCTCGTCCCTTCGCCGTTCCTCGTGCCCTACGCGATGACGAAGCACGCGGTCGTCGGTCTGTCGAAGACGCTCCGCATCGAGGCGGCGCGCTTCGGGGTGCGCGTGAGCGCGATCTGTCCGGGGGCGATCCGGACGCCGATCCTGACGGGGAACGTGCTCGGCCGCTCGGTCTACTCGGCGATGACGCCGGAGCGGATGCTCGAGTGGTGGAGGCGGCTCGGCCCGATCATGGACGTCGAGCCGTTCGCGAAGCAGGCGATCGACGCGGTGGCGAAGAACGAGGGGATCGTCGTGCTCCCCCGGCGGAACCGCGCGCTGCTCGCGCTGCTCGCGTGGATGCCCGCGAGCGCCGCGGAGAAGGTCGCGGCGAAGATGTACCGGGACACCCTCCGCGACTTCCCCGAGATCGCCCGCGGCCCCTGACTCGCCGGTCACGAGCAGCTGCCGTTGTCCTCCAGCGTCTTGCCCGCGATGTCCTCGAAGGTGATGTCGGGCTTCGCGTAGCTGGTCTGGAGGTAGCCGCCGGAGTCGTTCGCGTCGCTGACGATGCCGTCCGACTTCGAGTGCGCGATCTTGGTGTTCGCGATCGGCGGTCCGTCGTAGGGCACGCCGCCGGTGCCGGCGATCATCACCGCGCCGACGAAGTTCGTCCCGCAGCGGCCGACGTGGTGGTTGATCTGCTGGCCGTTGCTCGGATCGACGCCGGCGTAAAGGATCTGCGCGTGGTCGATCTTCGTCTTCGTCGGATCGTAGTGCGAGCCGACGAAGTAGAAGCCCTCCCAGTCGCCGCTCGCGGGCGCGTCCTCCACCGAGGTGAAGGTGACCGGCTTGGCCGCGGTGCCCGCGACGACGAGGTTGCCGTTCGCGGTGCCGCTCGTGCCGCCGACGATGAGCACGCCGCTCATCTTCATCGTGACGCCCTCGTGGAAGGTGAGCGTCGGGCCGATCGGATCGTCCTGCGCGCCGGCGACCTGCATCACCAGCTGGTTCTTCCAGTGGTAGGGCAGACCGAAGTCGAAGACCTCGGTGTCCTGCTGGACCTTGCCCTCGGACTGCGCCAGGCGGAGGTTCACGTGCTTCGCCGCGTCGGGGATCGACGCGCCGGCGAAGGTGAACGCCTTCGCGAACGACGCGATGGCGGAGATCTCCAGCTCGGCCACGGCGTCGAGCGCGGGCCCGCTCGGGTCCGGGGGGACGAAGCCGGTGAACTGGATGCTCGAGCCGTCGGCGATGCCGGTCTGCGTCGCGACCTTCAGGCCGCGCGTCTGCACCGCGCCGACCACCAGGTGATCGACGAGCAGCGGCTTCTTCGGATCGGTCCCGCGCGACGCGCTCGTGAGCTCGAACGCGGGCGAGGAGCTGCCGCCGCCCGGACCGCCGTACCAGATGTTCACGTACGAGAGCGTCGAGCCCTGGAACGTGTCGAACTGGATGCCGCGATGGAACACGTCGGGCTTCGTCGGATCGCTCGACGAGGGCGGCGCGGTGATGACGATCGGCTTGTCCTTCGTGCCGTTCAGGTGGATCTCACCCGGGTCGATGCCCTGGCCGACGTAGATCTTGCCGCGCTGATAGAGGCAGATGGTGGTGCCCGCCTCGACGGTGAGCGTGTGGTTCTCGATCTTGAAGTCGTCGCCGATGAGATAGACCTTGTCCGCCGTCCAGGTCTGGTCCTCCTTCAGGACCACGTCGTCGATGCGGACGGAGTTGGGGTTCTTCGGCGAGAACGGGTTCGCCTCCGGACAGAGGACCGGCTTCGGCAGATCGGCGGTCGCTCCGCCGTCGGAGGGCCCGGCATCGTTCGCCGGGCCGGCATCGCCGGTGTCCGGGGTCGACGGACCGGTGCCGTTCGATTCGCTCTTGGAAGGGGCGCAGGCGGCGAGGGCGAGCGATGTCGAGAGCGCGATCAGGGGCGAGAGCTTCATGGGCCGCCCCATCGGCAACCCTCGTGCCGCAGGCGGCGAGGCGCGATTCCGCGCACTTCTCGGATCCGGAGGACGCGTGCGCGCGCCGCCGCGCATGCGCGCGCATTTCGCCGGCGGCGTCTTGAATAGGGCGCGGCTGGGCTACGTCGGACGCGGCCTCGACACTTCCTCGGAGGTCCTTGTCATGCGCTTCAATCATCCCTTCGCCGCGTTCGCGGCCGCGGCCGTCGTTTCTTCGCTCTTCGCCTGCTCCGTCGACTCGACGACCACCAATCCCCCGAGCGGGAGCTCGACGAACGGCACCAGCTCGTCGAGCGGCGGCACCGACGACACGACGTCGAGCAGCAGCGGCGGGTCGACCAGCTCCAGCAGCGGCTCGACCTCCTCGAGCGGCGGCTCGACGAGCAGCTCGGGCGGATCGACGTCCTCGAGCGGCGGCACGACGACGTGTACCGCGCCGAACATCCCGGGGACGAAGACCCTGGGCACCGTCTCCGCGGCGGAGAAGGGCGAGCTCTGCGACTACAGCGCCTGTCCGTTCGGCGGCTACGGCAAGTCGAAGAGCTGCTCCGGCGGCACGACGGTGAAGTCGAAGGCGAGCCAGTCGGCGTGCACCGGCGACGCCACGTGGACGAAGTGCGCCGACCTGTCGATCGCCGATTTCCTCGCCTGCACGGACAAGATCAACGCCGATCCCTGCAACGCGCTCCAGACCGTGTCGACGGATCCGGCGTGCGCCTCGTTCAAGGAGTGCGCCTTCGCGCAGTGAGCGAAGACGCCCCTTTTCCCTGGCCCGGGCCACCCCGAGATTGGCCCGGCCACCCGCAATCGGCTCGTTCGCCTTGC
>JBDHVD010000342.1:0-9876 GCA_039809525.1 Labilithrix sp. | reverse complement strand
CGCCCCGAAGCCCGCGCCGGCGCCGGTCGCCGTCGCGGCCCCGACGCCGAAGGCCGCCGCGCCTGCGGCGAAGCCCGCGCCCGCACCTGCGAGCGACGAGGCGACCGCCGAGGCGAAGCCGGCGAAGGGCGCGAAGAAGGGCGCGAAGGGCGCGGCCTCCGACGGCACCGACGAGGAGACCAAGAAGGCGCTCGAGGCGCTGCAGAAGGCGCAGCTCGAGAGCGGCTTCTGATCGAGAGCGCCCGGCGACTCAGGGTGGCGTGCAGCGCGCGAGCGCGCCGTTCGCCACCTTCTCGCACGGGCCGAGGCCGACGCTCGTGCAGTCGACGTCGAAGCGGATCCCCTGCGCGCAGCTCCGGAGGAGCGTGCCCGCGCAGTCGTCCGTGGCCGAGGCGACGCACGGGCTCGACGGATCGCGGTTCACGCACGCCTTGATCGGCTCGTAGGCCGGCACCGGGCTCGTGTCGACGTCGCAGGCGACGCCGAGCTTCGTGCAGTCGACCGCGACCTGCTTTCCGCCGACGCAGCTGAACGCCGTGCCCGCGTCGTCGACGCAGCGGACGTCGAGCGCGTCGCGCGAGCACGTGCCCGCGTCGGCCTGGGGCGCGCACGCGACGTTGCCGTTCTTCGCCACGCATTTTCCGGCGCCGAACGCGGCGCAGTCGATCCCGCGGTCGACGGTGCCGCCGCCGAACGACTGGCAGTCGACCGCGGCGGTGTCCGCGCACTTCTGGCCGAGCGCGCAGCCGGTCCTCGTCGCGCCCGTGCAGATCCCGGTCGAGTCGTCGGGCCGCACGCACGAACGCCCGGTGAGCGCGCAGGGATCGGCGCCGATCGGGCGCCCGCGCTCGGGCCGCCCGCACTCCACCACGACCGTGCCCGAGCTCTCCTTCTCGCACGCGGTGAAGCTCCCGCTCGGGACGGCGCTGCACTCGGAGACCTGATCGCCGAAGACGCAGCGATCGACGTCGCCGCAGCTCTTCACCTCGGCGAGGCACTCCCACAGCGCGCGCGTGGCGCCCGTCGGCCGGAGCGTCGGATTGAGCGCGCAGTCGTACGCCCACAATGCGTGCAACATGCAAGGACCAAAGACGCTGTCGTCGACCGGACCCTCGCACGCGCCGAGCCAGGCGCACGCCTGGGAGGCGCGCTTGCGCGCTTCGACCGGCGACCAGTCGCAGAAGTCGATCGACGGCGCCGTTCCCGCATCGGTGGCGGTCTCGGGGACGTCGGCGTCGACGCCGCCCTCGCCGCCGCAGAGCGTGCTCTCCGGATCGCGATCGCAGAGGGTGACGAAGTCGGTGCTGTGGAACAGATCGACGCACGCGACGGGCGCGGCGAGCGTGGCGGCGAGCAGCGCGAGGGCGCGGAGGCGCATCGTCAGAACCGCCCCGTGAGCTGGACCGCGGAGCCGCTGGTCGTGACCTTCGTCGCGCCGGACGACCAGAGGACGATCGCCAGCGCACCGAGGCCCGCCGCGCCGACGAAGCCGGCGAGGGCGAGGGCGTCGAACGTGCGGACCTTGTCGCGCTCCGACTCGCACGAGATCCGCGACTGGCACTCGCGGTCGGCGTCCTCCTGCGTGCTGCCGGACACCACGAACGCGCCGATGCCGGCGCCCGCGAGGACGAGCGCGCCGCCGGTGACCACCACCGTCAGCGCTATCGATCGCGAAGGCGGCTCCTCGCGCGGCGGCTCCTCGGCGGCCGCCGGCCCTGGCGCCGGCGCCGCCGCTTGCGCGGCGACCGGCTGCGGCTTCGCGATCGGCTCGAGCTCGAGGACCACGGTCTCCGTCGCGCCCTCCTTCGCCGTCACGCGCACCTGCTTCGGCGCCCGATCGCGCGCGGTCGCGGCGACCTCGTGCTCGCCCGGATCGACGCGCACGGTCTCCTTCGTCGTCGCGATGCCGTCGACGCGGACCTCGGCCTCCTTCGGCTCGACGCGGATCGCGAGCTGGGGCACGCGCGGCGCGAGCGGCTCGAGGCGCGCGCGCACCGCCGAGAGCACGTCCGCCTTGTTCTGCTCGCGCGCGAGCTTCTCCGCCTGCTCGTACGTGTCGAGCGCCTGCGCGAGCTTGCCCGTCATCTCGAGGCAGTAGCCCTCGTGGAATCGCACGCCCGGCGTCGCCTTGATCCGCGCCGCGTCGCGGAAGCGGCCGAGCGCCGAGGCGTAGTCCGCCTTCTTCTCGAGCGCGACGCCCTCCTCGAACGCACGGCGCGCCTGCTCGGGCGATCCGCCCGCTTGCGCGCGTGCGCGCGTCTCCGTTCCGAGGAGGAGAGCGAGCCCGAGGACGATGGAAGCATGACGCCGCATGGGTCGACCCGCGCGAAGGGTCGCCCGATGCGGGAAATCCGTCAATGGCGTGCGTGCATCACTCGTCGAGGAGAGGACCGCACAGCTCCGGCCACGCGGAGAACGCGCGGGCGAACGACTGCTGCGCGGGCGACATCAGGTTCTTGCCGCCGTCCTTCTTCGTGCCGCCCCCGGGGAAGCCACCGCCACCGCCGCCGCCGCCGCCGCCGGGCAGGCCGCCGCCGAGGAGACCGCCGAGGACCGCGCCGCAGTCGCTCCCGCACTCGCCGGTGACGCACTGGAAGATCTGGAGCACCTGGAGCGCGCCCTGCGGATCGCCCTGCGCGCACTTGAAGAGGCAGAGCGGGTTCACGCCGCCCGCGCCTCCGCCGCCGCCACCCGCGAGGCAGTCGGTCACGACGCACTGGAAGGTGTTGATGCAGCCGGGCGACTGGATGCAGGCGAGGATCGCGGGCGAGCACTCGCCCACGAGGCAGATGCCGCAGTCGAGGATCGTCCCGCTCTCGCGCCCCGCGTCGGCGGGCTTGCTCGCGTCGATCGTCGTCGGAGGCTCGGCGTCGACGGCGGCGACGTCCGCGGACTGCACGTCGGCGACCGAGGCGTCGACGACGGGATCGTCGTCGAGCGGCCCGCGGCTCCCGCAGGCTCCGGCGAGAGAGACGCAGGCCACCGCGAGCGCAGCCGCGCCAGCGAAGCGAACACCGATCGAGACGACGGACGAGACGCTCTGCATGGCGGCTTCCTTTCGGCGGCCGAAGTCTTAGCATGGCGGCGGATGGCGAGCCCCATCGTCGTGAGGACCCCCGAGGAGCTGCGGACGGCGTGCGACCTGGCGCGGCGGGAAGGGCGCCGCGTCGGCTTCGTGCCCACCATGGGCGCGCTGCACGAGGGGCACCTCGCCCTCGTCCGCGAGGCGAAGCGACGCGCGCCGTTCGTGGCGTGCTCCATCTTCGTCAACCCCACCCAGTTCGGCCCGAACGAGGACTTCGCCCGCTACCCGCGCGACCTCGAGGGCGACGTGGGCAAGCTCGCGGGCGCCGGCGCCGACCTCGTGTTCGCCCCCGAGCCCGAGGCGATGTACCCGAAGGGCGAGCAGACGCGCGTGCGCGTCATGGGCCTCACCGACCACCTCTGCGGACCGCACCGGCCGGGCCACTTCGAGGGCGTCACCACCGTCGTGACGAAGCTCTTCGCGATCGTCGGGCCGTCGGTCGCCGTGTTCGGCAAGAAGGACTACCAGCAGCTCGCGGTCATCCGGCGGATGACGACCGATCTCTTCTTGCCCGTCGAGGTGGTCGGCTACCCGATCGTGCGCGAGGCGGACGGCCTCGCGATGAGCTCCCGCAACGCATACCTCTCGGCCGACGAGCGGGCGCGCGCCCTGTCGCTCTCGCAGGGGCTCCGCGAGGCCTCGAACGCGTTCGCCGCGGGCGAGCGGAACGCCGGCCGCCTGCGGCGCCTCGCGCACGCGCCCGTCGAGCGCGCGGCGACCTCGATCGACTACGTCACCGTGGCCGATCCCGATGCGCTCGTGCCGCTGTCCGACGAGGCGGACGTGGGCGAGCGCGCGCTCGTGGCGGTGGCATGCCGGGTCGGCAAGACGCGGCTGATCGACAACGTCGTGCTCGGCGAGGGATGACGCCAGGGGCGCCCTGGTTTATGGGCGAGCCTCATGCAGAACGCCCGCGCCTCCCAGACCGGCCGGTTCGTCGTGCTCGAGGGCATCGACGGCGCCGGGACCACGACCCAGGCGGCGAAGCTCGTCGAGCGGCTCCGTGGCGAGACCAAGGTCCCCGTCCGGCTCACGCGCGAGCCGAGCGACGGGCCGATCGGCTCGCTCATCCGCCAGGTGCTCACCGGCCGCGTCGTCGCGCCCGAGGGCCGCGCACCGAACTGGGCGACGATGGCGCTCCTGTTCGCGGCCGATCGCATGGACCACGTCGAGTCGGTGATCGAGCCGGTCCTCGGACAGAACGGCGTCGTCGTCTCCGATCGCTACGACGCGTCGAGCCTCGCGTACCAGAGCGTCTCGAGCGGCCGCGGCGGCGAGGCGGCGGTCGAGTGGATCCGCCAGCTGAACCGCCATGCGCTCCGCCCGCACCTCACGATCGTCGTCGACCTCTCGAGCGACGTCGCCGCGGCGCGCCGGCAGCTCCGGGGCGAGCCCGCCGAGCTCTACGAGCAGAACGAGACCCAGCGCGCGCTCGCCGTCTTCTACCGCGACCTCGCGCGGCACATGCAAGAGGACAAGGTCGTCGTCGTCGACGGGACGGGCACCGTCGACGAGGTGCACGCGCGCATCTACGCGGCATACCGCGCGCAGTTCCCCGACTGAACGCCGCGCCGATCAGTCGACGATCGGCAGCTCGAGCGTGCGCGGCTTGCCTTCGCGCTCGTAGTCGACCTTCAGCGACGGCGCCTTCTCGAGCGAGCGGAGCGCCGCGTCAGCCTCCTCCGGATGCTCGATGGCCTGGCCGTTCACGCGCGTGATCACGTCGCCGGGCCGGAGATCGATCGCCCAGTCCGGGTTGATCGTCTTCAGCTTGAAGCCGTGGAAGCGGCCGTCCTTCATCACCGGGTAGTCCTCCACCGAGACGTTCTGGAGGAACACGCCGAGGCCGCGTCCGATCGCGGCCTTCACCTCGGCGCGCCGGAGCTGCCCGATGGGCGCGCGCACGTCGCGCGCGGGGGCGCTGGCGCCGGTCGTCGAGGTCTTGGGCGCCTCGGCGGCCTTCGGCTCGCGCGAGCCTCCGCAGGCGGCGACGACGAGGACGGTGAGCACGGCGAAGTGGCGCATCGCCTCGATCGAACACCCGGGACGCGGGCCGGTCAACTTCGGGACAGCGCGGCGAGGGCGAGGCGATCGACGTCGAACGTGATCGTCGGGCCGGGCGCCGGCGCGTACGCGAGCACGACCGCGCCCGTCTCGTCGACGAGCACGTGCTGCGGATCCACCGCTCCGTGCGGCTGACCGAGCTCGTGCAGCGCCGCGAGCGCCTCGCGCAGGGTGGCCGTCTGCTCGGGGTCGAGCTTGTCCGCGAGCGGCGCGCCCCGGGGGACGGCGAGCCAGATCTGGCCCCCCGCGCGATCGACGCGGAGCACCGCCTGGAGCGCATGGTGATCGGCGCGCGCGAAGAGCGACGCGCGGGCGAGCGTGGCCTGGTCGAGCGGCACGCACGTCACCTTGCGACCGAGCCACTGATCGATCTCGATGTCGCGCTCGTCCGCGGGGAGCAGGCGCACGGCGGACGGACGCTCGCTCTCGCGCCGGCCCTCGCTCCGCGGCGCCGCCACGCGATCGATGGTGTTCGGCCACGCGATCGAGCCGAGCGCGCGCCGCGCCGCGAACGCGTCCTCGGGTCGGTCCTGCGGATCCTGCGCGAGCAGCGAGAGCACGAGCGCGTCGTGACGCGCGTCGAGATCGCGGTGCACGCCGCTGGGGCGCACGCGCAACGTCGCGGCGCCGAGCCCGGCCTCGGGCTTCTCGCCGGTCAGCATCTCCCACAGGATCGCGCCGACGCCGTAGACGTCGCTCCGCACCGTCGCGGGCCGACCCTCGCGCTGCTCCGGGCTCATGTAGCCGAGCGTGCCGATGACGCCGGCGGTGGCGGTGGCCGAGAGATCGGAGAGGTGCGCGACGCCGAAGTCGCCGAGCCGCGTGACGCCGGCCTCGTCGAACAGGACGTTGGCCGGCTTGATGTCGCGATGGATCACGCCGAGCCGGTGCGCCTCGCCGAGCGCCGCGAGGACCGCGCGCGCGATCTCGACCGCGCGCGCCGGCGTGAGCGGCTCGCTCGCGATCATCTGCTCGAGCGTGCCGCGGCCCATCCACGCGAGCACCACCGCGGGCCCCTCGGGCACGTACTCGCGGAGCGGGACGATGTTCGGATGATCGAGCGTGCCGAGCACGCGGACCTCGCGCTCGAACCGCGCGAGCGCATCGCGCCCGCCGCCGCGCGTGTGATAGCCGGCGAAGATCTTCACCGCCACGCGCTCGCCCCGCACGCCGTCCATGCACTCGACGACGCGCGCGTGCGGGGACGACGCCACCTCGCGCAGCACCTCGTAGCGGCCGAACAGGCGCGTGCGCACCTCGACCGCCTTCGCCGCGGGGCCCTCGACGGCGACCGGCCCGCCGAGCGTCGCGAGCTCCTGCTCGGCCTCGACGCGTGCCTGCGCGAGCCCGAGGCGATCGAGCGCCGAGACGAGGAGCGAGAGCGCGGCGCGTCGCTCGGGATCATCGGGTCGGACCTTCTGCAGCGCGCGCACCGCGGCGTCCGTCTTGCCGTAGCGGAGGAGCAGCCCGCCGAGCGCGACGAGCAGCGGCCCCTTGCCCGGCTCGCGACGGACCTGCGCCTCGAGCACGCGCGCAGCGCCGACGACGTCGCGCTCCGCCTCGAGCAGCCGCGCCGCCGAGAGCGCATCGCCGGCTCGCTCGTACGCGCGCGCGGCGGCGGCCCGCTTGCCGATCGCCTCGAGCAGGCGGCCCGACCAGTCGAAGTCGCCGCGTCGCTCGAGGTGGAACGCCACGCGCTCGGCCTGCGCCCCGTCCTTCGCGAGCGGCGCGAGCGCCTGCTCCGCCAGGGCGGGGGACTTCCCCTCGAGCGCGAGCGGGAGCGCGCGGGCCCAGTCCTGCGCGCGGAGCGCCTCGCCGGCGGCGCGCTCGAAGTGACACGCGCGCTCGAACAGCGTGCTCGCGGTGCGGGCGTCGCCGCGGGAGGAGGCGAGCTCCGCCGCTTCGACCAGCCGCTCCTCGCGGACGAGACGCGCGACCTCCTCGTCCATCGCGGATCAGGGAGCAGCGGCGGGCATCTCGCCGGGGACACCGTCGTCGTCGTCGTCCTCGAGCGGAGCGGGGTTGATCGGCGCCGGCGCGCTCCTCGCGATCGCCAGATCGACGTCCGTCGCGATGGTGAAGGGACCGACGGAGCGATCGCCGCGGGCGAGCGCCTGCGCGTCGCTCTTCGCCGCCAGGTCGGCGAGGATGCCGCGCGTCCGCGAGCGCTTGCCCGGTCCGCTGGTGTCGACCCAGAAGTACGAGCGCTCGCGCACGTCGACGTGCACGAAGCCGCTCACCGGGTAGACGCCGACCCCGCAGAAGCCCTGCTCGCGCACGAACTTCGCGACCTCCTCGTCGGTCACGCCGGGCACCACCAGATCGATCGCGCGTCCCTTGCCGTGGTTCGATGCGCGTCCCTTCCGCGGGGTGCGGTAGCCGGAGATGATCCGGACCTCGTGCGCGTCGAAGTGCGTCTGGACGCGGTAGACGAGATCGAGCACGTGCGGATCGACCGGATGCTCGTTGCCGGTCGACGGCTCGCGGAGCACGTGCGCGGCGCGATCGAGGTCCTCGGCGCTGAAGCCGCCGCGCTCGCTCCGCGCGGGGATCGCGATCCGCGTCGGATGATTGAGCGCCTGGAGCACCAGCATCGGTCGACCCGACGCATCGAGCGGCGCGGTCCTGCCCGGCGTCGGCGTGTGCCAGACCTTGGAGGCCGGGACCGCGGTCGTCGCGCGCTTCGGCGCGGGCGCGCGCGCCGCGGTCTTCCCGCTCTTCGCCGGCGCCGCCGGAGGCTTCGCGTGCGTCGCCCCGGCCGCGAGCGCGATCGCCGCGAAGAGGAGGGCAGGGACGTGGGCGCGGAAAGCCATCGGGCGGGGCACTCTTGGTAACCCACGAGGCCGCGCCGGCCAAGAAGATCGGCCGTTCAGCGGCGGAACGAGACCACGCGGGCGAAGTCGAAGCGGACCTCGCCGGGGTCGATGCCCCGCGTCCGGAACGGCTCGCGGTGCACGCGGTGGACGGCGATGGTCCCCTCCTCGGCGGCGCCGAGCGCGCTCGCGGGGATCGCGAGATGACCGGCGTCGCTGCCGGCGCAGCGCGCGATCATCGCCGGCGCGAGCACGTCGGCGTAGACGAGATCGCGGCCGTCGGACTCGCTCGAGTCCCAGAGGACGTCGACGGACGCGGGCGTCGCGACGACGCGGACGTCGGAGAGATCGCGCGGCGACGCGACGCTCACCGCGAAGCCTTCGGGGAGGTCCTGCCCGCCGCTCGCACGCAGCGACAGCCGCGACGTCGGCGTGTATGCCTCGCTCGCGCGCGCCGAGTAGAAGTAGCCGGAGACCACACCCGCCGGATCCGGCATCGCGCGCGGGAGGAGGATCGTCGTCTTGCCCTGCGCCGGATCACCGACGAACGCGTCCACGGTCACCGCGCCGACGTCGAGCAGCTCGACGCCACGCGCGGTCGAAGGGGCGATGTCGAACGACGTCACGCAGCTGCCGGGCGCGGGGACGTCCTGCACGCCCGCGGTGCGGAGCGCGGCGTCGTCGACGATGCCCTGGCGCGTGCGGATGAAGCGCGCGACGATCGCGTCGCCCACGCCCGTGCGCTCGACGACGACGATGCCGGTCGCGGCCGTCGCCTGCGTCTGCGCCTCGGCATCGGGCGTGTCGGTGTTGCCGACCGTACAGCCGAGGCTGAGGGACATGCTCGCGAGCGCGCCGAGGGCGAGGAGTGAACGCATGAACATGGACAGCGTAGACGGCAGAGGTCCGTGCAGCAACCCGCGAACGCCGCTCGCGCTTCCTCCGCTTCCTCTATTTAAGGATTCCCTTCGATGAGCGGCCCCTCGAACGCGCCCCCGCGCCTCCTCTGTCTGGCCGCCTGGGAGCCCGAGCTCACGCGTTTTCGCGAGCTTGCCCCGGGTGGGATCGCCGTCGAGGCGGCCGGGATCGGCCTCGTCGACGCTGCGATCGGCACGGCCGAGCTCGTGACGCGGCGGTCGCCCGAGCGCGTCCTCTTCGTGGGGACGTGCGGCGCGATGCGGCCCGACCTCCGGATCGGGGACGTCGTCTTCGCCGAGCGGGTCTCGCTCGTCGCGTTCGAGGAGCTCACGGGCAGCGCCGTCCTCCACCCGGTCGACCACGAGGTCGCGCTCGATCCCGAGCTCCGCGAGGCGCTGCTCCGCGCGGGCGCGAAGCCGGCGCGCGTGGCGAACACCATCGGCGTGACGACGACCGAGCCCACCGCCGCGCGCGTCGCCGTCCACGGCGACGTCGAGCACCTCGAGGCCTTCGGCGTCGTCCGCGCGTGCGCGCGGGCGAACGTGCCCTGCGCCGTGGTGCTCGCCGTCGCGAACGAGGTCGGTCCGAGGGGCCGCGATCAGTGGAAGGCGAACCACGTCGCGGCGTCCGCGCGCGCGGCGGAGGTCGCGTGGCAGGCGCTCGAGCCGTTCAGTCGAACGTCCACCAGAGCGCCGTCGCGGGCGTGAGCGACAGTCCGCTGACGTTGACGCGCGTGTCGTTGTAGCTGCCGGTGACCGTGTTGTAGGTCGCGCCGAGCTCGATCGCGACGTGGACGTGGTGGAAGCCCGTGGCCGCGCCCAGCACCGGTCCGCCGTACCAGCGCGTGGCGTCGAGCCGGATCGGCGCCGGGCCGATGGTCACGTTCTTCGGCTCGCTCGTGACGCTCTCGACGACGTCACGCTCGAAGCCGGCGCGCGCGCCGAACCAGAACATGTAGAGGCCGCCGCTGGCCTGCCAGCCGCCGAGCACCGGCAG
>JBDHVD010000341.1:0-9916 GCA_039809525.1 Labilithrix sp. | reverse complement strand
TACGTGTACGCGATGAGGCCGAGCCCGCGGTCGAGCAGCGGCGCCGCTTCCTCGACGAGGTGACGAACGTACTCCGATCCATCGAGATCGAGCCGGTAGCTCGCCGCGAGACAATCGAGAAACGCGCCTTCCGTCGCCATTCGGCCTCGGACACAGAGAAGCACGACCACGCGTCGCGATACCAGGGCGGCTCCGAGCGCGCGCATCCTGCCCGCGCGCGCGCGCAGGGGCGGGGATCGAAAACGCGCGCGCGCTCGCACGGCGCGGGGTGGCATGCCGGCTGCTCGTTCGCCGGCAGCGGGCGCTCGACGCCGCCAACCAGGAGAACCCCGACATGAACGCTGCCTTCGCCAAGAACCTCGCCGTCCTCGCCGCCCTCACGCTCGGGACCGTGGCCGCTACGGGATGCACCGCCGAGAACGCGAGCACCGACGAGGCGGAGCCGGAGGCGGCTTCCCAGGCGCTCGACAACGGCAGCGGCGGCGGCCACGGCTACACGTGCACCGACTCCGGCTACTGTCAGTGCCAGGGCCTCGTCGACTGCAACGACATGTTCCTCCAGTGCAAGTCGCACGTGTACTGCTACCAGGACGCGCAGGGCTTCCGCTGCTCCTGCCTGAACTTCGTGCTCCGGACCGTGCCGCGTACCCCGGTCGGCGGGACCTTCGGCACCCTCCGCGCGAACTGAACGCGCGCGAGGGCGATCGTCGCCCGGCGCCGCGGCTCGCATCTTTTCCTCACGGAAACCCCACGAACGCCGGCGAGGCCGCGCGGTATTCGGTTCAGCGATCGTCCCCGGCTCGAGGCCCGTCGAGGCCCGAGCCACGGAACGAACGAACCTACCAGCGCGCCGGCCCCGCCCGGGTGACGTGCAGAGGAGAGTGAGATGCAGACGCGAATGGTCGTGGTGTTCGCCGTCCTCGCGCAGGGAGCCGCGGCGGCCGCGGCCGTGAGCTGCTCGAGCCCCGACCAAGCTTCACCGCAGCAGGTGGACGCGGGCTCCGGCCTGGACGCGGGCGACGTGCCCCCGAACGACGCGGCGTCGCCCGTGGACGGCGGTGCGGACGCCGCTGCGTCCGTCTACGGGCTCGACGGCCGGCCGGTCAACACGACGTGCGTTCCACCGGACCTCGACGCGGGAGGGCCGGCGACGCTGCTCTCCCAGACGGGCTGCTTCGAGAGCGCCGATCCGAAGGTCCCCACCAAAGGGCTCATCCCGTACGACGTGAACGCGCCGTTCTTCTCCGACAACGCAACGAAGCGCCGCTGGATGGCGCTGCCCGACGGCGCCAGGATCCACGTCGAGGCCGACGGCGACTTCACGTTCCCGAACGGCACCGTCCTCGTGAAGGAGTTCTCGCTCGCGGGCCGCCGGATCGAAACTCGCCTGTTCACGCGTGGCGCGGACGGAACGTGGGCGGGCTTCACCTACCAGTGGAACGCCGGCGAGACGGACGCGACGCTCGTCGACGCGGCCGGCGCCGTCGCGGACGTCGAGGCGGACGCCGGGGCCGACGCGGGGACGAGCCTCCCCGCGACGTGGAGCTTCCCGTCGCGCGCGCAGTGCCTTCGGTGCCACACGAAGGCCGCGCGCGACGCGCTCGGGCCCGAGATCGCGCAGCTGAATCGCGACTTCAGGTACGAGGCGACGGGGCGATCGGCGAACGAGCTCGACACGCTCGCGCACATCGGGATGTTCGACGCGCCGCTCGCGCCCGCTCCGCGCCCGCACCTGCCGGCGCTCGACGACGTGGCGCAGCCGATCCAGGACCGCGCGCGTGCGTACCTCCACGCCAACTGCTCGGGCTGCCATCGCCCGAGTGGTGGTGGTCCCACGGCCGACTTCCGCTTCGGGACTCCGTTCGCCGATCAGAACGTGTGCGACGTCGCTCCGGTGATCGGCGGCGCGCCGCCGGACTCGAAGCTGATCGTGCCGGGGGACGCCGCAACGTCCGTCGTTTCGATCCGCATGCACAACCTCCCGGGCGACGTGCCCAACCCCATGCCGCCGCTCGGGCGAACGCTCGTGCACACGGCCGCGACCACGGTCATCGATCAGTGGATCGACGGTCTGACGGCGTGCCCGGCCCAGTGACCGAGGACGTTCACTGCGCGACCGCGGCAGTCTCGTAGCCGGCGTTCTTCAGCTCGCTCACGAGCCTGACCGTCGCCTCCCGGAACCAGGCGAAGAGCGGGCGCTCGCGCATGTCGTGCACCAGGGCCGTGTGCGTCCGATCCTCGGCTTCGATCGCCATGCGAGTGTGATCGAAGAAGCTCGCGATGTCGTCCCAGCCCGTGCGGGCGCTCAGCAGGATGACGTGGAAGTCCAAGCCGTCGCGCAGCGCGCAGAGATCGAGCTCCGCGAGCACCATGTGGCACTGGAACGCCGCGGGAGTGAGAGCGTGGTGCGCGTCCCAGTCGCCGAACCAGCGCGTGACGGAGGAGACGCCGGGCGCAGGGAGCACGGCATCGAGCTGGCGGATCACCGCGTCGGCGTCACGCGCTTCGACGTCATCCGGCTCCACCAGCACGCGCACGGCATAGCCGCGCACCGCTCCGTCGTCGTCGCGCAGGACGCGCGCGCACGCGGGATCGCGCGCGAGCCAGAAGCGAAGCGCGGCGGCGCTCGCTGCGCCCTCGAGCCGCTCGACGCGCCCGAGGACGGCGGCGACCTCCTTGGCGCTCGGGACGCCGACCTCGAACCGGGACTTCATCAACGGCACGAGCGCCGGGTGCATCGCCAGGATGCGCCAGAGCGCGCCCACGACGCGCCGTCGCTCGGCCGGCGCGCGTGTGCCCTCGAAGACGCGGAAGAGCCGCGCGGAGACCTGCTCGACCAGGCAGCCGAGGCGGTTCGCGTTCCTCCACGCGAGGTCCTTCACGAGCGTCTCCTTCGCGAGGTCGTGAAGGGCGAGGCCGGTCGATGCGTGCTCCACCATCCCCAGCGTCGCCAGCCAGGTGAACGTGTCCGCGGCCGCCGCCTCGTCGCCCAGCACCGCCGCGAGGAGGTCTTCGTCGAGCGTCTCGGCCACCGCGAGGCACTCGAGCGCCTCGCGATGGCGCGACGACGGCGCTTCGCGCCGGAGCCACTCGACGAGCGACGCGGCGAGGAGCTCGCTCGCACCGTCGCCGGCGTGCCCGCGGCTCGCCTGGTGCATGGCCGCGAGCACGAGCGTGAGCGGATGTCCTCCCGCAGAGCGCACGATCGACGCGCGGTCCTCGGCTGCGACGCCTCGCCGGGCGAGCAGCGCCTGCGCCTCCTCCGGCGTGAGCTCGGCGAGCGGGAGCTCGACCGCGTCGAGCCAGCACGGGTCGGCGCGCCATCGCGCGCCCGGAGCGATCCGGCCGGCGATGACGAGCCGGACGCTCTCCGGCAAGCGATCGACGAAGCGCTCACGCACCCAGTCGTCGAGACCCCGGAGCGCCTCGTAGCCGTCGAGGACGAGCATCGCCGGGCCGAGCGCGGCGAGCGCACGGAAGACGTCCGCTGCGCCGGACGCCTCGCACTTCGTCGCGATCCTCTCGAGGAGCGCCTCCGGGCTGGGCTGCACGTGCGCGCACGAGATGCCGATGACCGGGACGCCGCGCTCGAGCGCGAGCCCCTCGACCTGGTGCAGCAGCATCGTCTTGCCGATGCCTCCGATCCCGTGCACCCAGTAGAGGCGCGCCGGAGCACCCTCGTTCGGCTCGAGGCACCACGACGTCAAGCGCGCGAGCTCCGCGTCGCGCCCGACGAAGAGCCGCTGCCGAGCGCCCGCGACGACGGGCACTCCGGCCGAGATGCCTCGACGCTCCACGGGCGCGGTGAACGCGTAGCCGATCCCGTGCACCGTCCGCACGAGCCGCTGGCTTTCGTCGTCGAGGGTGCGACGGAGCGCCTTGATCGAGGTGTTCAACGTGCTCGGGCTCACGCGTCGTCCGTCCCACGCGGCCTCGAGGAGCTCGGCGCGGGTGACGACGCGAGGCGCGGCGCATACGAGGGCGCGCAGGACCGCGAGCTCCTTCGGAGAGGCCTCGACGCGCTCGCCGCCGCAGCGCCGGAGCTCCCGCCCGTCCGCGTCCAGCTCGAAGCCCCCGAACTCGTAGCGCATCATGGTGACCGCATTGTCGCCGATCCCGCGCATGCGCAGGAGCGGGAAGCGGTGGCACCGTTCGGGGGCTCGATCTCGAATCAGCGCACGAAGACGCGGTGGATCGTGTCGAACGCTCCGGACGGGACGTTGTTGGAGCTGTAGCCGTCGACCTCCCACCGCGCGCCGCCGCCCTTGATGGACCAGTGGACGGTGCTCGTCTTGTAGAAGGGGAACGTCGTCAGGGCGAGCGCGCCCTTGTCGGACATCCAGGCGTCCGCATCCGCGGGGAGCTGGGCGGTGTGGCCGGCAAGGGGGGTGAACGACGTCTCGATCCCCATGCACGAGCCGGCGCCCGTCTTCGCATACGCGATGCAGGCGGTGGAGCTCGTCTTGAAGTTCACGATGCGCGCGTGCGCGCTCGTGGCTCCGTAGAACCGGAGGTCCTTCGGCGCGAGGGCGCTGACGAGGGCCAGCGACGCGTGACCCCAGGCGCTCGTCGAGGCGCTCTCGTCGTCGCCGAGCTTGCTGCCCACGACGACGGGCAGCGTCGTGCGCTCGACGACGTTCGGGTTCGTCCCGTCCTTGTGGACGTAATTGAGCACGAGGGTCCAGCCGCCGCCGTCGGTGTCGTTGTCGCAGTACGCGGACATCGACGAGAACGCCGCGCCCGCCCCGTCCGGATCGATCGAGTACGTGCCGCTGGCGAGACCGGCGTTGCGTGCGAGGAGATCCGCGCAGCTCGTACAGCCGTCCGCGGGGCACTGGATCGGACGGGCCGCGTCCGCGTCAGGCATCGCCGCATCCTCGTCTTTCGCAGGGGCCGCGTCGGTGCCCGTCCCCACGTCGGCGGTGTTCGAGGACGCGTCGGGTGTGTTCGACGGAGTGCCGTTCGCGGCGTCGTCGCCGACGCACGCGCCGATGGCGACCGTCTGGATCGACGCGAGGAAAATGACGATCGTGGCCTTCTTCTCGAACATCGGCTGGACCTCGCTCGGTGCGGTTTCGGACCGTTCGTGGCTCGGGCCCGTCCGCGGACCGCGAGCGTCGAACGCTCCATGCAACCGAATACCTCGCGATCGCCTGCGCCGTTCGTGGGGTTTCCGTGGGAAAAACATCCGCGCGGCCGCGGGGTCGAGACGTCGGGACGCGACGACGACGCCTGGCAGGCAGCGTCGACGCGCGCCCGATCGTCAGGCGCGCACGCAGAAGAACGCGTGCGTCTCCGAGCGGCCGGTCAACGACGCGATGGTGGCGTCCTCGAGGAGCGCTCGCGTCGCGGAGACGACGCGCATCTCGGGACTCGCGTCTCCTTCGGGTTCGGTGGGGAGCGGGAGCCCGTCGTCGATCCGCACTTCGCCGTCCCCGCCGGGGATGCGCGCGAACCGGCGAGAGCGAGCGCCCTTCTCGAACACGCAGAACGCGTGCGTATCGCTCCAGCCGTCGCAGTGGAAGACGAGCACCCGCTCGACGTGGTCGGCCGAGGAGAGGGCGGCGAGGCGCTCGTCGAGCGCGCTGAGCCCCGAGGTGTCGTCGAGGTTCGCTCGCGCGGCGACGGAGCGATCGAGGACGATCACGCAGCGCGAGTGGTACGCGACCACGGGCTCGGTGACGTCGGCGAGCACGAGAGCAGGGAGCTCGGCGATCTCCTCGATGCGCCGGACGGTCCCGTCGTAGAGACAGCCGAGCAGCTCGGGCGCGGAGTCGGGATCGTCGTCTCCGTCATAGTGGGGATCGCGGTATCGCTCCGCGAGCGGTCGCGGGATCGCGATCGGCACGCGATACTGGACGATGACGCCACCGAGCTGAATCGACATGAGGAGCCTCGCGGAGATGACTCGACCTCACGGCCGTCGCGGAGCAAGACGTGCGGCGAGCGTCATTCATTCAACCGCACACGCCGCGGGCGGCCGTGCGGCTCACGGCAGTTGCCACAGGCCATGCTCCGAGCCGCCGAGCATGTAGATGGCGATCCGTCCGTGGCCGGGGATCTCCATCGGCGGCACCGCGAGGAACCCACCGGCGAGGCGCGCGGCCTCCGCGGCGCGATCGATGTCCTCGACCCGCACGTACACCCGCGTGACGGGTCTCTCGCCGTCGTGCATCGGCGCGCGCACGGCGTAGCGCGAGCCGTCCGCCAGCTCCGCGACGAAGGCGTTCCCCAGCGCGGGCGTCGCGGTGAAGCGCCACCCGTGACAGCGCTCCTGCGCCGTCCGCACCTGCTCGACCTCGCTCGTGACGACCTCGACGTAACAGACGGTGCCGGCGGGGATCATGGCGGGGCGAATCATGCCGCCATCCGCACGAGGATGGGTCGGAATTCGCCACGGACCACGTCGGGCTCACGCGTCGTCGATCGGCGCCGGTGCGAGATACAGCGTGCGGAGCTCCCGCCGCGAGCGGAGGCCGAGCCGGCGGAGCGCACGGCTCACGAGGACGCCCACGGTCGACGTCGCGATGCCGAGATCGTACGCGATCGACTTGTTCGAGTGCCCCATGGCCGCGAGCGCCACGACCTGTCGCTCGCGCTCCGTGAGCAGCGCCAGCGGAGCCGGCTGACAGTCGTTGCGGTGCGCGACGAGGTACTTGCTGCCGCCTCGCTCGAAGTGATCGACGAGCGACCAGCGCGCGTCGACGAGCGCCTTCCAGGCCGCGATGGCCTTCTCCGGATCGTCGAGGCGCCGCTGGCCGCGCACCGCGGCGAGCGTCACGACGGAGCGTCGAAGGGCCTCGCGCGCCTCGGCCGACCGGGCCGCGCCCACGGCATGCTCGATCTTCCCGTCGCTCGTGATCACTGCATCGGCGTTCGCGGCGGGATCGGATCCCTCGAGCGTCGCGAGCCTCTGGCGCAGGCGGTGAGCGGCCGCGAGGTGGCGGGCGATCCGGGCGAAGGCGCGTCGCACGCCCGGCCCGATCGGAGCGAAGCGCGGCGGCAGCACGATCCCGACGAAGCACCCGCGTCCCGACGGATTCCGCCCGTTGACCCCGTAGACGTCGCCGATCTTCGATCGCCGGAAGGCCGCGGCGAGCCGCTCGCCTCCGGCAACGGGGATCTGGAGGCCGAGGCCTTCGTCGAGCGCGCCGTAGCTCGCCCGCGTGCGCTCCGGATCGGTCTCGAAGTACTTCACGAGCTCCGTCCACGAGTCCGCGAGCCAGTCGACGCCGGCGAAGTGGAACCTCGTGAACACCGGGCGCTCCGGGTCGGAGACGTCGTAGCCGTTGACCACGACGCCGAGGGCGCGGAACGGGAGGTTGGCGCGCACCGTCGCGGCGATGCCGTCGAACCAGTCCGCGTCGCTGCCCTCCAGCACGTACGCCTTCTCGATGACGTCGAGCAGGTCGCGCCCTCCTCCCATGCCTCGACTATAAGCGAGGTGGTCCGTCGAACGGGCGTGGCGATCTCCACCGAACACCGCGAAGCGGTCTCCATCGTGGTTGCGAAGGCGATCCGCGGGTGCCACGCTCCGGCACCCGACATCGACGCGTGGCGATGATGGTTTCGCTCACGGAGCCACGCGAAGCAGAACCTCCGTTCGCCTGGAGGTCGGGCCAGTCGTTGTCGGCGGGGCCGCGTGCGCCGTCCCGATCCGTGCACGACGCTCCCGCGCCTGCAGCGTCGTCTTCGAGGCGACGCTGGCCTCGTCGCCGGGAACGGGGACTGACGCGCGGGACGGTCCGCTGGTCTGCGGAGTGCAAGGCACCCTCGTCGTCCAGGAGGATTCGTCATGCGTCGCCATCGTGAAATCGTCGTGCTCGCGCTCGCCACCCTCTTCGCGGGACTCGGATGCGGAGGCGGGGGAGAAGCGCGGCGACCCGCGCGATCCCCGGCGAACGCGGCGACCGCCGAAGGAAGGACGACGACGACGAGCGCCGCGATCACCACCACGACGAGCGGTGCGAGCTCGAGCGTACCTGCGGCCGCCCCTGTGACGCCCGTGCGCGCACCGTCGCGCGTCGACACGCCGAATGCGGTGGTCCGCGTCGCGGCGGCGCGCTGCGATCGTGAGGTCGCATGCGAGCACGTCGGAACCGGCCGCGCGTTCGGCGACCGCGACGAGTGCGTGAACGCGATCGGTCACGAGGTCGCCGCGGCGCTGCCGGCCGAAGCATGTCCGACGGGCGTCGACGCGGACCGGCTCTCGACATGCGTCGCGGAGGCCGGCGCCCGGAGCTGCGACGCCGACACGGCGAGCGTCGAGGCCTCGCCGTCGTGCGCCCTCGAGGCCATGTGCGCCCAGCCCTGACGGGCGCCCGGTCGATTTCTGCATCCGGCCCGTAAGAAAGGCGCCCCGCCGGCGACTAGCTGGATGTGGCTGCCGTGGAACAGCTAGAGGTCATCGGGAGGTCGCAGGGTTCGATGCCCGACGAAGGCTCCCGTCGAGATGCGCTCTATACCGAGTTCGCGACCGGGCTCGCGCCGGCGATCGAACGGCTCGCGCGCGGGTACGAGGCGAACGAAGCTCGCCGGCAGGACCTCGTCCAGGAGATCCACGTCGCGCTCTGGCGAAGCTTCGTGAGCTTCGACGGACGCTGCTCGCTGCGCACGTGGGTGTATCGCGTCGCGCACAACGTCGCGGTCTCACACGTCCTCCGGAGTCGGAGAGGCCGCGCCGAGGACCTCGTCGGTCTGGAAGAGATGGAGCGCCTCGCCGATCCCACGCGCGTCGATCAGCTCGTCGAGCGACGCGATGCGCTCGAGCGCCTGCTCGAGCTCGTACGGAGCCTTGCGCCGGCCGATCGCCAGGTCATCCTCCTCTACCTCGAGGGCGAGGACGGGCAGGCCATCGCGGAGGTCACCGGTCTCTCGCCGGCGAACGTCGCCACCAAGATCCATCGCATCAAGAAGGTCCTCACCCGTCGCTTCCAAGGAAGGTCTCATGAGTAACCGGCCTCCGACCGATCTCCAGGCGCTCTGGCAGGGGCAGCCCGTCGAGCCGACGCGTCTCTCGCCCGAGGAGATCCGCGCGAAGGCGACGCGCTTCCAGCGGACGATCCGCTTTCGCAACCTCCGCGAGTACGTCGCGGCCGGCGTGGTGGTCGTCGTGTTCGCCGGCTATGCCTCCGGCGCGCAGACCTGGCTCGGCAAGCTCGGGCCGGCGCTCGTCGCGCTGGGCACGCTGTTCGTCACGTTCCAGCTCTACACGCGGGCCGGCGCGAAGCCGCTCCCGGGCGAGGAGGGCACGACGGAGAGCTGCGTCCGATTCCACCGCGCCGAGCTCGAGCGCCAGCGCGACATGCTCCGCACGGTCTGGCGCTGGTACCTCGCGCCGCTCGTGCCCGGTCTCGTCCTCATGTTCGTCGATCGCTTCGTGCAGGCGGCGGCGAAGGGCGGCGTCGCGGTCGCGGTGGCTGCGGGCGCCGTGGTCCTGACGACGCTCGTGTTCGCCGGCATCGCCTGGCTCAACGCGGTCGCGGCGAAGAAGCTCGATCGCGAGATCGCCGCGCTCGGCGACGAGCCGTGAGCGGCGTCAGTCGCAGCCGCGCGCGCAGGCCTTCGCCGGCACCGGGCCGAAGTCGCTCGCCGCGCAGCCGTAGCCCACGAGGGCGCGCGCGGAGGGAAGCGAGCACGCCTGGTCGTGCGCGAGATCGGTGAGCGCGAGGACGCGCGCGCCGGAGGCGTCGGTGACCTCGACGATCTTCACCTCCTGACCCTCGAGCGGCCCGCGGAGGACGCGCGTGTGCGTGCCCTCGACGAGCTGCGCGCGGGGCAGGCGGATCGCGGCGCAGCCGAGGTTGCAGTCGCACACGTTGACCATGAGGCACGCGCTCGCGATCGGCTCCTTCGCGGGCGCCGCGGGCGCGACCGGTCCCGCGGCGTCCGCGCGTTCGACCGCGGGCTCGGTGGC
>JBDHVD010000340.1:0-9917 GCA_039809525.1 Labilithrix sp. | reverse complement strand
GCCGCGCGACGGCCTGCGCGATGCCGATCGCGACGCCGGCCTGCGAGACGAGCCCGGCCCAGCCCCAGCGCCTGAGGATGGGCGGGTCCTTGGCGATCCGCGTCGATACCGCGTTCCCCACCCAGGTCGTCACCGCCCGCGTCCCGGTGAAGAGGAGCGCGATCGGCCAGAACTCCTTCAGCAGCGGGATGTTCAGATGCGCCCCCGCACCCGCGAAGAAGAGGACGTAGACGACCTCGCCCGTCGACTCGATCGCGTGGAGGAACTTCTCGCCCTGCTTCGAGAGGTTCTGCACGACGAAGCCCGCGACGATGAAGGTGAGGAGCGGCTCGAAGTGCACGTAGTGCAGCACCTCGGTGACGCCGTACCCGAGCGCCACGAGGACCACGACGAGCTGGCGGCCGTGCATCTTCAGGTACGCCGCGAGCACGAGGCCGAGCGTGGTGCCCATCGCCACGCTCCCGAGCACCTCGTGCCCGAGGTCGCGGAACGCATCGAGCGACATCGTCGCGTTCGCATCCACGAGCGGACGCGCGACGGTGATGACGCCGGCGAGCACGAGCACGACCACGACGTCGCTCGACATGATGAAGCCGAGCGAGAAGCGCGCGAGCGGACCGCTGGCGCGCGTCTGCGAGAGGATGGCGAGGAGCGCCGACGGGCTGCGGGTGATCGCGAGGACGCCCCACAGGAGCGCGACGCCGAAGATCGCGGCCTGTGGCATCTCCCGCACGAAGCCGGGCTTCGCGAAGTAGAAGACCGCGGAGCAGACCGACATCACCAGCAGGGTCTGGACGGTCATCGCGCTCACGAGTCCCTTCAACCCGTCGCGCAGCGTCTCGAGCCGCAGCTCCGCGCCGCCGGCGAGCGCGATGAGCGCGATCGCGAGCGTGTTGACGCCCTCGAGCCGCTTCACCGTGTCGTGGTCGATGAGGTGCAGGACGTGCGGTCCGGCGATGATCCCGGCCGCGAGGTAGCCGGTGAGGTGCGGGACGCCGATGACCTCGACGAGCTCGCTCGTGAGCGTGCCTGCGAGGAGGAGGAAGCCGAGGGCGCCGATCAGCGCCGCCGCCTTCGCCGTCTCGCCGTGCAGCCCGGGCACCAGGCGCGCGCCGGCGTAGAGGATGCCGAACACCACCGCGAGGCTGAGCGCGTCGCTCGCCCGGCCCCCGAAGCTCTTGCCGTGCGCGCTCATGCCTCTTCTCCCGTGGGCACGAGCTCGCGCCTGCCCGGCGCCTCCGCGGGCGGCGCGATCTCTCCGAGCTGGCCGAGAAGCTTCTTCAGCGCGAACGTCGAGACGACCTCGCCGAGGACGTTCGACAGCGCCGCGCACACGAGGAGCGTGTCACCGACGATGCCGGGGTAGCGCAGCGCCATCACGAACGCGACGCACACCGTCATCGGCCCCGACGAGAGGAGGACGATCCCGAGCGCCGGCCCCGCGGGCCTCGCGGCCGGCACGGTGAAGCGCACGATGAGGCCCGACAGCAGCTTGCCCACGATCCGCGCGAGCAGCATCAGCGCCACGACCGCGCCGAGGAGGCGGTTCTCGAGGAGGGGGCGCGGATCGATGCGCGCGCCCGCGAGGAGGAGCATCGGATAGAGCACGGCACGCTCGGTCGCGCCCGCCATGCGCCGCAGCGTGCGTCGCGTGGGCGACACCGCGCCGAGCGCGATGCCCATCACGAACGTCACGAAGATGGTGCACAGCCCGAAGCGCACCGACGTCCCGACGCCCAGGAGCAGCGTGCCGAGGAGCGCGCCCCACACCGCGTCGCCCTCCGCACCCCGGAGCAGCAGCGCGGTGACCGTGCCGAGCAGCGCGCCGAGCAGGAGGCTCGCGGAGAACCACCCCCACGCCGGGAGCGTGATCGTGAGCCCGGAGACCGGGGTGAAGGAGAAGATCGCGCCGACGGCGACGAGCGGCGCGAAGTCGTCCGCCGCGCCGAGCTCGCCGAGCAGCTTCGAGACCGGACCCTTCGCGCTCCAGCGCGTCGTCACCCATTGCACGGCGAAGCGCGTCGTCTCGGCGGTGACCGCGCCGGCGCCACCGGCGAGGAGCATCCCCGAGCTCCGGTCGATGCCCGGCACCGGCATCAGCTGCAGGAACCGATGCGTCACCGCAGCGACGAGCACGCCGGTCAGCGTCGCGCAGGCGATGCCGAGCGCCATCGAGCCTGCGCGCACGCGACGTCCGTCGACGCGCCCGAAGTCGAGCCCGACGACGAACGCGAGCCAGCCGAGCGCGACCTGCACCACCGGCTCGAACTCCGCGATCATCGGGCGCTCGACCAGGCCGAGCGCGAACGGGCCCACGGCGACTCCGAGCCCGAGGTACTCCACACCCGAAGGCAGACCGCGCGCCGCGCGACCTCCGACGAGCAGGCTGCCGAGGAACGAGAGGACGAGCAGCCCCATCAAGAGCGCGATCGCGCTCACGAGCTGCTCGTTCCTTCCGGCCGGCTCCGGCCCAGGGCGATGCCGGCCTTCGTGAGCGCCTCCTGCACCGCGCGCACGAGCGTGTGATCGCCGCGACTGACCGCGCTCGTCACCCGCCAGCGCGCGCCCGCGTGGTCGATGTACAGGAGCTCGACGCGCGCGCGCGTGGAGAGCTCGCGCGCCGCCTCCGTGAGCGCCTTCTCGACGTCGGCCTGGGAGGCCATGGGGTCGACCACGACGTCGATCGATCCGAGCGGCGGATGCCGGTGGACACGTGTCGGGTGGAACAGCCCGAGGAGGTGGGGCACGCTGATCTCGGTCGCGGCCGCGTCCTCGAGGCGCACCTCGAACAGCGTGACGTCCATCACGCGGCCCGAGCGACCACCGAACTCGACGAGCTCGCCCCGCTTGAACCGGCGCCCGTAGACGAAGAGCATCCCCGACGCCGCCGAGGCCAGCATCGGCGTCGCCGCGAGGGCGAGCGCGACGAGCGCGACGAGGCCGACGCGGGAGAGCGCTCCGTCGTCGCTCCCGGTGATCATCGGCGACGCGAGGACGAGCGCGATGACGATGATGCCGCCGCGCACGAGGGCGCTGGTCGGACGGGCGAGGTCGCGCGGGAGCCACTCGATGCGCGTGTCGCCACGCGCGACGCTGTCGAAGAAGAGCCCGAGGAAGCGGACGAGGACGGTGACCGCGATCACCGCGATGATCGCCACCACCAGCATCGGCAGCGCGCTGCCGATGCGCGCCGCGAGCGCGTACAGCGGCGTCACCATGATCCCGGTGAGCTTCTGGGTGTAGCCGCGCGTCGCCTCGAACAGCGAGAGCGCGAGGATCAACCACCCGTAGGCGATCGTCAGCTGGATGAGGCGGTGCCCGAGCGTGAGCGCGATCGACAGGGCTCCGCGCGCGGCGCCAGCGCTCACGAACTCGATCTTGCCGAGACGGAGCGCCGTGATCTTCGCGGGGTCCTCGACCAGCCACTCGCGCATGCGCGCCGCGACGTCGGAGACCCGCTGCAAGAGGAGGAAGGCGATGAGCGCGGAGAAGATGAGGAGCGAGAAGGAGAAGACGGTCGTCGCGATCGCGCTGCGCTTCCGCTCCGTCGACATCGCGTCCGCGAGGCGCGTGGTGACCTGCGCGGCGAGCACGCCGACGCTCGTCTCGCCTGCCGCTTCGGCGTCCTCCGGTCCGAGCGTCACGATCGGCGTCTTGCCGACGAAGACGACGGCCGAGCCCTGCTGGTCCTCGTGGCGGACGTCGCCGATCTCCTCGGGATGCGCGAGCAGCGAGGCGATGGCGGCGCTCGCCGCGCGCGCGCGCTCCTGCGCCGATCGCTCCGCACGCGAAGCCCGGAGCGTGAGGATCACGCGATCGCGTACGCGGACCTCCGCGGTGGCCGCGGGCTTCGCGCTCGCCGACGCGGCGGGGGCCGGGATGGGGATCGCGCTCGAGGAGGCCGCGACCGATGCAGACGGAGGGGGAGCGGTCGTTTCGGGTCCAGCTTGCGCCAACGACGTGCGCGCAAACGTCAGCGCGAGGCACGCGAAGAGGACCGCGAAAACGACGCGCCAGGGATGGTAGAACCAGCGCATGCGCGGACACCGAGGCTATCACATGAGCAGGCGCGACCTGCTCGGCGGCCTCGGCGCGGCGTTCGCCCTGGGGTGTACGCGCGAAGCATCGAGGGCTGCACCCCGCAGCGCATCCGCCGGGATCCCCGAGCCGCGATGGGGTGTGCAGAGCGGCGACGTGGGCTCCACGCGCGCGGTGATCTGGTCGCGCGCCGATCGCCCTTCGCGCATGATCGTCGAGTGGGCGCCCGATGCGCGGTTCGAACGCGTGACGCGCGCGGCAGGCCCGCTCGCGACCGAGGCGATGGACCTGACCGCGCGCATCGCGCTCGACGGGCTGCCCGCCGGCACGCGCATCCACTATCGCGCCGCCTTCGAGGGCGAGCGCACGTCCGAGTGGGCGACCGGATCGTTCACCACCGCGCCCGCCCTCGACGACGGCCGCGACGTGGTGTTCGCGTGGTCCGGTGACACGAACGGACAGGGCTGGGGCATCGACGAGAGTCGCGGGGGCATGCCGGCGTACGCCGCCCTCCTCGACCGCGCGCCCGACTTCTTCATCCATTGCGGCGACCGGATCTATGCCGACGATCCCATCCCGCCGACCATCGCGCTCCCCGACGGAGGCGTGTGGCGGAACCTCGTCACGAAGGCGAAGGACCATCGCGCCGAGACGCTCGACGACTTCCGCGGCGCGTTCCTCTACGCGCGCGAGTCGCGCCAGGTGCGCGCGCTCTCCGCGTCGGTCCCGCTGTTCGCCCTCTGGGACGACCACGAGGTGCAGAACGACTGGTGGCCGGGACAGTCGCCGAAGGTCGACGAGCTCGCGGCGCACGCGCGCCGAGCGTTGTTCGAGCACACGCCCACGCTGCCGGACATGCGCGGGCCGATGTATCGGTCGGTGCGGTGGGGCCCGCACCTCGAGCTGTTCTTGCTCGACGGGCGCTCGCATCGATCGCGGAACTATCCGCCGCCCCGCGAGGCGGCGCGCCTGCTCGGGGACGCGCAGCTCCGCTGGCTCGAGGAGGCGCTCGCGCGCTCGACCGCCACGTGGAAGGTCGTCGCCTGCGACATGCCGATCGGCCTCGTCGTGTCGGAGCCCGACGGCGAAGGCGGCGAGGCGTACGACGGCTTCGCGAACATCGACGGCCCGCCCCGCGAGCGGGAGCTCGAGCTCGCGCGCCTCCTGACCTCGCTCGAGCGGCGCGGGGTGAGGAACGTGATCTGGCTCACCGCCGACGTGCACTACGCCGCGGCGCACCGTTACGATCCCGCGCGCGGCGCGTACAAGGACTTCGCGCCGTTCTGGGAGTTCGTCGCCGGTCCGATGCACGCGACGTCGTTCCCGCACAAGCGCCTCGACGACACGTTCGGTCCGGAGGTCGCGTTCGCCTCGCCCGACGGCACCGGCTCGCCGGCGACGGGCACGCAGTACTTCGGCGTCGTGCGCATCGACGGAAAGACGCGCGCGCTGACGGTGACCCTGGTCGACGGGCGCGGGCGCGATCTGCACGCGACCGTCCTCCGGCCCGAGTGACGCTCCGCTTGAGCAGCCCGGCGCCCAAGCGCGCCTCACTGGTCTCCGGGCGGACCTGGATCCCGCGGCCATCGTTCCGGCGACGAAACACCAAGGGCCGCCCCGACGAATCCGGCGTTCTGCGGGATTCCTGAGGTTTTCCGGGCCGGCACGCCGGGTGCAAAGGTGGGTCGATGTAAGCATGAACGCGCCCCTCCAGATGCTCGTGAAGCTCGCCCGTCAGTCCGCCGCGAGCTGGACGGCGATGGCCGCCGACGCCTTCCGTGGCGAGGCCTCGCTCGAGACGAGCAACACGATCTATCGCCTGCGGGACGGCGTCTTCGTGAGCTGCGCGACGAAGGGCTCGCAGGCGTTCACCACGCCGGAGAGCTTCCGCGGCCTCCGCCTCATCGGCTTCCTCGCCTACGCGAACGGGCTCTGGTCGCTGTCGCCCCGCTGGCGGGCCGGCGTCCTCGCGGTGTTCTGGCGCGGCGGCACCGACGAGCGATCGTTCATCATCACGTCGGCGACCGCGGGCTGGTCCATCGATGCCTCCGCGCCCGTCGCCGAGCGCAAGCGCGCGCCGATCTCCGGCGTCGTTCGACGTCCCGCGCCGCCGTCGATGACGCGAGTGCTGCCTGCTGCCGCGGCTGCAGGCGATCTCCGTTGACCGGCGCTCCGGGGTGATCGAGCTTTGCCGCTCGATGCTGTCCCGGCTCGCGGTGCTCGCCGCGCTCTTTGCGCTGCTCGCGGGATGCCCCGGCGAGCCTCCCGTCGCGACTCCGCCCGCGGTGCCGGCGCCGCCTCCGCCGACGCCGCTGCCCGAGCCGCGCGCCGACGGACGACTGCCTCCGCTCGCATCGCCGGTGAGGTACACGCTCGATCTGAAGATCGATCCGGCGCAGCCGCGGTTCGAGGGCACGGTGCGCATCGACGTCGACGTCCCGCAGCGTACGTCGTGGGTCGTGCTGCACGCGCACGCGATCGACATCGCCCGCGCGCGCGCGGTCTTCGGCCCCCCGAACGGACAGCAGGAGCTCGTCGCGCGGACGACGATGCGCGCGGCGAAGGGCGCGAAGGATCCCGAGGAGCTCGTGCTCTTCTTCGATCAGCCGCTCCCGGCCGGGCGCATCGCGCTCGAGCTCGGGTACTCCGCGCCGTTCGACGACGAGCTGTCCGGGCTCTACCGGATCAAGGAGGGCGACCGCTGGTACGCCTTCACCCAGTTCGAGGCGACCGACGCGCGTCGCGCGTTCCCCTGCTTCGACGAGCCGGCGTTCAAGGTCCCGTTCGAGCTCTCGATCACCGCGCCGCCCGGGACGATCGCGCTCGCGAACACCCCCGAGGCCGCACGCGAGGGCGCGCGCTTCCGCTTCGCGCCCACGCCGCCGCTCCCGAGCTACCTCCTCGCGTTCGCGGTGGGCGACTTCGACGTGCGCGACTCCGGCCGCAGCGAGAAGCCGGCGATCCGGATCGTCACCACGAAGGGCAAGCCGCCGAGCCACGGCGATCTCGCGCTCGAGACGACCGCCGGGATCCTCGGCGTGCTCGAGCAGTACTTCGGCATCCCCTACCCCTACCCGAAGCTCGACATCGTCGCGGTCCCCGAGCTCGCCGCGGGCGCGATGGAGAACCCGGGGCTCGTCACCTTCCGCGAGGAGCGCCTCCTGCTCGATCCGCAGCGCGCGTCCGTGGCCGCGCGTCGTTCGCAGGCGCTCGTCGTGGCGCACGAGCTCGCCCATCAGTGGTTCGGCGATCTGGTCACCGCCTCGTGGTGGAACGACCTCTGGCTGAACGAGGGCATGGCGACGTGGATGGAGTGGCGCGCGGTCGAGAAGTGGCGCCCGTCCCTCGGCGCGCGCACCGATGCGATCGCCTCCGCGCTCGGCATCATGGACTACGACGCGCTCGCCACCGCGCGGGCGATCCGGCAGCCCGTGACGTCGACCAGCGAAGCGCACGAGGCGTTCGACGGCATCACCTACGAGAAGGGCGCCGCGGTCCTCGCGACGATCGAGAAGTGGATCGGCGAGGACGCGTTCCGCCGCGGCGTACGCGCGTACCTCGAGGAGAACGCGTGGAAGAGCGTGCAGGCCGACAAGCTGCTCGGCGCGCTCGACCGCGCGTCGGGCAAGGACGTCACGCAGATGGCGTCGGCGTACCTCGATCGGGCGGGCGTCCCCGCGGTCGACACGCACCTCGAGTGCGAGCCCGCGGGTCGCTGGCATGCGGAGCTGACGCAGGAGCCGTGGCGGCCGCTCGGCTCGCAGGTGCCCGCCGAGGACGATCGCGTCTGGACGATCCCGGTCTGCGTGCGCGCGCTCGGCGACGCGAAGAGCACGTGCGCGGACCTCGCGTTCGGCGCGCCCTCGCTCGTCGCGGGCCGTGGCCGCTGCCCCGGCGCGATCCATCCGAACGTCGACAGCGCGTACTACCGGTTCGTCGTCTCCGACAAGGAGACGCTCCGCCTCGGCGAAGCGAAGAAGGACCTCGACGTCCCCGCACGCCTCTCGCTGCTCTCGAACACCTGGGCCGGCGTCCGCGCGGGCAAGCTCGACGCGAAGACGCTGGTGAAGCTCCTGCCGCTCTTCGACGACGATCCCACGCGGCACGTCGCGGCGCAGGTCGCGACCATCCTCGCCGGCATGGACCACGCGCTCGTCGAGGAAGACGCGCGCCCCGCGTTCCAGAAGCTCGTCGCCGCGCGCTTCACGAAGAAGAAGAAGGAGCTCGGCTGGGTCCCGAAGCCGGGCGAGAGCAGCGGCAGCGGAGACGAGGCCATGCTGCGGCGCACGGTGCTCGCGGCGATGGGCGACCTCGCCGAGGACGAGGCGACGCTCAAGGAGGCGGGCGAGCTCGCGAGCAAGTGGCTCACCGATCCCGCGAGCATCGACGCGGACACGGCGAGCATCGCCGTCGATCTCGCGTCGCGCCGCGCCGATGCATCGCGCCTCGACGCGCTGCGCGACGCGGCGAAGAAGGCGAAGACGCGCGAGGACCGCATCACCGCGCTCCGGGCGATGACCGGCTTCGACGATCCCGCGCTGATCGGCAAGGCGCTCGACCTCGTGCTCACCGACGAGATCCGCATCCCCGAGATCCGCTACGTCATGGGCTCGGCGTTCGCGCGCCGTCGCGCGCAGCCGATCGCGGAGGCGTGGGTGCGCGCCCACTGGGACGAGCTGCGGAAGAAGCTGCCCGGCAGCCTGAGCGCCGGGCTCGTGCGCGCCGCCGGCGTGGGCTGCACGAAGGTCGACGCCGAGGAGCGCGCCGCCTTCTACACGCCGCGCGCGACGTCGATCGAAGGCGCGCAGCGGCCGCTCGCCGAGGCGCTCGAGTCGGTCTCGCTCTGCGCCGAGCTCCGCCGCCACGGCTCGTCGGCCCTGACCAAGGCGCTCCTCGGCGACACCAGCAAGAAGAAGTAGCGCGCGCCTCAGCGGCTGCGCTGCCACCAGAGCCGGACGGCGCCGTCGCCTCGGCCCAGCGTGAGCATCGTCCCCGCATCCGCGAGCACCACGCGACGCGCGGGCATCCCCTGCTGATACGTGCCCTGCGTCGACGCGAGATCGTACGCGTGGACGAGCGGACCGTCGCGGAGGACGAGCACGTGCGCGCGCGACGTGTTCACGTCGGTGATGCGCCGGAGCATCTCCGAGCAGCACTTCTCCGATCGCCCGACGATCGCGCCGCGCGACAGGTCCTCCTCCGAGAGGCCGACCGTCGCCGAGCGCCCTTCGCGCTGCAGCGTGAGCGAGTAGCCGCCCGCCGACACGAGGCGGCCGAGGCTCGGAGGCAGCGGCTCGCCCACCATCACCGGCCGGGGCATGAGCGTGATGCGCGACACGCGGTTCGTCGCGGGCCGCGCGTTCGCGCGATACGGCGACATCGCGTTCGCGAGCGCCGCGAGCTGCTCGCGCACGTGCGGGGGCGTGTGCATCTCCGGCGGCGGGAGCTCGCCCGGGAGCGGATCGCCGTTCGCCTCGGTGGGCAGCGCGACGAGCGCGTACTCGCCGAGCGCGAGCGCGACGGGGCCCTCGGCGAAGATCGACGTGTGCCGCGATCCGTCCGGCAGCACGAAGCCGAGGTGGGTCTGCAGATCGAGGATGCGCAGCGCGAGGCCGCCCGAGGGCAACACGATCGAGCGAACGAGGAGATGACGCAGCGCGACGAACGGATCGTCGGCGAGGACGACGTCGCTCTGCGTGTGCCGCCCGACGATCGCGTACGCATCGTCGGACGCGACGAGCGACCGGCTCGCGAAGGCGGTCCCGCGCATCCACACGAGGCGATGGCCGGGCCGCGTATCGGCCGAGCTCGGCTGCATCTTGGCGATGCCCCGCGCGAAGACGTACGCCTGACGCAGATCGACCGGCGACGAGGGCCGG
>JBDHVD010000339.1:0-9922 GCA_039809525.1 Labilithrix sp. | reverse complement strand
GCACGAGCGAGGCGCGCCGCGAGCGCGTCGTCGCGCGCGGCGAAGCCGTCGTGGTCGCCCAGCACCTCGACGTGGCGGGCGCCTGGTTCGGACGCGCCGGGCTGATCGCGGAGGCGAGCGCGGACGCCGAGCGCCTCGCGGGGGCGCTGAACGCGGTCTGCGAGGTGCTCGACAACTACCTCTTCAGCATCCGCGCGATGCGCGAGAAGCACCTCGTGATGATGAAGCTGGGCAACGCGCTCCGGCACCGGGTGCTCGGCGAAGGGCTCAAGCAGGCGGTCGCCGTCCTCGCCGAGGCGATCCCCGTCGATCGCATGGTCCTCGTCTACGTGGCCGAGGAGAGCGCCGCGAAGACGCTGCACGTGCAGATGTTCGAGGGCGCGGAGCTGAAGGTCGACACGCTCGCGCAGCAGCAGCACACCCACGCGCCGCTCCGGATCCTCGGCCGCCAGTACCTCGCCGGCGAGGGCACCGGCCTGCTCGAGGAGCTCGGCGTCAAGGACGCCCAGGAAGAGGTCCTGATCAACGGCATCACCAAGAGCGTGGTGGTCGGCAAGGTCGTCGTCACGTCGAAGAACGGACCGTTCAACACGTACGATCGCGAGCTCCTGAGCGCGTTCGCCGGCTTCATCCGCCAGCGGGTCGTCGACTTCAACAAGGAGTGGCGCTCCCTCGCCTACTCGTTTCGCCCCGACGACGTCGCGCGCCTGCTCTCGAGCGACGAATACGAGCGGACCTACCTCGCGCCGCGCGAGGAGACGGTCGGCATCCTCTACGTCGACATCTCCGGATTCACGAAGCTCTCGGAGACGGTGCTCAAGACCCCCGCCAAGGTGGCCGAGCTGGTCGAGACGTGGAGCCGCGACGCCGTCGAGATCGTCTGGCAGCACGGCGGCGTGTTCGACAAGATGGTCGGCGACTGCATCATCGCCCTCTTCGGTCCGCCCTTCTACGACGACCCTCCGGCGGAGCGGCTCGCGCGCGCGATCCAGTGCGCGGTCGAGATCCGGAGCATGACGAACAAGCTGCCCGAGCGCGTCGGCCTCGAGAACCTCCGCGAGGTCGGCGTCTCCGTCTCCACCGGCGTGAACCTCGCACCGCTGTTCGTCGGGCAGTTCGGTCCGAACAGCAACTTCACCGGCTTCTCGAGCGGGATGAACAACACCGCCCGTCTCCAGGGCTGCGCGGGCAAGGACGAGATCCTCGTGATGGAGGAGGCGATCGCCACGCTCCCGAAGGACCACCCGTTCCGCTTCGGCGAGGTGCGCAGCATGCCGGTGAAGAACGTGGCGGAGCCGCTTCGCTTCCGCTCGCTCGTCTGAGCGCGCCCGGGGCCCGGCCGTCCGAGCCCCCCACGTCGCCTCGCTTCAGTGCGTGATGGTGAACGCCGCGCTCTCCGCCTGGGCGCCGCTCACGTTGGGGAAGAAGATGCGCGCGACGTACGACCCGCTCGGGAGCGACGACACGTCGAACGAGCGCTCGCCGCCCGCGTCCCAGTCGACGTTCTGCGTGAGCACCGACGTGTCGCTCGCCGAGCCCGCCTGCGCGATGGCGATCGACTCGTTCGCGTACTCGCCCGCCATGCCGCCGAAGCGGACGATGACCTGCTGGCTCCCCGAGTACTCCGGAAGGTCGGTGGCGACCTGCGGAGTCACCGTGATCGTGGTCGCGCTCCGGCCCTTGAGGTCGTAGGTGCCGCTCTCGAACGCGCGGAGCTCCCAGGTCCCCGCGTACATCGGCGTGAGCTCGGCCGTGCCGCTCGTCAGCCCGTCGGTGAAGGTGCGCGTGTAGAAGCTCTTCATGCTCCCCCACGTGCGGAACGCGCCGATCCAGTCGTTGGAGTTGCCGGCGAGGCCGCTGAAGGTCACCTCGACGGGCTCGAGACCGCCGTACGACCCCTTCAGGGGCGTCAGCTGCGCCGCGAGCGTTCCGAGCGAGCCGTCGATGGTGAACGGCTCGCTCTCGGCCTCGATCGTGTAGCCGTCGTCGAAGAACGCCCGCACCACGAACGTCCCCGGCGGGAGCTTGTCGTCCGCCTCGGTCGTGAACGAGCCCGAGGCCGCGCCGTCGGTGTAGCTCCACCACGAGAACTCGTTCGGCGCCGCGTTGAGGGGCGCGATCGCGATCCAGTCGCTGCGGTTGCCGGGCATCGCGTCGAACGAGACGGTGATGACGTCGCCGAAGTGGTACGTCGACGAAGATGCCGAGACGGCCGTGCCGGCCTCGCCGACGAGCGCCGACGTGGGCAGGAGCGTCGGCGCGGTCATGATGCCCGAGCTCGGCGCGCGCAGCGGCAGCGCCATTCCGGGCCGGCCGGAGACGCGGATCCGCGAGCCCTGCCCCGCCTGCGCCTCCTGCGCCGCATTCGGAGCGGACGGACCGGCCGCCTGATCGTCGTCGGCCCCGGTCGAGCCGGCAGCGCCAGTGGCATCGTTCGTACAACCGGCGAGGGCGAGCAGTGCAGCAACGAGGGTCAGGGCGGTCATTCGCGTCTTCATGTTTCCTCCTGCACCCGTCAACGGCGCGCGCGCGCGGGAGTTCAGGGGCCGCCCGATCGATTCTTCTTCCGTGCGCCGGTCCCCCCTCGATGAGGGGGCGTCCCCCGCAGAACCTCGAGCATGCGGCGCAGGAGCGCGTCAGTCCGAGCAGCAGCGGAAGCCGATGAACGGCACCTTCGTGTCGCGCCGCGATCCGAGCCCGTCCACGCGGCAGTCGATGTTCGAGCCGCGATTGACGTATCCGCCGCCCTTGACCCAGCACTCGTGGCTCGCGGGGCCGCCGTCGCCGCCGTCGACCTCCAGCCCCGCATCGGAGCGGCACGGGCCGTCGAACCACTCCCAGACGTTGCCGACCATGTCGAAGACGCCCGGGTAGCTCCCCTCGCAGTCCGGCTTCGATCCGACCGGCAGCGTGCGCCCCGCGTCGTTCTCGCCGACGTTGCAGGCGCCGCCGTCGGGGATGCTGCCGTACGGGTAGCGGTTCTTCTGCGCGGAGCAGGCGATGAGCCACTCGTGCGTGTTGTAGTCGCCGACGTCCTCGGGCGAGACCGGTCCGACGCGCTTGCCGTTCACCGCTTTGGCGCACAGGTACTTGCCCGCCCACTTGCAGTACGCGAGCGCATCGCACCAGTCGACGTTGGCGACCGGATAGTCGTCACTGCCGAGCGCCGTCGGGACGAAGGACGTGTTCCACGCGCACTCCGCGGGCTGCGCCTTCGCGTCGACGCCTGCCTCGACGAAGGCGAGGTACTGCTTGTACGTCACCTCGGTGCTGTCGATGCAGAAGCTGTTCTCCGGCGGCCCGACCCGCACAGCGCGCGGCCCCGCGTCCCCGCTGCACGGAGGTCCGGCGTCGCCGCGCCCGCCGTCGGGCGGGAGCGCGTCGCCGCTCGCGTCTGCGTCCTCCGGGAGGCCGTCGCCGCCGTCGGCGGTGCACAGCCCGCCCTTGCACTCGCCGATCGCGAGCTCGTCCACGCCGACGACCGCCGCACACGCGGCGACGAGGCCGGAGGCGAGCAGCATCAAGCGGCGCATCAAAACGTGCCCCTCACACCCGCCCCCGTGGGCGTCACGACGATCGCGCTCGTCGTCGACCGCGTCTTCGGCAGCGCGAGGCCGATGACGCCGAGCACGGCACCGGCCGCGGCCGCGGCGAAGCCGATGTTCGAGACCATCGCCATCGTCTTGGTGCTGTCGAGATCGCTCGCGGCGGCCGGGTCACAGATGCCGTTCTCGCACTGGGGCTTCACGTCTCCGGCCTTCGAGAACGCCAGGAGCCCGGTCACGCTGCCCACGACCACGCCGGTCGCTGCGAGCCCGAAGCCTCCGTAGACGAGCGCGTTCGCAGCGCCGCTGCGCTCGCCGCCGGCGTCGTCGCCGTCGAGCGACGGACCGACCACCGTCCGCTTCGGCGCGCTCGCCGCCGCGCCTCCGCGCGCTGCACCGCCGGGCACGACCTCGAGCTCGACCTCCTTCACGTCCTTCTCGGAGAGGGCGACCTGCGCCTTTCCCTCGGCGCCGCCCTCGCCCTTCGCGACGATCACGCGCGAGCCCGGGTTCATGGGCACCGGGTCGGCGAGCGCGGAGAGCGGGACCTCGACGTCGTCGACGAGCACCTTCGTGGCGGGCGCGCCGCGGAGGCGGATCTTGACCGTGGGGATGCGCCCTTTCAGCTGGGTCTCGATCTCCCTCGCCTGCTTGCGCGCGTGCTCGAAGACCGCGGGCTCGCCGGGCTCGCGCGGATGGCGTAGCACCTCGGCCGCGGCGTCGCGCGCCTCGACGAGGTGTCCCATCGCGTAGTGCGTGCGCGCGACGGCGATGCCGGTCGTCGGCACGTGCATGATCTCGTGCGCCTTCAGGTACGCGTCGAGCGCCCGCGGGAGCTCGCCCGATTTCGTCCGCGCCTTGCCGTCGTCCATCAGGCGTCGCGCGGTCTCGCGCTCGGCCGCGCTCGGGGCCGCGCTCGCAGCGTTCGCGCCGAGGAGAACAGCCACGGCAAACGCACACGCACGCGCTCTAGAAGCCATACTCGTCGTCCGCCTCGGACTTCGTCCCGTTCCCGAGCTTCGTCGGGCCGCGCGGGGTCGACGGCGCGGTGCGGCGCGCGGGGGTGACCGCCGGCGCGCCCGCGTCCTTCACCGCTCGCGTCGTCGTCGCGGAAGCGCTCGACGCCGACGCCGACGGCGACGACGAGGCGATCACCTTCGCCGGGGGCGCCGGGTCGATCACCACCGGCGGCGGCACGAGATCGGCGGACGCCGCGGCCGAGGGCGAGGCCGAAGGCGTCGGCGCGGGCGCGGGCGCCGAGGTGGGCGCCGTGGTCGTCGCGGCGACGGCGCCGCCGAGCGGCTGACCGCGCTTGGCGATCACCACCCCCGCGACGACGCCGAGGAGCGCGACGAGGCCGAGCACGAGCGCGCCGGCGAACACGCGGGTCGGCGACGAGCGCGGCTGCGGCATCGGGAATGCGAGCGGCCGTGCGCTCATCGACGCGCCTTCCATCGTGCGCATCGACGGTCCGGTCGGAGGCCCGTCGCCCGGCGGGACGTTCGAGACGACGGGCGACGACGACGTCGCGGCCGGGAAGCCGCCGGAGGCGGACGCCGCGTACGGCGGCAGCACGGGCCCGGTGCGCACGCCTCCGTGACGGCGCTGGAGCGGAGCGACGATCGTCTTCTCCTGCTTGCCGTTGTGCGCCTCGTCCTGCGCGATGCGCCCCTCCGCGGCGGCACGCACCGCCAGGTCGATCGCTTCCTTTCGCTTCGCCGTGCGCTCGCGCGAGAAGTGGGCGAGGACGGTGGCGACGTCGTCGGTCGTCGCGCTGTGGCCGGTGGCGAGGATGACCTGCTCGAGCGCATGACGCAGCTCGTCGGCGCTCCGGTAGCGCATGTTCGGATCGCGCGAGAGCGCGCGGTCGACGACCGAGCGCACGAGATGCGGGATGTTCGGCGGCAGCGGCGCGTACGGCACGCCGGTCACGAGCTCGTGCAGCGCGAGGAGCTGGCGTCCCTCGTCGGTGTCGCGCACCGGCCGCCCGGCGAGGAGCTCGTAGAGGATGGCGCCGATCGCGTAGACGTCGGCGCGCCGATCGATCGGCTCGCCCGCCGCCTGCTCGGGCGCCATGTATTCGAGCTTGCCCTTGAGCGTCCCCGCGGTCGTCTCCTCCGTGCGGCGCTCCTTGGCCTTCGCCACGCCGAAGTCGATCAGCTTCGTCGTACCGCGCACGGTCACCAGGATGTTCTGCGGGGACACGTCGCGATGCACGACCTCGAGAGGTCGGCCGTCCGGCCCGCGCAGCTCGTGCACCGCGTGGAGCCCGGCACAGGCGTCGGCGCAGACGCGCAGCGCGACGCCGAGCGGGAACACCTGGCCCTGCATGCGCACGTCCCGATAGAGCTTCCGCAGCGACTCGCCGTCGATGAGCTCCATCGCGTAGTAGAGGAAGCCGCGGTCCTCCCCGATCTCGAGGATCCGCGCGACGTTCTCGTGATCGACCTGCGCGGCGATGCCCGCCTCGTCGAGGAACATCGCCGTGAACTGCTGGTCGGTGGTGTACGACGGGAGGATCGTCTTCAGCGCGACGAGGCGCTCGAACCCGAGCTTGCCCGTGAGGCGCGCGAGCCAGACGGTACCCATGCCGCCCTGCGCGAGGACGCAGAGCAGCTCGTACCGATCCAACCGATCGCCCGGCGCGAGCGCCGTCGTCGGGGGAGGTGTAAAGCTCCCCATCGAAAGAAGGATCCCGCCTACCGCATACGAACGCAAGCCGCGTCAGCGAGCACACAGCCGGCGTTCGTGTAGGAGCGGACGGCTCGTCCGCGGCTTCGTCAGCGCGTGTCAGGGCGTGAAGGTGACCGCGAGGAGCTGATACGACGCGACGCCGTCCATCGTGTTCTTGAGGATCACGGTGCGCTTGGGCGCGGAGTCGAGGTCGAGGCCGACGAGGGCGAAGTCGCTTGCCGGGAGCACGAGCCCGTCGAGGGACGAGAGCGCGCCCTTCTTCGCCGCCGCGGCGAACGCGGCGTCCGCGTCGGCGAACGAGGAGGCGCCGTCGAGCCAGCCCTCGTGGATCGCGTACTCCTGCCCCGTGACGCCTCCGGCCGTGAGCTGCGCGCCGCCGCCGACCGACTGCACGACGTTGTCGACGTCCTTGATGACGGTGAAACCGGAGTAGCTGATCGCGTAGCTCGGCGCGGGCACCGCGTTCGACTCGGCGGTGGCGCTCTGGGTCGCGTAGTCGGCGCCCTTGTTCCCGCTGTCCGACGCTGCGGGGTCGTCGGAGACGAGCACGGTGATGGTGAAGTCCGCCGCGAATGCGAGCGCGCTGATCTTCGCGTTGCCGAAGAAGGCGAGCGGCCCGCCTTCGACGGCGAAGGAAGAGGCGCTCGGCTCGTAGGTATTCTCCGTGTCGAGCGCGATCGCCGGCGTACCCTTGAACGTCTCGCCGGCGGCCGTCAGGCTCACGATGGTGAGCACGCAGTCGGCGTCGTTCTTGCGCACGCTGAGGGTCGTGTTCGCGGGATTGTCGAGATCGATCGTCCAGGCGTCGCTTCCGTCGACGTTCCGGCCGCTGCACGTCCCTCCATAGGTGCCGTTCACGGCGGCGACGCTGCCGGCAGAGAGCGCGCTGCGGGTGCGATCGATGACCTCGACGCGCGGCTTCACGTCCGAGTCCTCGGCCGCGCAGCCGGCAAGCGCGGTGAGCGCCGCGAACGATGCGAGGAAGAGCGTGCGAGCGTGATTGAGCTTCTTCATGGCGTTGCTCCTCGTGGGAGTGCCGGCGATGCGCCGGCGACGCCTGCACTACGGCTCGAGCCAATCCGGGTTAACCGGACGGACCGCCACACGCAGGGCCTGCGCGCCACGCACGGCGTGCGGGCCGCACGAGCCGCGAGCCGCGCGAAATCGCTCATTATCCCGACCGGCACGGTTCTCGCGATACGCTGCGAGAATGCGTCCCGGCCCCAGCTCAGCCGAGCCCCGTCCGCGCGTGCTCGTCGTCGACGACGAGGCCCTGGTCCGCCGCGCGCTGTCGCGAACGCTCGCGCCGGCCTTCGAGGTCGTCACGGTCGACGGCGTGGACGGCGCGATCGCGCGGCTCGCCGAGGGGCCCCCGTTCGATGCCGTGCTGTGCGATCTCCATCTCGGGACGGCGCGCTCGGGACGCGACCTCTACGCGCACGTGCGCGAGGCCGATCCGCCGCTGGCGGCGCGCATGATCTTCATGACCGGCGCCCCGCCCGCCGCGGGCGACGCGTTCGGCGAGCACTGGATCGAGAAGCCGTTCGACACCGCCGCGCTCCTCGCGCTCGTGCGCCGCGTCGCGTGTCCGCTCGCGCGCACCGCGTGACCCTTAATTGCTCTGCGCGCGCGCCGTATCGGTGATCGATGTTCAAGACGCACCACGCACTCGCGGAAAACACTGCCACCGATCGCGTCCTCGTCGTCGAGGCGGACGCGAACGACGCGCGGCGGATCGCGATGGTCCTCGACGCGTACGGCTACGAGATCGACCTCGTGACGAGCGCCGAGGAGGCGATCCGGCTCGATCCGAAGCGCTACGCGCTCGTGATCTGCGACGCGCTCCTCCCCGGCGTCGACGGAAGGACGTTCGCCGAGATCGTGCGGCGCGAGGAGGGCGAGGCGGCGCCGCCGTTCGTGTTCATCGGCGCGGCGCCGGGCGACCTCCGCCCGTTCGAGATCTGCCTCGAGAAGCCGTTCTCGATGCGGGAGCTCGTCGCGACGCTCGCCGTCGCCCTCGGGATGCGCCTGTCCGGCGTGGTCGAGCCGCCTATCGGCCGATCTGCGGGTGCAGCTGCGCCTTCGTGCTCCGGTGGTCTTCTGCCGGACGGAGGTGGCCGACCAGGTAGAGCGAGCCATTGATGGCCGCCCACGACTTGAACTGATCGAAGGTCGTCATCCACCGGAGGATGCGCGGACCGTCGGCCGCCGCGCGGATCCCGCAGGCCGCGGCGTGCTCCTGCGCGTGACGGAAGGCGTCCGCGACGCGCTGCTGCACGGCGAGCGGCGAGCTCCGCTCGCGCGCCATCTTCGAGGCGGCCTTGCCGAGCCGCGCGCGCTCCTGAGGATCGGCGAGCAGATCGAGCACCGCGCGCGCGAACGCCGCGTCGGCCTCGCGCTCGTCGCGCTTGCTCTTGGTGCCGGGCGAGAGGAGGACGCCGTTGACGCCGCCCTTGATCTGCGAGGACACGCCCATCCCGTCCGCGAACGCGACGGTCGGCGTCCCGCACCAGAGCGCCTCGCCCATGACGTTGCCGTAGGTCTCGCTGAGCGAGGCGTGCACGAACACGTCCGCGTAGGCGTAGAAGTCGGGCATCTTCGTGAAGGGCACCTCGCCCGGGAAGAAGACCCGGTGGGCGACGCCTTCTTCCCGCGCGACGCGGCGGTAGTACTCGGTGTCGGGCCCCTCGCCGAGCAGCGTCAGCGTCGCCTCGCGATCCACGGGCGCGATGTGGCGCGCGAAGATGCGGATGATCCGGTCCTGCGATTTCTCGCGCGTGTGACGGCCCGCGCAGAGGAGGCGCGACCCGCGCCACGTGGCGTCGCTCGCGCCCTCGAGATGCGTGTACGGATCCTCGCCGAGCGCCTTGTCGAAAATCTCGGGCTGCACCGCGCGCGGGATGACGTGGATGGGCGCGGTGACGCCGCGCTCGCGCCAGTACGAGCGCAGGCCTTCGGACAGGACCACGAGACCGTCCGAGTCGTTGTAGATGCTCGCGAAGTGGTTCTCGCACGGCCGCTTGAGCGCGAGCTCGAGCCCGGTGTTGACCCAGCCGAGCCGCTTCGCGTTCTCCGGCAGGAGGACGTCGTAGGCCGCCGCGAGGTGCGTGGTGTTCACGCAGAGCAGCGGAATGCCCTTCATCTTGCGGAGCCACACGCCGAAATGGAGCGAGAGGCTCGTCGCCTGCGCGAAGCAGATGTCGAAGTTCCAGCGGCTCGCGTCGTAGACCCACTTCTCGGTGGGCATCGGGAGGCGCAGGCCCGGATAGGTCTTCAGCGGCAGCGAGGGGAGCCCGACCGTGTTCGGCGGCAGCTCCTCGGGCCTGGCATCGGGGTCATGCGGGCCGATGACTGTGACTTCGTGACCACACCGACGCAATTCTTGGTACAGGAAGCGTGTCTGGAACGCTGCACCGTTGGCGTACGGGATTCGCGTGAAATCGCTGAGGATGGCCACCCTGAGAGGACGACCGTGCCGCGCGCTGAGCGCTGCGAACGGCGTTTCGCTGGTCTCGTTGGCGGCGACCGCCGACCTCGAAAACGCCGAGCGAGGCGCAGACCTGGAGAACGGCGCGCGCTGCGTAACTTCGTGCGCGGCGGCGTCCTTGCTCGTGGAGCGCTCACCGTGAAGATCCTCGACGTTACCGAATTCTATTCCGAAAGGGGAGGCGGGGTTCGAAGCC
>JBDHVD010000338.1:0-9949 GCA_039809525.1 Labilithrix sp. | reverse complement strand
AGAACGAGACCGACACGCGCGATCGGCCGAGCACCAGACCGGTGAACGCGAGGATGCCGCCGGTGGCCATCGCGCCGAAGCCGGTCCCCGCGAGGATCGCCGGCGCGTGCGAGCCCGGCGAGCGCTCGCGGTCGGGAGCGGGATCGCGCTCCGCCAGACCGAGCCCCACGCCGGCGGCCAGGAGCACGAGGCCGATCCCCGCGATGACGCTCCCGGAGATCACCAGCGCGGTCCGGGCGCCGCGCGCGCCCTCGGTGTAGGTGACGTTCGCGTGTGCCCCGCTCGGCGCGCGGACGGTGAAGGGGACGTCGTTCCGGCCGAGGACGATGCGATGCCTCGCCCACGGCGCGGACGTCACCACCCCCTCGCACGGGAGCGCGCAGACGCGGCTCCACACCCCGCCGTCGGTCGAGCGCTGCTCGAGGAGCGCCCCGGGTGGCCCGTCCGCGGCGACGACCACCCGCACCGGCGCCGGCTCCTCGGCGCGGGCGGTGGCGGTGAGGAAGAGGAGGGCGAAGAGGAAGCGCACGTTCATGCGCCTCGATCTGAGGCGCGACGCGCGCAGGGGCGACTGACACGGGCTGAAACGTCAGTCGACGCGCTTGGCCGCGAGGGCCTCCTGCGCGAGCTCGTCGAACGACATCGCCCGGGCGCGCGCGAGATCCTCCGCCGTCGCGATCTGATCCATGAAGCGCGGCTCCGCGCCGATGATGCGCGCGATCGCGTCCTTGCCTCGCGGACCGACCCACGGCTTGGCGTAGAGGTCCATCATCGTCCGCCAGAACTTCATGAGCGGCAGCTGGTCGAGCCCCGGCTTCTCGCCGAGCATCTGCATGCGCTTGAACGCCTCGCGGATCCGGCGGCCGCTCGGATCGACCTTGTCCATCGGACCGAAGAAGACGTCCTTGAAGAAGGGCCGCCCGTAGAGCGTCATCGCGGCGAACGCCCGCGCGCCCGCGGCCCGTTCCTTCAGCGGCTTCTTCGGCGCGCGCCGCTTCTCCTCGCGATAGGCCGGCGACGCGTAGTGCTCGACCATGTGGTAGTCGACCGCGATGTGCCGCGACTCGTCGCGGTTGATCAGCTCCATCGCCTGCGCCGAGAGGGGATCGTCCACGAAGTCGTCGATCGAGCGGAGGAGCGCGACGTCGAGGATCAGCTCGCCCGACGTGATGTACGCGTTCGCGACGTCGTCCGAGAGGTGCCGGATGGCGTCGATGAAGTGCGGGTAGAAGCGGTCGAGGCTCCTGCTCGGGCGGTACGTGCGCCAGCGGTGCACGTCGTAGTGATCGGCGAGCATCTGCGCGACGTGGGAGTGGCGCATCTCGTCCTTCACGAAGGTGCCGAAGATCTCCTTCAGGACCGGATCCTTCGCCCGCCGCTCCTGCTCGACGAACAGCGCGCCGGCGAGCCGCTCGATCGCGGCCATGTCGGTGAAGTACTGGACCACCGAGGTCTCGTCGTCCCGCGACATGGGGCGGGGCCGCTGGGACCAGTCGAGGTCCCCCGGGCTCCACTGACCTTCGTGGCACATCCTCAGCATGCGACGCAGGTCCATCGTCCCGAAGTGATAGCATCGGGGACGTGGACCGAGAGGCCGAGCTCCACGCTCTCCGCACCCAGGTCGCCAACCAGGCCGCATCGCTCGCCGAGTCGGTGACGGACGGGTTCGACGGATTCACCATGGGCGCCGGTGGATACGGCGTCGAGCTCTCGGTCCCCGAGGGCCCTTCGACCGGGGGCGGCGTCCAGGCGAGGCAGCACGTCCGCCTCGTCCCCAGGCGCAAAGGCTACCCCGTGATCGTGGCGGGCACCGTCGATCCGGTGACCTCGACGAGCGAGCTACGCACCTTCGAGCACGTCGCCATACTCCACGAGCTGCGCTTCGACCGGCCCGTCGAGATCACCGAGGACGAGTACGCGGAGTTCCTGAAGAAGGCCGCGGTGGTCATGAACCTCGCCCGCATCCGCTCGCGCGAGGTCCCGCCGTCCGAGGAGCTGCGGGCCCGGCGCGCCGCACGCAAGAAGCTGTCGATCCCGGTGCTCGTCGTCTTCGTGCTCGTCCTGCTCGCGGCCGCCGTCGTCGTGTTCCTGGCCGCGACGCATGGGCGGCGATAGCGCGGTGTGTCTACCGTGATAGTCTGAATCCTGGCGATGTCCGGCACGCGCAAGATGGAGAGGTTCGAGCTGCCGGAGGACCTCGTGTCCTCGCCGTCGCCTTCCCAGTCCCATGCGCCCGTGCGGCCTCCGGCGCCCTCCGGCGCGAACCTGAAGGACGAGCCGAAGGTCGTGGTCGCGGGACCGCCGCCGCCGGCCGACCCCAACGCCCTCCGCACGCGGCTCGCGACGAAGTTCGTGTCGCTCGCCGACGACGTCACCGAGGCGTTCGGCGACTTCGCGATCGGCGCGGGCGCCTGGGCCGTCGAGCTGACCGCGCCCTCGGGCATGTCGACGGGCGGGGGCAAGCAGGCGCTGCAGCACCTCCGGCTCCGACCGCGTCGGTCCGGCTACTCGGCGATCGTCGCCGGGCTCGTCAACCAGGTGGAGAAGTCGGCCGAGCTCCGGGACTTCGCATACGTGTGCATGATGCACGAGATTCGCTTCCGCCGCGGGCTCGAGATCACCGCCCACGAGTGGGAGCAGCTCCTGCGCAAGGCGGAGGTCGTCCTGGGAAAGGCCGGCGTCCAGTGCGTCCGGGTGGGCCCGACCAAGGAGCTCCTCGCGCAGCGCCAGGGCCTCACGCGCGTGAGCCGGATCGCCGCGGCCGTCCTGGTGGTGGTCCTCGTCCTGGCCGCGCTGGTGGTCTGGCGCATCGTTTCGGCCGGGTAGACCGCGGCCCAGTAGACGACGCCTCCGCGCCCAACTACAAAGGTCGGCGATGAATTTCGACCTTACCGAGGAGCAGCGGCTCGTGCGCGACACGGCGCGCGATTTCGCGACGCGTGAGATCGCCCCCAAGGCCGCCGAGATCGACAAGAGCGGGCGCTGGCCCGGCGAGATCGTGGCGAAGATGGCCGAGCTCGGCTTCCTCGGCATGGCCATCCCGGAGGAGCACGGCGGCTCCGGGCTCGACAACCTCTCCTACTCCCTGGTGATGGAGGAGATCAGCGCGGCGTGCGCCTCGTGCGGCGTCATCATGAGCGTGAACAACTCGCTCTTCTGCGACCCGCTCTACAAGTTCGGCACCGAGCAGCAGAAGAAGGAGATCCTCACGCCGGTCGCGTCGGGGAAGAAGCTCGGGTGCTTCGGCCTCACCGAGCCGATGAGCGGCTCGGACGCGCAGACGATGGCCACCCAGGCGGAGAAGACCTCGGACGGCTGGGTGCTCAACGGCGCGAAGAACTGGATCACGAACGGTCCGCACGCCGACTTCATCCTCGTGTTCGCGGTCACCGACCGGAGCGGTCCGAAGGTGAAGCACACCGCGTTCGTCGTGCCGAAGGGCACGCCGGGCTACACGCAGGCGAACCCCGATCACAAGCTCGGCATCCACGGCGCGCACTCGTGCACCGTGTTCTTCGAGAACTGCAAGGTGCCCGACTCGGCGATCGTCGGGAACGTCGGCGAGGGCTTCAAGGTCGCGATGGCGACGCTCGACGGCGGACGCATCGGCATCGCGTCGCAGGCGCTCGGCATCGCGCGCGCGGCGCTCGACGTCTCGGTCGCGTACTCGAAGGAGCGAAAGAGCTTCGGCGTGCCGATCTCGCAGCACCAGGCGATCCAGTTCATGCTCGCCGACATGGCCGTCGAGCTCGACGCCGCGCGCCTCCTGACCTGGCGCGCCGCGACGATGAAGGACGCCGGCACGCGCCACTCGATGCAGAGCGCGGAGGCGAAGCTGTACGCGAGCGAGGTCGCCACCCGCGTCGCGCACAAGGCCATCCAGATCCACGGCGGATACGGCTACTCGACGGAGTTCCCGGTCGAGCGTCACTACCGCGACGCCCGCATCACCGAGATCTACGAGGGCACGAGCGAGATCCAGCGCATCGTGATCGCCGCGAGCCTCCTCAAGGGATGACCATGCTCCTCCGCAACTGCGCCGCCCTCTCCCTGTTCGCCCTCGCGACCGCCGCGTGCGGGAGCGCGCCGCCTCCGAAGGTCGAAGAGCCGAAGACCGAGGAGGCCGCCGCCCGTCCCAGCGGTCCGACCCCGCAGGTCTCGCAGGAGCTCGGGTCGATCGATCAGCGCGCCGTCGAGCAGACGTTCAACCGCCTGCAGGACGCGTTCGAGAAGTGCCACTCGGAGGGCCGCGAGCGCGTCGAGTACCTGAGCGGCGACGTGAAGATCTTCATGCGCGTCGGCCAGGACGGCAAGGTCCGCTACACCTACTTCGAGGAGTCGTCGCTCGGCGATCGCGACACCGAGAAGTGCATCCTCGACGTGCTCTCGCGCACCGACTGGCCGAAGCCGCAGGGCGGCGAGGCCGAGGTCCGCAACGGCTTCGGCTGGGGCCCGGGCGGCGAGCGCGCCCCGACGCCGTGGGGGCCGGAGAAGGTGATGACCGCGCTCGACGACGCGAAGGACGTGAAGAAAGACGTCGCCAAGTGCAAGTCGGGCATCAAGGGTGACTTCATCGTCACCGCGTACGTGGAGCACGACGACTCGCCGGAGGCCGCCGGCGGCAACGGCCACGGCGCGAAGGCTCACGACAAGACGAAGAAGCACGGCAAGAAGGCGGACAAGAACAAGGGCGGCAAGTTCAAGGCGCTCGGGATCACGCCGCCGAGCAAGGAGGCCGCCGACAAGCTCGACTGCCTCGTCGACGCGCTGAAGCCCCTCCGTCTCCCGACGCCTGGTTCGTACGCGGCCAAGGTCACGTTTCCGCTCTGAGAGGGTAGCGATGGAGCTCGAGCTGAACGAAACGCAGCGCATGGTGCAGGGCGCGGCGCGGGACTTCGCGACCCGCGTGATCATGCCCGAGGCAGCGAAGATCGATCGCGAGGAGCGCTTCCCGCGCGAGATCCTGAAGGGCCTGGCCGATCTCGGCCTCATGGCGGTGAACGTCCCCGAGGAGCTCGGGGGCGCGGCCGCCGGCGCGGTCGCCTACGCGCTCGCGATGCAAGAGGTCGCGCGCGCGTGCGCATCGACCGCGGTGACGATGGCGGTCACCAACATGGTGGGCGAGGTCATCGCCGCGTTCGGCACCGACGCGCAGAAGAAGAAGTACAACCCGAAGCTCGCGAGCGGCGAGTACGCGGCAGGCGCGTTCGCGCTCTCCGAGCCCGGCGCCGGCAGCGATCCGGGATCGATGGGCACCACCGCGAAGCGCCAGAGCGACGGGTCGTGGATCCTCGACGGCGAAAAGCAGTGGATCACGAGCGGCGCGCATGCGGGCGTCATGGTCGTGTGGGCGCGCACGGGCGATCGCGAGAAGCTCCCGGGCACCCGCGGCATCTCGTGCTTCCTCGTCGAGGGCGGCACGCCCGGGCTGAAGATCGGCAAGGCGGAGGACAAGATGGGCCTCCGCGGATCGAACACCGTGGGGCTCTCGTTCGAGGGCTGCCGCGTGCCGGCCGACGCGCTCCTCGGCGAGGAGAACGGCGGCTTCAAGATCGCGATGATGGCGCTCGACGGCGGGCGCATCGGCATCTCGAGCCAGGCGATCGGCATCGCGCGCGCGGCGCTGGAGGAGAGCGTCGTCTACGCGAAGGACCGGAAGCAGTTCGACAAGGCGATCGCCGAGTTCCAGGCGACGCAGTGGAAGCTCGCCGACATGGCCGTCGAGCTCGACGCGGCGAACCTCCTCGCGATGCGCGCCGCGTGGCTGAAGGAGAACCGGCGCCCGTTCTCGCGCGAGGCGTCGATGGCGAAGGTGTTCGCCACGGAGGCGGCCAACCGCATCTGCAACAAGGCGGTGCAGATCCACGGCGGGTACGGCTACATCCGCGAGTTCGCCGCCGAGCGTCACCTCCGCGACGTGCGCGTCACCACGATCTACGAAGGCACGAGCGAGGTGCAGCGGATCGTCATCGCCCGTTCCGTGCTCGCATGAAGCGTGCGCCTGTCGTGCTGGGCGCGATCGCGCTCGCGGCGGCCTGCTCGGAGAAGCTGCCGGTCGAGCAGGTCGCTCCGCCGGCGGCCCCGAGCCTCGACCCCTCGTGCACCCGGAGCGATCGCGACGAGCTGCCGGCGCCGAAGCGGCACACCGCGAAGTGGGCGTTCGAGCCGTGGATCAGCAAGGACATCTCGAACCGCGACGACACGTACTCGTTCGTCGAAGGCTTCCGCTCGCGCGGGATCCCGGTGGGCGCCGTCGTCCTCGACAGCCCGTGGGAGACTTTCTACAACACGTTCGTCCCGAACGAGGCTCGCTACCGCGACCTGCCGGGCATGATCCGCGACATGCACGCGATGGGCGTGCGCGTCGTCTTGTGGATGACGCCGCTCGTGAACCAGACGAGCTTCGACTTCGAGCCCGGCGGAGACGCCTACAAGGGCGCGGCGCCGAACCTCGAGCCCGGCCTCGCGTGCAACTACTTCGTCGACGACGGCCAGTTCTACGGCTGGTGGAAGGGGCGAGGCGCGGCGGTCGACTTCTTCAACCCCGATGCGCGCGCGTGGTGGCACCGGCAGCAGGACGCGCTCCTCGGCGCGGGCCTCGACGGATGGAAGCTCGACTTCGGCGAGAGCTACATGCGCGTCGATCGGGTGAAGACGCACGAGGGCGACAAGCCGTTCCAGGAGTACTCGGAGCGCTACTACGAGGACTTCCTCGCGTACGGGCGCCTGAAGCGCGGCGACGACTTCGTCACGATGGTCCGCGCGTGGGACGAGTCCTACGACTTCGCCGGACGCTTCTTCGCGAAGAAGGAGCACGCGCCCGTCGCGTGGATGGGCGACAACCGTCGCGACTGGGTCGGCCTCGCCGACGCGCTCGACCACATGTTCGTCTCCGCGCGCGCGGGGTACGCCGTCGTCGGCTCGGACATCGGCGGCTACCTCGATCACGACGACAAGGACCTCCTCGGCCCCGAGATCCCGTTCGACACGCTCAACTTCGCGCGCTGGGTCGCGGTCGGCGCGCTCTCGCCGTTCATGCAGCTGCACGGACGCGCGAACCTCGAGCCGTGGTCGGTGCCCGATCACGCCGACGAGACCGTCAGCCTCTACAAGTACTGGGCGACGCTGCACCACCAGCTCGTTCCGTTCTTCTACTCGCTGTCCGAGGAGGCCCATGCCGGGGCGCCTTCGGTGCTGCGGCCGATCGGCGAGCCGGCGACCTGGCCCGGCGACTACCGCTACACGCTCGGCGACGCGTTCCTCGTCGCGCCGCTCCTCGATGCGAGCGGCAAGCGCAGCGTCGCGCTGCCGGCAGGCGCGCGGTGGATCGACTGGTGGACGCGCACGACCCTCGAAGGCGGCACCACGGCGCTCGCCGACTTCTCCGCCGATCGCCAGAAGCTCCCGCTCTACGTGCGCGAGGGCGCGATCGTCCCGATGGACGTGGACGGCGTGCGCGAGGTGCTCGTGTTCCCGGGGGCGGAGCCCTCGTCGTTCCGCGTGCACGACGACGACGGCATGGCGACCACCATCGCGGTGAAGACCGACGCGACGACGGTGACCATCGAGCTGTCGCGCGTCCTCACGCCGACGAAGCTCCGCGTGCATCCGTCGACGGAGAAGGACGTGGCGCCGTCGCCGGGGCCCGTGACGATCACCGTCCCCCGCTGAACTTTCCGCGCAACTCCGCCTGAGGTCGGGCCGAGGGGGCGTTCATGCCTCCCGGAGTCGAACGAGCCGGCGCGTCCCCGATCCGCCGGAGCGACGAGCACGAGGACGAGCGCCTCCCGGCGCCTGCGGCGCGTCCGCGTCAGCCCGCCGAGCCGAGCCTCTGCCGCGGCGCCGCGCTCGATGCCGAGCTCGATCGTGCGGTCCTCGACGCGTGCCGGAACGCCTCGGCGCCGAAGCCGAACGACCGGATCCTCTACGTCGGGATGAACGAGGACAGCGCCGCGCGCGAGGGCGCTGCGCTGCGAGCGACCGGCGCCGGCGTAGCGTCGATCGAGGCGAACGCGTCCGGAGAGGTCGTGCTCGGTGGCGTGGCCTACGACATGAACGACGACGTCGAGGTCGAGCGATTCTCCCATGCCGTCGCCGCGAAGTACGGGCTCGGACCGGAGCAGGAGGACGCCTTGTTCCGTGCGCTCCGCGACCAGTCGGGTGACGGTCGCGACGAGCTCGCGCGCATCGCGCTCGCGTGGGCGCCGGGCGAGGCCGGCCAGGCGATCCCGTCGCGGCTCGTCCTGTCCGGTCACCAGGCCGGCGATCGCATCGGCGGAACGACGAGCCACCTCTCGTTCGACAGCCTGCGCGCGCTCGCGCGGGCCCTGCCGAACGCCGCGAAGCAGATCGAGGACGTCCACTTCTCCGGCTGCTTCACCGAGAGACAGGTGAACGATCCGGCGAAGTGGCAGGCCGTCTTCCCGAGCCTGCGAACGATGTGGGGCTACGCCGGGTTCTCGCCGCTCGCGCCGGTGGCGCATCTCGTGGCGTGGGAGCAGGCGAGCCGAGGCCGCGCCGACGTCATCCGCGGGAGCACCGTCGCGCCGCACGAGGCCGCCGTCGCGTGGTCGCGTCGCGGCGAGGTCGTCGGGCAGACGCCGTCGCTCGCCGAGCGCCGCGCCGCCCGGGATCGCGCGGATGCGAGCTACGATGCGTACGTGAAGGGGGAGCGGAAGGTGAGCGATCCGTACGCGCCAGGCGCGCGCAACGACTACGCCGCGCAGCAGCAGATCGCCGCCTCGAGCGACGCGAGCCCGGAGGAGCGCGCGCGGGCCACCGCGCGAGCGGCGGTCATGTTCCGCGTGCGGTTCTACGAGAAGAGCGTGCGCGGCGCCTTCGCCCGCGAGCACGGCGCGACGATCGCGTCGGCGTGCAGGCAGCTCGGGATCGAGGCGCCCGATCTCGCCACGCTCTCGCGGAAGGACGCGCTCGCGGCCGTGCGCGCGTTCGAGGCGAAGCTCGACGCGCTCCCGCGTCCGGTGCCCCCGGACGTGTCGCGCGCGGCGGCCGCGCTGCGTGGCCTCGCCGAGCTCCGCGAGGACGTGATCAAGACGGAGTGGTGCCACTGATGGACGTCGCGCGGGCGATCGCGCTCTCCGCGCTCGCCTCCTTCGTCGGGGGCTGCGCCGCCCACGCGCCGGGGCCTTCGGAGGCCGCCGCGCCGTCCCCCGTCGTGGTCGCGCGCACGACCACGCCGCCCATCGATCAGGAGGAGCCGATCACCGTCGCGCTCGTCCGCCGGCTCCGCCCGGATGCGCGGAGCGTCCTCGTCGTCGCCGAGGGCGCCCGTCGCACGACCGTCGAGGCCGAGCTCGCGCGCGCCGGGGTCACGGTGACGCGCGTCGATCTCGGAGACGAGCGCTACTGCTACCGCCACGCGTGCGAGCAGCACGCCGCCGTCGTCGTCGAGGGCGCGGCGCCGCTCGCCGCAGGATCGCCGTGGCTCGCGCATGCCGGCCGCCTCGCGAGGGCGAACGCGGTGTTCGTCGAGCACTGGGTGGCGTCTTCCGCGGAGCCCCTCGAAGGCCATCACGAGGGCCTCGAGCTCGCCGCGCGCCGCCCCGGCTCGGACCAGGTCGATCGGTGGCGGATCATCGCCTCGAGCGACGCGACGCTCGACGGCGAGGGGCTGCGCGCGTGGCCGCTCGTCTCGCGCGCGCTGACCTTCCCGAAGGACGGCATGACCAGCGCGGTCGGCTACCTCGTCCGCCTGCCATCGGGCGAGGCGGCGATCGAGCTGCCCCATCGCGTCGGCCCGCACGCGCGGGTGCGGCTCGGCGGAGCGCTCGCGGAGGGGCTCGCGGCGCCTCCTCCGGATCCGACGGCCGTCGACGCGCTCGGCGCGTGCAGGGCGCACGGGCCATGTCCGGGCGCGATGTCCGTGTCGTCGCGCATCGTCGGCGTGCGCGGGCCGGCCACGTTCGTGAGCGCGTCCGCCGAGGCGACG
>JBDHVD010000337.1:0-9960 GCA_039809525.1 Labilithrix sp. | reverse complement strand
GAGTGCGCCTCCTGGATCTGCCCGCCGTCGTCGCACAGCACGAAGCTCTTCGATCCGTGGAGCACGCCCACGCGGCCCGCGGTCAGCGTCGCCGCGTGATGGCCGCTCTTCACGCCGTGTCCGGCCGCCTCGACGCCGTACAGCTTCACGCTCTGCGCCGAGAGGAACCCGCGGAACAGGCCGATGGCGTTCGAGCCGCCGCCGACGCAGGCCACCGCCGCGTCCGGCAGCCGGCCCGTGCGCTCCAGCATCTGCGCCCGCGCCTCCTCGCCGATGACGCTCTGGAAGCGCGCGACGAGCTCTGGATACGGGTGCGGACCCGCCGCGCTCCCGATGCAGTAGTGCGTGGTCTCGACGTTGGTGACCCAGTCGCGCAGCGCCTCGTTCATCGCGTCCTTCAGCGTGCGCGAGCCGGACTCGACGGGGATGACCTTCGCCCCGAGCAGCTTCATGCGGCCGACGTTCGGCGCCTGGCGCTTCACGTCCTCCGCGCCCATGTAGACCTCGCACGGCAGGCCGAACAGCGCGCACGCCGTCGCGGTGGCGACGCCGTGCTGGCCCGCGCCGGTCTCGGCGATGATGCGCTTCTTGCCCATCTTCGTCGCGAGCAGGATCTGCCCGAGGGCGTTGTTGATCTTGTGCGCGCCCGTGTGACAGAGGTCCTCGCGTTTGAGGAAGAGCCGCTTCAGCGTGGTCCCCTGCGGATCGATCGCCCGCGCGAGCCGCGTCGCCTCGGTGAGCGGCGTCGGCCGCCCGACGTAGGTCGCGAGCAGCTGGCGGAGCTCGGCCTGGAACGCATCGCTCGCTGCGATGCGCCCCGCGGCCTCGGTCAGCTCGTCGAGCGCGTGGATCAACGTCTCCGAGACGAACCGTCCCCCGAAGGGGCCGTACCATCCGGCGCCGAGTGGAGTGGACTGCACGCGCCGAGGCTACCAGCAGGGGCAGACCTCGCGAAGCGCGGCCGCACGTGGATGGGCGCGAGGCGGACCTCGACCTCTCCGCGCGCGCTCGCCACGCGGTACCGGCCGCCGTCGACCGCTGCCGGCCCGACGCCTCGTTCGGCCTGAACCGCGTCCACGTGCGCGGCGACCGCGAACATCACGGCCGTCGCCACGTCGCGCTCGACCGCGAGTGGCGCACGGACGCGCCACGCGTCGTCGAGCACTGTGCCCACCGGGACCGCGTCCTTGCCGGCGATCGGCAGCGCGTCACGAGCGATGCGCTCGCGGATCGACGGATGCAGATCCTCGAGGCGCTCGAACGTGATCGCGTGATGCGGACCGACCATGAAGTTGCGGTCGGCGAACAAGAACAGGATCGGCTCGTGGCCCGGCGCGCCGTGGAGGGAGAAGAAAGCGTCGACTCCCCACGCCTCGAGGCGGACCTCGAAATCCTGGGCCGTACCGAGCACGACCCACGGCGATGCGCGGTACAGGCGGGCTGCCGCCTCGAAGAAGAGGACGAGCGCGTCGGTGGATGCCAGGGTGGAGGCGGGCGCGGGCGCGGGCGCGGGCGCGGGATCGGTGCGGCTCGTGGGGCTCATGCGGCTCCCCATGAGCACTGCGCGTGCCTGCGCACGAAGCGCTGCAGGCCTGCGAAATCACGAGGAGCTCGTCTCCGTGACCATATGGCCGGGCCGATTTTGCGCTGGCCCGGGCCATCGGCTGGTGGGGGTCAACCGAAGACAACGAGCGCTCCGTCGGCGACCTCGGCGACGGCGAGCAGATCGCCGGCGAGCCTCCGAAGCGTCGGATGCTGGTTGCGTGCGATGGGCCAGAGGCGCCGCCGGCACAGAGGAGCCAGGGCGCGTGCTTCGATCGCGCCGAGCTCCGGACGGCCGAGCCCGAGCCACTCGAACAGATCGAGCGCCGCGTCGCGCGGGAGCTCGAGGAGAATGGCGTGGAGGCAGCCCGCGACCGCGAAGCGCATCGACGGGACCGGCGAACCGGCCGGCGAACGAGGAGAGGAGGCGGCGGGAGGAGGCGCGTGGACCGTCATGACGAGCAGCATGGATCGGCCGCCATCGCCAACGACTCGATCGAATGGAGACTACCCTCCTCTTGTGGAGGCGCCCGGCGTGTCTATGCTCCGGGCCCCGATGCCGCTCGCTCATGCGCTCGTCTCGCCCCCCTCCGGCACACCTCGCCGGTGGATGCTCTTCCTCCACGGCATCCTCGGCTCCGGCGCGAACTGGCGCAGCTTCGCGCGCGCGCTCGTGACCGCCCGTCCCGAGTGGGGCGCCGTCCTCGTCGATCTCCGCCTGCACGGCGAGTCGACCACCGGTTTCGATCCGCCGCACACGGTGCCGGCGGCGGCGGCCGACGTCCACGAGCTCTTCGCGCTCGTCCCCGGGCCGGTCCGGGGCGTGCTCGCGCACAGCTTCGGCGGCAAGGTGGCCCTCGCATTGACGGAGCGTGTCGCCGGCGATCTCGATCACGTCTTCGTCATCGACGCGACGCCTGGTGCGCGCCCCGACGCGCGTGGGTCGGAGTCGACGAAGCACATCGTCGATCTCCTGAGCGGTCTGCCCCCCGAGTTCCCCGATCGCGAGGCGTTCATCCGGTACATCGAGGAGCGCGGCGTCACGCGCCCGACCGCGATGTGGCTCGCGATGAACGTGCGGCCCGTTCCCAACACGACCCGCTTCGTGTTCCGCATCGACGTCGACGCGGTCCGCGCGCTGCTCGACGACTACTTCGTCCGCGACCTGTGGCCGGTGCTCGAGCATCCGCCCGGCACGTTCCGCGCGCATCTCGTCGTGGGCGGACGATCGACCGTGGTCGACGATGCCGAACGCGAACGGGCGCGACGCTGCCCGCGAACGACGGTCGATGTGATCGAGAGCGCCGGTCACTGGGTGCACGCCGATGCTCCTGACGCACTGCGTGAGGTCGTCCTCGCGCGCCTGGATGAACCGTGACACTGGAAACATCCATGCATGCTGCACGCGGGCCGCGTCTCACGAGCGACTCCGACGCTTGCGCGGATTTCTTCTCGACGGCCGCCGAGCTTAAGGTCGGGCCCCCTTCGGACGAGGAGACCTCGATGACGACGTACGAAGAGCTCTGGCGTGTTCAGCTCCCCACGGGCGAGCTCCGGTTGATGACGGTCGATGCGCTCGACGAGGCGTTCGACACGGGGATCATCCATCGCGACACGCAGGTCCTCGCGCCCGGCGCGACCGCGTGGGCGCGCCTCGGCGACGTCGCGGGCCTCGACGACGTGGCCGAGGCCGCGGCCGAGCCGGCGTCGGCCGGCGTTCCGAGCCTCTCGCCCGTCGCGATCGCGACGGACACGCCTTCGAGCTTCGCGACCGCGCCGGTGCCCGTCGATCTCGGCGACGTCCCGGACGATGCGCTTCGTCCCAAGCGCGGACGTGCGCTCGTGATCGCCGGCATCGGCGTCGCCGCCGTCGCGGGCGTGCTCGTCGCGTTCGCGCCGAAGATCGGGGCGACCCTCGCGAACGTGCACCCGGCGAAGGAGATGACGAACGCGATGCAGCCGCCGCCGGCGGCGATCGACGTGACGCCGAACGACGGATCGTTCGTGCGGCCGCAGCTCACCGAAGAGCAGAAGAAGCTCCTCCTCGAGGCCGACAAGAAGAAGGAAGAGGAGCGGAAGGCGAAGCAGCAGGCTGCGCCGGCCAGGGCAGGGAAGGCGGCGCCTCGCGGAAAGAGCAGCTCGCCTTTCGTCAATGGAGGCGACAAGTTCGACCCGCTGAACGGCGCGCTCTGACCGGGGGCGGGCAGGCGCACTTTTGCGCACCGCGTCTGACCTGCTACTACGTACCGCATCCGTCATGCGCGTCCCGACCCGCGGCTACGAAGAGCGCCCGGCGTCCTCGAAAGAGGACGAGCGCGCGGTCGTCGCCGCGACGATCTCGGGCATCCGGCCGTCGACGGAAGACGCGCTGATCGGGCGGCTGCTCGGCGGCAAGCTGCTCGTCGAGGAGCGCATCGGCGCAGGCGCGCTCGGCGTCGTCTATCGAGCCAAGCACCTGCACCTCCTTCAGCCGGTCGCGGTGAAGGTGCTGCACGAGCACTTCCAGAAGGACGCCGAGTTCCGCATCCGCTTCCACGCGGAGGCGCGCTCGGCGCACCTGCTCGACCATCCGAACGTCGTCCGCGTCGTCGACTTCGGCGAGGAGAGCGAAGGCCTCCTCTGGCTCGCGATGGAGCTGCTCGACGGCGTCGAGCTCGAGGCGATGCTCGAACGAGCCGGGCGACTGCCGCTCGCGCGCGCCGCCGAGGTCGTGCTCCAGGTCTGCGCCGGGCTCGCGCACGCGCATGCGCGCGGGATCGTCCACGGCGACGTGAAGCCGTCGAACGTGATCGTCGTCAAGCGTCCCGACGACGACGGCGTCGAGCAGGAGCGCGCGAAGCTCTGTGACTTCGGCGTCGCGCGCGGCGCGCTCGACGGGATGGCGAGCGCGATCGAGGGATCGCCCGCCGACGCGGTGCTCGGCACGCCTCATTACATGTCCCCGGAGCAGTGCCTCGGCGAGCCGCTCGACGCCCGCAGTGACGTCTATTCGTGTGGCGTCCTCTTCTACGAGCTGATCGTCGGCGAGCCGCCGTTCGAGGCCGACGATCCGCAGTCCGTCCTCCGCCAGCAGCTCGTGGTCCCGCCGATCCCGCCGTCGCGCAAGCGCCCCGGCGCCGGGGTGGATGCGCGCGCGGACGGCATCATCCTCAAGGCGCTCTCGAAGGCGCGCGAGGATCGCTACGCGTCGATGCGCGACATGCGCGCGGCGCTCCGCGAGCTGCTGCTCACGCTCGGTCACGAACCGACGTCGCCGCTGCTCCGCACGAGCACGCCGCCGCCGGCGCCTGCGTCCGCGCCGCGCACGCGGCAGGTCACGCAGATCCGTGCGCTGTCGAGCCGCCCCGCTTCGAGCGACATGCTCGAGAGCGCCGATCCGGTCGCCGAGTTCCTCGCCGCCCACGCGGTGATCTCGAACCGCGAGAAGCGCACGCTCGCCGGGCACCTCGCGAGCGGCATGGTCGACGAGAGCGTGGCGCAGGTCGCGCGCCTGCTCGCGCGCGTCGAGACGACACGCGGCCGGGACGCGACCGCGAGCGAGGCGCTCGCGGTGCTCGACGATCCGAAGGCGCTCGCGCCGTTCGCCGAGCGGCTCCTCGCCGAGGACATCGTGCCGGGGCCCTACCTCGATCGCATGCTGCGCCGCGCGGGCCTCGCCGCGGCGCGGGCGCTCTGGAGCGCGCGCGTGTCGACGCCGCCCTCGCACGAGCGGCGGGCGCGGTTCGTCACGTGGATGCGTGCGGTGGGCGACGGCGCACACGCGGTCCTGCTCGTCGCGCTCGCCCGGCTCGCGCCGCAGGGCGGCGGGCAGAAGCACCCCGAGCTCACGGAGGACGTGCTCCTGTCCGTCCCGCCGGTCCTCGACGCGGCGCTCGCCTCCGCGATCGCGCCGTTCGTGGCGTCGCCGGTCCCGCGCGTGCGCGACCGAGCGCGTGCTGCGCTCGATCGCGTCCACGCGCGGGCGCGCGGCGCCTGAGCGTCAGCGGTTCGCCTTCTGGCGCGCCTCACCCTCGAGCTCGCGGGCCTTTCCTTCGGCCTGCATCTGCTCGTTGTCGATCACCGCGCCGACGTTCTTCTTGATCGCGCCGGTGGCCTCCTGCACCGCGCCCTTCGTGCGCTCGCCGGCCTTCGCGCTCTCCTCGCGCGCCTCTCCCTTCAGCTCCTTCGCCTTGCCCTCGGCCTGCATCTGCTCGTTGCCGATGACCTTGCCGATGCCCTGCTTGATCTTGCCGCCGATCTGCTCGGCGACGCCTTCCGTACGATTCGCTTGATTGCCCATCGTTTCCTCCTTGTTGCTCCGGTGATTCGCAAGCCGCATGCCGCGGCGCGCCGCAACGCGCACACGGCCGAGGTTTTCGTGCGTCGCGATCCGTGCGAGACACCTCGTGCGTGCCTCTCTCGTTCAGACCGAGCGATCGGGCGTTCGTGCTCTGGGACGACGATCTCGAACGGTCGCCGGCGCTCGACCTCGCGCAGCGAGCACGACCGACACGCGCGGACGTGATCGTCGCGGCGGGGCGGCGCGTCACCGTCGATGCGCTCGCGATCGACGCCATGGATGCGCTCGCTCCGCTCGCGTCGCTGAGCTCGGCCGGCGTGCGCGAGGCACCGCCGTCGATCGGCGCGTGGAGCCTCGCCGCCAAGCTCGCGCTCGACCTCGTCGCGCGCGAACGGATCGTGCCACGGATCGAGGGGCACGAGGTCCGCTGGGCCGCGGCGCTCGGTGCCGCCGGCGACGAGGCGAACGTGCGTGCGCTCGCCCGCGCGCTGCCGCCGTCCGCGCACGCGCTCGCGGCGGAGCGGACCGAGGTCTGGACGCCCGACGCGCTCGTCCGCGCGTACCTCGACGCGACCGCCGATGCGCTGGTGCGGAGGGCACGCGTCCGCGCGGTCGCGGCGCCGAAGGGATCCGGATGGGAGGCGCGCTTCGTGCGGGCCGCCGCGGACGACGACGCGCGCTTCGAGGCCGTCGCCTTCGAGGAGCGCACGGTCGTGGCGGAGATCGCCCGCTGGGCGGAGCCGGCGCTCGGCGCGCGCGATCGGCCGCGCGTCTGCTTCCGGCTCGAGCTGCCGGAAGCGAACGGCGGCGAGACGTTCGTCGTGCGCTTCCTCCTCCAGTCGCCCGAGGATCCGAGCCTCCTCGTGACCGCGGACGAGCTGTGGGCCGGCGCGCGGAAGCTCGCACGCCTCGGACCAGGGTTCGGCGAGGCGGAGGAGGCGCTCCTCGGCGGGCTCGCGCTCGCCAGGCGGCGCTTTCCGGCGATCGCGGGCGCGCTCGACGAGCCGAGGCCCTCGAGCGTCCCGCTCGACGTCACCGGCGCGTGGTCGTTCATCTCCGAGGCCGCGCCCGCGCTGTCGGAGGCGGGCTTCGGCGTCATCGTCCCCGGCGCGCTCACCTCGCGCGGCCAGCGCCGGCTCCGGCTTCAGCTCCGCCTCGACGGAGGACCGAGCCCCACGCAGGTCGCGGGCAAGGTCGAGGGCGCGGCGGCGCTCGGGATGGAGCAGCTCGTCGAGTTCCAGTGGCGCGCCGCGATCGGCGACGAGACACTCGATGCGCGCGAGCTCCGCGCGCTCGCGAGGCAGAAGGCGCCGCTCGTGCGCTTCCGCGGCGCGTGGGTCGCGGTCGATCCGCGCGAGCTCGCCGAGATCGAGAAGCGGCTCGCCGCCGGCGGGGGGCGCATGCGCGCGAGCGACGCGATCCGCATCGCGCTCGCCGGCGAGACCGACCGCGGCGCGATCGGGATCGAAGCGTCGGTCGTCGCGGGAGGCGCGTTCGCCGATCGGCTCGAGCGCGCCCGCGCGGCCGCAGCCACGGAGGTGCCGATCCCCGGCGGATTGCAGGCGACGCTCCGGCCGTACCAGGCGCGCGGTCTGTCGTGGCTCGTCACGATGGGCGCGCTCGGTCTCGGCGGCTGCCTCGCCGACGACATGGGGCTCGGCAAGACGCTCCAGGTTATCGCGTTCCTCCTGACCAGGCGAGGCGCGGTGCGCGGACCGTCGCTCGTCGTCGCGCCCACGTCGGTGCTCGGGAACTGGGAGCGGGAGATCGCGCGCTTCGCGCCCGCGCTCGACGTGGTGCGCCACTACGGCCCCTCGCGCGCGAAGGACCCCGCGGCGCTCGCCGCTCGCGAGGGCGCGATCGTCGTCACGAGCTACGGCCTCCTCCGCCGCGACGTGAAGGTGCTCGCGCAGATCGACTGGTCCGCGGTGGTCCTCGACGAGGCGCAGAACATCAAGAACGCGGCCTCCGCCGGCGCGCGCGCCGCGCGGGCGCTGCCGGCCGCGCATCGCTTCGCGCTCACCGGAACGCCGATCGAGAACCGCCTCGCCGAGCTGTGGTCGATCCTCGAGTTCGCGAACCCCGGCCTGCTCGGACCGCTCGAGCGCTTCCGCACCGAGTTCGCGGTGCCCGTCGAGAAGTGGGGGAACCACGAGGCCGCCGAGAAGCTCCGGCGCGTCACGGCGCCGTTCCTCCTCCGTCGCGTGAAGACGGACCCGAACGTCATCCGCGATCTTCCGCCGAAGAACGAGATGAAGGTCGTCTGCACGCTGACGCGCGAGCAGGCGACGCTCTACCAGGCGGCGGTCGACGAGGAGCTCCGGCGCATCGCGTCGGCCGAGGGCATCGAGCGGCGCGGCCGCGTGCTCGCGCTGCTCACCGCGCTCAAGCAGATCTGCAATCACCCCGCGCAGTACCTCGGCGAGGCGGGCCCGCTCGCGCGGCGGAGCGGCAAGCTCGCGCGCGCCGGCGAGATGCTGGAAGAGGCGCTCTCCGCGGGCGACAAGGCGCTCGTGTTCACCCAGTTCCGCGAGATGGGTGACCGGCTCGTCGCGTGCCTGCGCGAGCGGCTCGGCGTGGAGGTGCTGTTCCTGCACGGCGGCACGTCGCAGCGCGCGCGGGAGGCGATGGTGAAGCGCTTCCAGGAGGACCCGCGCCGGGCGCGCGTGTTCGTGCTCTCGGTGAAGGCCGGCGGCACGGGGCTCAACCTCACGGCGGCGAACCACGTGTTCCACTACGACCGCTGGTGGAACCCTGCGGTCGAGGACCAGGCGACCGATCGTGCCTACCGCATCGGCCAGAAGCGCGCGGTGCAGGTGCACAAGCTGGTGTGCGCGGGGACCGTCGAGGAGAAGGTGGACGCGCTGCTCGAGAAGAAGCGTGACCTCGCCTCGCGCATCGTCGGTCGCGGCGAGAGCTGGATCACCGAGCTCGACGACACGTCGCTCCGTGACCTCGTCTCGCTCTCGCGCGGCGCCGCGGCGATCGCCGACGAGGAGGCGCCGCGATGAGCAACTTCTGGCCGCCGCGCGAGAAGAAGAGGCCCGCGCCCGCGCACGGGATCAAGATCAAGGCCGCGGGCACCACGTGGTGGGGCGCGCGGTGGATCGAGGCGCTCGAGCGGCTGGGCGCGCGGTACGCGGGCAGGCTCGCGCGCGGCAAGACGTACGCCCGCGCCGGGCGCACGCACGACTTCGAGGTGAAGGCCGGCGAGGTCACCGCGCGCGTGACCGGATCGGCCGCGAGACCCTACGTCGTCCGCATCGCGCTCGCGAAGCTCGACGCGGCGAAGTGGGAGCGCGCGATCGCGGCGATGGCTGCGGAGGCGCGCTTCGCCGCCGAGCTCCTCGCCGGGGAGATGCCACGCGCGATCGACGAGGCGTTCCGCGCGGCGGATGCGAGCCTCTTCCCGACGGGCGAGAGCGATCTCGAGACGTCGTGCTCGTGTCCGGACCAGGCGAACCCGTGCAAGCACATCGCCGCGACGCACTACGTGCTCGGCGAGGCGCTCGACCGCGATCCGTTCCTGCTCTTCGAGCTGCGGGGACGGACGCGCGAGGAGGTCCTCGGCGCGCTGCGGGAGCTCCGCTCGGCCCATGCGAAGCGCGGGCGACCGAAGGCGGCGCGGACGACGACGCTCGGCCGCGTGAAGCCCGAGGCCTACGACGCCTGGCGCGGCGCGATCCCGGACCTCGCGCTCTCGATGACGCCGCCGGCGTCGCGCGGCGCGCTCCTCCGCCAGCTCGGCAAACCGCCCTCGTGGCGTGCGGAAGGATCGCTCGCGGACGCGCTCGCTCCGGAGGTGGAGGCCGCCTCCGAGCTCGCGCGCGCGATCGCGCTCGGTCAGGTCGGGACGGGCGAGACGTAGTCGTTCGGCTGGCCCTGCGCCACGAACGTCTCGAGGCGCGTGAGGTCCTCGGCGAGCTGCACGTCGGGATCGTCGCCGAAGAGCGCGCGGATCGCGCGGCCGTCGCGGCCGAACGGCAGCGCGTAGCGGAGGTGGACGAGGACGCGCGTCGTATCCGGCGCGAGCCGCTCGAGGCGGACGTCCCCGTTCATGCGGACGCGTGCGCCCCTCACGCTGCGCCACGCGATGCGGCGGTTGTAGAGGAGCGAGGTGATCTCGACGTCCCACGCGA
>JBDHVD010000336.1:0-10038 GCA_039809525.1 Labilithrix sp. | reverse complement strand
GGGGACCGCCTCGATGCGGGCGAGCACGGCCGCCGCGCCGTCGCCGGCGATGACCTCGCCGACCTCGTAGAGCCCGCCCGGATCCTCCTCGAGCGGGTTGTGCTCCTCGAGGATCCCCACGATGGCGCGCAGGATGTCGTGGGTCGGCGTCGGCACGAGCAGCGCGGCGAGCGCGGAGTGGTCGGCCCGGAGCTGCTTCGCGATCGCGGGCGCCTCCCCCCGGATCCGCTTGGCCTCGGGGATGAGGACCTTCTCCTCCATCGCGATGTGGCGGAGGAGCCCGCGCCGGAACTCCTCGTACGCCTCCATGTCGAGGCGATCGGGCTCGGCGAGCGCGCGTCGGAGCAGCGCGTCGAGCCGCTCGTGATCGCGCGCGAGGAACTGGGAGATGGGACCGCCACGCGTGCTCACGGAGACATCCTTGCAGCGCTTGTCCGGACGCGCAATCGACTCTATCGCCGCTCCATGAGGGCGCGAACGATCACCGGATACCTCCAGACGGACCACGAACGGCTCGATGCGATCGCCGCGGAGGTGAACCGGCTGGCCGGGGCCGGCTCGCTCGACGCGGCACGCGCGCGCTTCGCCGACTTCGTCGCCGGGCTGAAGCGGCACATCGACGTCGAGGAGCGCCTGCTCTTTCCGACGTTCGAGGAGAGGACCGGGATGACGGGCGGCCCGACGGCGGTGATGCGCGTCGAGCATGCCGACATCCGCGAGTGCATGGCCCGCGTCACCGCGGCGCTGATGGGCAAGGACGTCCCCGGCGCGCGCCGCGCCCTCGACGATCTCGCCTCGTTCCTCGCGACGCACAACCTGAAGGAGGAGCGCGTGCTCTACCCGACGACCGATCGCGTGCTCGAGACCCCCGAGGCGCTCGAGGCGCTCGTCGCGCGCATGGAGGCGTTCTGACCGCGCTCGAGACGAAATGAGAAGAGCTCCGTGAGGCGACGTCCTCGACGCCGCGCCCACGGAGCTCTCGTCACGTCGCGGCCGGGTGGCCGCTCCGCGTCACTTCGCCTGGAGACGGCGCGCGCGCTGGTGCTCGTAGAGCGACGGCGGCCAGAGCGTGTCGCTCTGATCCTTGCCCTCGACGACGTCCTCGGGCGCGCTGCCCGTGCCCGCCGCGCTTCCGACCGACGTGTCGACGGTCAGGCCCGGCGCCGTGCCGATGACGTAGCCCCAGCCGAACTGCTTCGAGGCGACGCGGCCCGCGCCCGAGGCGCGCCACACGACGCTCTCGGTCGCGGTGTGCCCGGCGCCCTGGCTCATCTCGCGGCGGTTCTGGAAGTTGAACCCGTCCTCGATGCGGCTGTCGTCCACCAGCGTCGCCATCGCGAGCGAGTGGTGCGTCTCGCTCGACGAGCGCACGCCCGGACCGGTCGGCGACGACCACTCCTCGGCGCCCTCGGACACGCAGCGCAGGAAGACCATGCCCGACGTGCCGAAGCCCCAGCTCTGGATGAAGTTGTGACGGCCGTTGCGCGCCACGTCGTTCTTGAAGAGGACCTCGTTCACGCCGATCACCTCGAAGAGGTAACCCGCGCCGCCCTCGCCGCGGTTCTGCGCGTTCTCCATGCTGGAGTCCATCACCGTCACGCGCTTCGAGTCCTCGAGGCGCAGGCCGCTGTTGCGGAGGTGATAGGCGCGCGAATCGCTCGAATCCTTGCCCGTCGCGCCCGGCGTGGGCACGGAGTGCACGTCGCGCACCCAGCCGTCGGTCACGTCGCTCATCACGACGACCGAGACCTGCCCGCCCTGCCAGGCCTGCGACCACGAGGTCGCGTTGGTCACCGCGAGGTTCTCGAGGCCGACCTCCTTTAGGTAACCGGTCTCCTTCTGGAGCGCCGCGCCGTCGCGCACCTTCGCCGGGTAGCGGAGCGGCGTGTCGAGGACGACCTTGTTGCCGTCGATCGCGGCGATCGTCGCGCGGAAGAACGTCTGGTACTTGCCGTTGAACGCCGTCCACACGCCGTTCATGCCGTGCTCGCCGATGAACGCCGGCGTGATCGTCCAGCCGATGGACACGTCGTCACCGACCGCGAGGCCCGACGCGTCGGCGACGACCACCTCGTTCGAGCGGTTCGCGCCGTCGGCCGCGAGGGGGCGCCCCGCTTCGCGGTTCACGCTGCCCTTGATCGACACGGCGGTGCCGTTCGTGCCGCGCAGCACCGACGACGTCCCCGCGCCGCGGAGGACGACGTTGCTCGCGCTCACGTTGACCGTGCGATCGAGGCGGTAAGTGCCGGCGGGGAAGTACACGACGCCGCCGCCCGCGGTCTGCGCCGCGCCGATCGCCGCCTGCACGGCCGCGCTCGCGTCGCTGCCGCCGCTCGCATCGGCGCCGTAGCCGGCGACCACGTCGAACACCGCGCCCGGCGCCGCCGGAGGCGCGTCGCCGTGGTGGTAGCCCGCATAGGAGAAGTCGTGCACGAAGCGCCCCTCGCCATCGGCCGGCTGGGCGGCCGTCCACGTCGGCGGGTACAGGTTGCTGCACCACTTGCCTTCGGGGCACACCGTCGGGAGCGGCGTGTTCTCCTGGATCGGTTCCTCGCTGCTCTTGAAGCCCCCGCCGACGGTCTCGGCGGACATCACCTTGCCCTGCGACTCGTCGGACGAGCTCGGGGTCGAGCCCGTCCCGGGATCGATCTGCGCGCCCATGAGATTGTCGCCATCGCTCGACGACTGGGACGCTTCGGCTGCACCACACGCGCTGAGGAGACCTGATCCGATCAGCACGAGCGTGCGAACGTCGTTACGCATCTTCGTCATGGCGACCGACCCTAATGGGGCGATCTGGTTTGCCTAGGTGCGAGAGCGTGGCGGAATTGTTTTTGGTCGCGCATCCCGGCACAGGCTCTTACATGCAAGAACACGTAATCGTGTGCTCGAGCTGATTGCCAATCTCGAGCGCGCAAGTGCCACGCAAACAGGGATGACGTGCACGACCGTTCGACTCGACCGCGCGCCCGAAGCTCGTGGCTGCGTCTGCTTCAGCTCGCCGCCGAGCGCGAGCGCAGCGGCACGCTCAGCACGAAGCAGGCGCCACGCTCGGGCTGAGGCTCGAACGCGACCGCACCGCCGTGCGCCTCGGCGATGCGCTTCACCAGCGCGAGGCCGAGGCCCGTGCCGGTCGCGCGCGTGGTGAAGAAGGGCGTGAACAGCCGCGCGCGCGCCTCGGCGGGCACGCCCTCGCCGTCGTCGGTCACCTCGATGCGCAGCGCGGGACGCGCCGCCTGCTCCACGACGGCCGCGCGCACGCGCACCGGCGATCGCCGTCCCGCGGCGGTGAGTGCATTCTGCACGAGATTGGAGATCGCCTGCTCGAGCAGGACCGCGTCGCAGTCCACCTCCTCCTCCGGCACGGGCGTCTCGACGTCCACGTCCGCGGGCGACGCCGTCCCGCTCGCGGTCACCTGCGAGACGGCGGCGCGCACCAGATCGTCGACCGGGCAGCGCGAGACCTGCAGCTCGAACGGGCGAACGGCGTCGAGCAGGCGGGTGACGAGCTGCTTGAGGCGCTCGGCCTCCTCGCCCACGATGCCGAGCAGCTTCGCGTCCTCCTCGCTCCGTGCGGCGCGCCGGAGGTTCGCGAGCGCGCCGAAGATGATCGCCACGGGGTTGCGGACCTCGTGGGCGACCACCGCCGCGAGCTGCCCGAGGGCTGCGAGGTTCTCGCGCTCGGCGAGGGCCGCACGCGCGCGCTCGAGCTCGGCCGACTTCATCGCGCTCTCGGCGGCGTCGCGCGTGACGACCGCTCCGATGCTCACGAACAACAGGGCGAGCGCGGTGTCGACGAGGTACGGCAGGTCGAGGACGTGCATCGACGTGGCGGTGTCGACGAGCATCACGACGCAGAACAGGCCGAGGGCCGCCGCGACGACGCGCGCGCTGGTGTTGTGCCGCGCGAGGCGGAGCGCGGCGATCGTCGCCGTCACCTGCTCGGCGTACGCGACGATCATGAACGGCAGGGCGAGCGGGCCCACGCCGGGATCGCGGTACGTCACGTCCGCCCACGACAGCGTTCGTTCGCGCACGCCTTCGGTCACCGCGACGCCGGGGATCAGCGACGCGAACGCGGCGACGACGGCCGCGGCGATCAGCCCGCGCTCGAACCGCGACAGCGGCCGGCGCGCCCAAGCGGCGAGGAACGCCAGCCATGCCGCGCCGTGCATGGCCGTCATCCACATGCTGATGCGTCCGGCCCAGACCGTGACGTGCACGCTCGCCCGTCCGGCGAGGACCGCGTCGGTCACGCAGTAGATCGCCGCGGCGATCCCCGCGAGCGCGGCCCAGCGGAAGTGCCGGCTCGCGGGCGCGCGTCCGAGATGGGCGCCGAGCACCGCGAGCGCCGCGCACGTCGATGCAGCGGCGAACGAGACGGTCGTGGCGAGATTCAGCTCCACTTCCCCCTCACGCCGAGTGCGCCGCGCGCAGTCGCCAGTCGTAGCAGAATCGCGCGGCCGGTGCGTCCAGTTCGCGCGTCGACATCGCCTCGTGCATGAACAGCCCGAAGGGCAAGCGAAGGACCAGAAGAGAAGAGAGAGAGGACGAGCAGGAGGAGGAAGACCGATGCCGCTGGTCAACATCGCGGTCCTCGCAGGCGACCCGCCGGCCTACGCGAAGGCGATCGCCCGCCGGCCTACGCGAAGGCGATGGGGAATCCCGCCCGACGACCTCCATCCGATCCTCACCGAGCATCCGCCGTACGGCTCCAGCACCAGACCCACGCGGGCGATCGCCTGATGACGTCCCTCATCACGAGAGAGAGGGCGTTCTACCGCCCGTGCGTCGAGGACCTGGCGCGCGATCGGGGATCGATCCGGCGAACGTCCTCGTCACCATCGCCGAGAAGGGCACGACATCGACGGGTCGTTCCGGAACGGAATCGCGGAGTTCGCGCGCGGCTGACGATCGGAGCGATCGGGAGACGCGCGCTCCCGGAGCACCGGTCGAGATGGTCACCGCGCTTGCCAGGAACCACCGCAGAAACCCCGTAAAAAACCTCGTACGGAGTCTTGCCAAGTGGACGCTCTCGAGGGTCTCCTGAATGAATGCGCGTGCACTCACTCCGCGTCGCGATCGCCGTCGCGGCTGCCATGGGACTCGTCGTGGCGTGTGGATCCGAATCGTCCTCGACGTTCGATCCGAAGAGCGCGGAGGTCGACGCCGGTCCCGGCGGCGGCGGGCCCGGCTTCGGCAACGCCGATGCGGGCAACGCCGACGCGGCGGGCAGCGGGAACTGCAAGCCGCTCACGTGCAAGGACCAAGGGATCGAGTGCGGTCCCGCCGGTGACGGCTGCGGAGGCCTGATCGCCGAGTGCGGGAAGTGCGGTCCGGGCCTGCGCTGCGGCGGTCCGAACGCGCCGTCGAAGTGCGTCTCGCCGAGCATCGGCACCGGCTGCGTCCCGCGGACGTGCACGGACCTCGGCATCGGATGCGGCCAGGCGGGCGACGGTTGCGGAGGCGTCCTCAACTGCGGCTCGTGTCCCTCCGGCCAGCAGTGCGGCGTGACCGGCATGCCCTCGCAGTGCGTGCCCGCGACGCCGACCGCGCCCGACGGTGGGGCGTGCGTCCCGAAGACGTGTGCAGACTACAAGCTCGAGAGCAAGGACTGCGGGAAGCAGAGCGACGGCTGCGGGAACGTGATCGACTGCGGGTCGTGCGTCGATCCGGAGTTCTGCGGCGGCGGCGGCCCGAGCAAGTGCGCCGTGTCGGGCGGCGGCGCGTGCGTCCCGAAGACGTGCGCCGACTACCCGGGCAAGTGTGGCGTGCAGTCGGACGGCTGCGGCGGCGTCACCGAGAGCTGCGGGTCGTGCGCCTTCCCGCAGGTGTGCGGCGGCGGCGGCGTGCCGAGCGTCTGCGGAGGCGGCGTGGTCGTCGGCCCCGGCGGCGGCGCGTGCGTGCCGAAGACGACCTGCGGAGCGAACGAGTGCGGGAAGGTCGCCGACGGCTGCGGCGGCGTCCTCGATTGCGGGACGACGAACTGCACCGGCGGCGCGATCTGCGGAGGCGCGGGCACGCCGAACGTGTGCGGCGCGCCGAAGTGCACGCCGACCCCGAAGACCACCGCGTGCGCGGGCAAGAACTGCGGGAGCGTCGCCGACGGCTGCGGGGGCATGTACACCTGCGGAGCCGACTGCGTCGCGCCCGCGATCTGCGGCGGCGGCGGCGTCGCGAACGTGTGCGGCGGCGGCGTGGTCGTCGGACCGGGCGGCGGCGCGTGCACGCCGCTCAAGACGTGCCCGGCGAACGCGTGCGGACCGATCGCCGACGGCTGCGGCGGCGCCCTCGACTGCGGAGGCTGCAAGTCGCCCGCGGTGTGCGGCGGTGCCGGCGTGCCGAGCCGGTGTGGCGGCGGCAACCAGTGCACCCCGAAGACCGCCGCGGTGGCGTGCGGGACGATGAACTGCGGGTACGCGCCCGACGGTTGCGGCGGTTACTACACCTGCGGACCGCTCGGCGGCGCGTGCCCGACCGGCCAGAGCTGCGGTCTCTACGCGGCGAACCAGTGCGGGAGCCTCGAGGGCCCGTGCATCGCGACCGGCTCGGCCACCGCGTGCAACGCGGGCAGCGACTGCTGCTCCGGGTTCTGCGGAGCGGACGCGCGCTGCAAGGCCACCGCGTGCACCGGTGACGGCGTCGCCTGCACGAGCAACGGCCAGTGCTGCAGCGGCAAGTGCACCGGCGGCCTCTGCCAGTCGATCAACGGCGGCGTGTGCAAGGGCTCGGGCAACGCGTGCACCGCCGACAGCCAGTGCTGCTCGAAGGCGTGCGTGAACGGCAAGTGTGATCCGACGGGCTCGTTCTGCCGCCAGATCAACGACACCTGCGTGACGAACGACCAGTGCTGCAACGGGCGCTGCGTGATCGCGACGGGCAACATCGCCGGCACCTGCCAGGACATCCCGATCAGCGGCATCGGCCAGTGCAACGTCGCCGGCACCGTGGTCGCCTGCACGAACCTCGGAGGCAACGAGTACTCGTGCGAGTCGGCCTGCTGCTCGAAGGCGTGCGGCAAGGGCGGCGCCGCCGACGGCCTCGCCATCTGCCAGCAGCCCTCCGGCTGCATGCCCCAGGGCGAGCTCTGTCGCAACGACAGTGACTGCTGCGGGTGGTCCGGCCAGGGTCCGCCCAACGGCGGCGCGCCGAACTACTGCTCGAAGCTCAAGCCGACCGACGAGTTCGGCAAGTGCGCGGGCGGCAACGCCTGCTCCGAGCCGGGCGAGATCTGCAAGTCGGCGGTCGACGCGTGCAGCGTGTCGAACAACTGCTGCGAGCCGATGAACATGCCGTCCGGCAACTGCAACAGCAACCCGGCCGCGTGCTGCCGCCTCGACTCGCTCGGCATCCCGCGCTGCATCCGCGACTACAACTGCGCGCCCGAGGGCACGGAGTGCACGACCAGCGCGGACTGCTGCGATCAGCGCCCCTGCACCCTCGATCCGGCGAGCGGCAAGAAGAAGTGCGGTCCGGTCTGCATCTCGGACGGCAACAACTGCACGGTCAACGAGGACTGCTGCAACGGCAACTGCTACAAGGCCTCGCCGGGCGCGACGACCGGCACGTGCCGCGTCCCGACGTGCGTGAAGAAGACGTGCGCCGACTACCCCGACTCGTGCGGGCAGCAGAGCGACGGCTGCGGCGGTCTCACCGAGAGCTGCGGGACCTGCACCTATCCGCAGACCTGCGGCGGCGGCGGCGTCGCGAACAAGTGCGGAGGCACGCTCTGCACGAACCCGGCGACCTGCACCAGCCTCGGCATCGAGTGCGGAACGATCGGTGACGGTTGCGGCGGCACCCTCACGTGCGGCCCCTGCCCCGACGGCACGACGTGCGGCGGCGGCGGCGTCGCGTACAAGTGCGGAGCGCCCACGTGCAACGCCATGACCTGCCCCCAGCAGGGCGTGGAGTGCGGACAGACCGGCGACGGTTGCGGCAACGTCCTCGGCTGCGGGACGTGCCCCGACGGCACGACCTGCGGCGGAGGCGGCGTCGCGAACAAGTGCGGGAAGCCGGCGTGCACGCCGCTGACCAAGTGCCCCGCGGGCAAGAACTGCGGTGACTGGCCGGACGGCTGCGGTGGCAGCATCCACTGCGGAGAGTGCGCGGCCGACAAGACGTGCGGCGGCGGCGGAGCCGCGAACGTCTGCGGGGCCGCGTCCTGCGCGCCGAAGACCTGCGCGCAGCTCGGCGCGCAGTGCGGCCTGATCAGCGACGGTTGCGGCACGATCATCCCGTGCGGACCGTGCGGCCCGAACGAGTTCTGCAACCAGCAGAACCTCTGCGTCGGCCTGACGTGCACGCCCAAGACGTGCACCCAGCTCGGCGTGCAGTGCGGTCCGACCGCGGACGGCTGCGGTGGTCTCCTCCAGTGCGGCAGCTGCCCGGCGGGTCAGGGTTGCGGCGCGGGCGGCGTCCCCGGCCAGTGCGGGAAGCAGGAGTGCAAGCCGAAGACCTGCGCCGAGCTCGGCGCGGTCTGCGGACAGGTGGCCGACGGCTGCGGTGGTCTCACGCCGAGCTGCGGTACGTGCGCGGGTAACCTCTCGTGCAAGAACGGCGCGTGCGTGAACGCGTGCACGCCGATCACCTGCCAGCAGGCCGGCGCGAACTGCGGGTTCATCGCCGACGGCTGCGGTGGATCGATCGATTGCGGCGTGTGCCCGAACGGTTACGAGTGCGGGTACGGCGGCAAGGCGAACGTCTGCGGACAGTACCAGCCCAAGTGAGGCATCCTCGGGGGAGGATGCGTTCCGTTCGAATCGCCTCTGCGCTCGTCGCCGTCGCGGCGGTCCTCGTGACCTCCGCGCCGGTCGGCGCGCAGGACTGGGCCGGCGCGGGCTGGGTCCCCCTCACGCGCAACGGCGCCCTCGTCGCCTCGGCGGCGGGCGGCACCGCCTACCTCGACGTCGTCGGTGATGCCGCCGGCGCCGCCGCGTTCGTGGCGTCCGACGCGGACCACCTCTACCTCCGCGTCCGCGTGAGCGGCGATCCCACCGACGCGGGCGGAGCGAAGATCCGCGACCACGTGTGGGGCTGCTTCGTCGATGCCGACGGCAACCTCGGGCGGCACGAGTACCTCGCCTCGCTCGACGCGACGGGGACCGACGTCGTCACCTGGCGGAAGAACGCCACCCCGTCGGCCGACAGCCCGCTCGACGCCGCCGAGACCGTCGCGGCCTCGTTCGACGCGAGCACCCACGCCCAGTGGAGCGCGGCGAGCGTCGGCTGGTACGTGGACCTCGCGATCCCGTGGACCTCGATCCGCCCCGCGGTCCCCGCCGGCCGATCGCTCCGCTTCGTCTGCGGCACGTCGAAGGTCTCCGGCGTCCTCGACACGGACACCTTCGCCGGCACCGGGGCCGCGCTCTCGACGCAGTGGAGCGATGGTTTCGTCTGCAACGACTCCGGCTGCCTGCCCGATCGCGATCAGGACGACGTGCCCGACGCGGTGGAGGACGCGCTCGGCACCGACAAGACCAAGCCCGACACCGACGGCGACGGGCTCCGCGACGCCGTCGAGCTCAGCGCGACCGGCGCCGCGCCGTTCACCGCCATCGACACCGACGGCGACGGCACCATCGACGCGCTCGACGCCGACAGCGACAACGACTGCGTCGCCGACGCCAAGGAGACCGCCGCGTCGTTCCGGAGCGTCAGCGTCCCGAACGCGACGCCCTCGAGCGTCTGCACCGCCGCGGCCATGCCCTTCTGCAGCCCCGCGAACGGCGCCTGCGTCGCGTGCGACACGAGCTTCAATCAGGCGGGCAGCGCCCCCTGCCCCTTCGCCGCCGCGCCCGCATGCCAGACGGCCGGCGCATTGGCTGGAAGATGCACGCAATGCCGGCCGGGCGAGACCGCGCTCTGCACCACCGACAAGCCCGCATGCGAGGTGTCGACCGGCACGTGCGCGCCGTGCAACGGCCCGAACGGCGGCCTCCAGACCGCGGTGTGCCCCGATCCGGGCAAGCCTGCCTGCCACGCGTTCGACGCGCTCGCCGGGCAGTGCACCGAGTGCACCGCGAACGTCGCCACGCG
>JBDHVD010000335.1:0-10054 GCA_039809525.1 Labilithrix sp. | reverse complement strand
GGCTCGACGTGCGCGCTCGGCGCCGCGAAGTACGACCTCGACGTCGCGACCCGCAAGGTGACGTACGAGACGTGCAAGTTCGTCGACTGGCAGACGCCGCTCACGAAGCAGACGGGGACGAAGGTCCTCACGACGGCGCAGCTCGCGGCGGTCACCACCGCGGCGAAGGCGATGACCATCGCGACCCAGGACATCTGCGGCGCGGACAAGCCGATGCTCACCGTGACGGTCAGCTCGCCGTCGCAGGGCACGAAGACGTACAAGGACAGCTTCTACGCGTGCCAGAACGACGGCACGTACGTGAACGACATCGACGGCGTCTTCGCCGCGTTCCGCCAGGCCATCGGTCAGTGAAGAGCTGACCGCCTAGCTTCCTTCCACTCGCCTCACGAGCCCTGCGCCGCGGTCCGAGCCGCGGCGTGGGGTTCTCTTTTTTTCGAGCATGCGACGGTCGCGTGTGCGCGGCGTCACTCCTTCGTGGTGTCGAAGGGCGCGGTGCGCGGGCGGCCGTCGCGCTCGAAGCCGAGGAGCTCCTCGACGCGCTTCTGCGCGGCATCGAGCTTGTCCTGCGACGCGCGCGAGAGCTTCACGCCCTCCTCGAACAGGCGAAGCGACTCCTCGAGCGGGAGATCGCCCTTCTCCAGGGCCTGGACGATCTCGGAGAGGCGCTTGACCGCCTGCTCGAACGTCTGAGCTTCACTCGAAGTCGGCGTCGTCATGGCGCGGAAGGTTTGCTCGTCGGCAGCCGCGGCGCAAGCACCAGGCGCGCCTCGCCGGGCGGCACGCCGGGGATCACCGCGTAGCCGTCCTCGTCGAACACGACCGGCACCGCGAGCCCGTCGGAACGGACGAGCGCGCCGACGTACGGCTCGCCGCCGCCCGGAGCTCCGCCGTGGTCGTTCGTGACGCGGAGCCAGGCCACCTCGGTCCGCGGGGACGCGGCGAACGGCGCGGCCACGCCGTCGAGCGCGCGCCTCGCCGCCTGCCGGACGGGGCCGTCGGGATCGAGCTGCGCCGCGAGATCGAGCGCCTGCTTGCGGAGCGGCGCGTTCGCATCGCGCGTGCGCGCAGCGAGCGCGCCGACGAGCGCGCGCCGGACGTCGGCATCGGTCTCGTACGCGTACGCGTCGGCGAGCCGGCCGGTGGCGTCGGCGAGCGGCGCCGCGCCGAGACCGCGGGCGGCGTGCGCGCGGACGAGCGGATCGCGCGAGGCGAGGAGCTGACCGATCTTCTGCGCCGTCCCTTCGTCGGCGCGCCGCGCGAGCGCGAAGGAGGCGAGCGCCGCGTCCGCGCCGCCCGACTCCGCGCGATCGACGAGGGCCGTCGTCGTGAGCGAGTCGTCGGGATCGCCCGCGAGGAGGCCGATGGCGAGCACCTGACGCGTGGCCGCGTCCTTCTCCTCGAGGAAGCGCCGGATGAGCGCCCGGAGCGCGTCCTTCGTCGGATGCGCGAGCACCCCCATCGCGGCGGCACGGCGGACGCGCGCGTCGGGATCGGAGACGTGGTCGGCGACGCGGGCTTCGCCGAGCGCGATCCGCGCGAACGCTCCGAGCGCGCGCTCCTTCGCGTTCGGCGACTTCGCCGTCGCCTCGATGATCGAATCGACCGCGCTGCTCCGCTCGCCGCGCACGAGCGCACGGACGACGTATGCGCGGATCGCGAGCGCCTTCTTGTCCGTCGCCGCGAGCGCCGCGACGTAGGCGCCGGCATCGGGGGCAGGGGAGCGCGCGAGGGCGAGCGCCGCGTGGTACTGGAGCTGCGCGTCGCCGAGGACCTGCGGGACGACGAGCGCCTTCGGTGCGTTCGGATCGCTCGAGCGACCGAGCGCCCGGATCGCCGCGGCCCGCAGCTCCATGTCCGGATGCTGCGTCGCACGCGCGGCGAGCAGCTTCGTGATCTCCGGGTGGTAGACGCGCTCGGCGAGGCGCACGCCGATCTCCGCGGTCGCGTCGTCCGACACGAGCGCGATCACCGCCTTGAACCGCTCGGGCGCGGAGAGGACGACGAGCGCCTCGCCCGCCGCTGCCCGCAGGCGCGCGTCGGGCTCGGCGATCGCGGTGCGGGCGAGCGCGACGGCGCGCTCGTCGCCGAGCTCGGCGAGCGCGACGATGGCCGAGCCACGCACGCCGACGTCGCTCGAGCGCGAGGCGGCGTGCAGCACGTCGAGCGCGCGCAGGTCGCCGAGGCGGCCGAGCATGCGGACCACGTCGGCGGGGAGCGCGGCGCCGGAGGTGCCGAAGAAGCCGGGATCGCGCGGCGGGAACAGCGACAGCGCGACGATCGCCGCGTTCGAGCCGCTCGCCCCGCTGCTGCGCGCCGCGCCGTACAGCATCTCGAGCGCGCGGTCGTTGCCGGATCGCGCGAGCGCGATCGCCGCCATCTGACGCGCGAGCTCCGCGCGTGCGAGGGGATCGCCCTCCTCGAGCGAGAGCGCGTCGGTCCCGCGCGGACGCGGGAGCGAGCCGGTGAGCGACTGGCTCGGCGCGTTCACCACCAAAAGGAGCCCCGCCCGCGCGCGCTCCTGATCGGTGAACCGCGAGAGCGCCCGCGCGAGCTCCACGAGCGCACGGCTGTCGCTCTTCAGCGCGGGGAAGGACTCGAGCTGCTGGACGAGCTGCGCGATCGCCTCGCTCGTGCCGATGGCCGCGAACCGCTGGATGCCGCGGATGCGATCGTCCAGATCGCTCGAGCGCACGAGGCGGATCGCGTAGTCGATGCCGACGTGCGCGCGGACGAAGGTCGAGGTGGGCGCGCTCGCCGGCGAGGTGGTCGGGGCCGGCGAGGGGGAGGGGCGCGGGATCGGGCGCCTCGGCTGCGCGGACGCTCCGAGCGCGAGCACGCTCGTCGCGACGAACGCGGCGATCGCCCCCGTCCGCCTCATGGCTTCGCGGCGGCCTCCGGCATGACGAGGATGAGGAAGCCGAGCCCGGTCTCCGCCTGCGGGCGCGTCTTCACCGCGTCCCAGCCGACGGTCTCGGCCGCGCCGTCACGACGCGTGAAGCCGGAGAGCGCGCGCACGACGGCGAACGAGCGCGCGAGCGCGTCGAGCTGCGCCTTCGTCGGATCGCCGGCCGCGGGACGCGCGCCGATCGCGAGCGTCCAGTCGCGATGCTTGTTCAGCTCGAGCGCGAGCGCACGCACCGTCGTCATGCTCGCGGGGTCGACGTCCGGCTCGGCGCCGCCGATGATCTTGATCGGCTTGTCGAGCCGCACGTTCCGCTTGGCGTCGACGACCACCAGCGGCTTGCCGCCCTCGTCCGGGCAGCCGTCCTCGTCGTCGACGCCGTTGAACACCTCGGCGGCGTCGGGGCACTTGTCGACGTCGTTCTCGAACGTGTCGCCGTCGCGATCGGGGTTCGGGCAGCCGTTGCGCGCCGGGTCCGTGCTCGGCTCGCCCTTCGCGTCGGGACACGCGTCCTGCGCATCGGCGATGCCGTCGCCGTCGTTGTCCGGATCCGGGCAGCCGTCCTGGTCCTGGAAGCCGTCCTTGTCCTCGGCCTGCGTCGGGCACTTGTCCGCCGTGTCGTCGATGCCGTCGCCGTCGGTGTCCGCGGGCTTCGGCGGCGGCGCCGCGCCCGGGCAGCCGTTCTTCTTCGGATCGCTCGACGGCTCGCCCTTCACGTTCGGGCAGGCGTCTTCCCGGTCGATGATGCCGTCGTCGTCGTTGTCGATCTCGGGGCAGCCGTCGTTGTCCTCGAAGCCGTCCTTGTCCTCGGGGATCTCGGGGCAGCCGTCGACGTCGTCGCGCACGCCGTCGTGATCGAGATCGTGCTCGCGCGGCGTCCAGCCGATGCCGACGATCGTGCGGAAGACCGGCACGCCCACGGCCTGATTGAGGCCGATCTCGCCGCCGATGGTGAGGAAGGTGTCGCGGTAGTGACCGAGCTCGATGCGGTCGCTCGCGGTGAGGAGCACCGGCGAGAGCGCCGCGCTGCCGGGGTCGCCCGCCCCGAACGGACCGACCGGGCCGGCGGGCACCCATCCGTGGAAGCCGAGCTCCCAGCGCTGCCGGTTGCCCGAGTCGACGCCGAGCACGCCGGGGCGGAACGCGAGACCGACGCTCCACGGGATCTCGTCGCCGAAACGGATGCCGCCCACGTCGGCCGTGGGCCACGTGTGATGATCCGTCCGGACCTTGTAGCCGAGGCTCGCCTGCGCGACGGCGACCAGAAGCGTGTATTCTGCAAGGACGCGCGCGGTCACCGTCGCCGAGCCGTCGCCCGCGAAGCTCGCCCGATCGCCGGTGGGGAGGGTGCCGTAGCCGAGCGCGGCGAGGCCGAAGCCGCCGTTCTCGTTGCGGATGATCGCGCCCTTCGCGGTGATCCCCAGATCGCCGAAGCCGCTCGTCGGGACCGCGCTGACCTCCGAGACGCTCGGCGGCAGCGGCTCCGAGCCGTTCTGGTAGACGAGCACCGGCATGGAGAGGCCCACCGAGAGCCGCTCACCGATGCCGAGGTTCGCGAACGCGTCGACGCCGACCACGTTGCGGAGCGGCCGGAGCGCGATCTCGTCGCTCCCCTGGAAGCGGAGGGTGACCGGGCGGTTCGAGTAGTGCCCGTACGCGCCGAGCGTGAACACGCCGGGACCCGGCGTGACCGCAGGCTCGATCACGAGCGACGCGTTCGGATCGGTCGACGGTCGCCACGTGCGGGCGTCGATCGAGGGCAGCGCCTGCGCGGACGCGGCTGTGGATGCGAGCACGACGACGGACGCGGCCGCTGCCGCCGCGACGAAACGGAAGAACCCCATCGGCCTCGGTCGCACAGTACGCGACGCACCGGGCCGCGGAGAAGCGCTATTCGGCTTCGCCCTGCGTGACGCCGAGGGGGGCGGAGGCGCCGTCGAACAGGCGCGCGGGGAGCTCGTGGGCCATCCGCGCGCGCTTCGTCTCGAGGTAGCCCTTCGAGAAGGGGTTCGGCGGGATGATCACCGGCAGGCGGCCGGCGACGACGACGCCGAGCGCCGAGAGCGCGTCGACCTTCGCCGGGTTGTTCGTCATCAGCTGCACGCTCTTCACGTCGAAGTGCGCGAGCATGTGCGCCGCCGCGTGGTACTCGCGCGCGTCGTCGGGCAGCCCGAGGAGGCGGTTCGCGTCGACCGTGTCGTGGCCCTTCGACTGGAGCTCGTACGCGCGGATCTTGTTGGCGAGGCCGATCCCCCGGCCCTCCTGGCGGAGGTAGAGCACCGCGCCTGCGCCGCGCCGGGCGACCTCGGCGAGCGCCGCGTCGAGCTGTTCCTTGCAATCGCACTTGAGCGAGCCGAAGACCTCGCTCGTCATGCACTCGGAGTGGATGCGGACCGGGACGGCCGTGCCTCCCCGGATGTCGCCGTAGACCAGCGCGACATGCTCGTGGACGCAGGCGCCGTCACCGGGCTCGGTGGTGCGGAAAACGTGCGTCTGGAACTTCCCGAACTTCGTCGGCACCTCGGCCGAGGCAAGCCATTCCGTATGAGGCCGGATCACCCTCTCGGGGACGTGCATCTCAAGAGCTCCTGTCTTTCTCGAATGAACCTTAGGGCTGGCGGGGCGTTGTGTCATCCATGGGCCGTCCGCGCAAGCGGAAGAGGTTTCGCGGGCTTGGACGGCTCTCTTTCGCTGTGCCGTGTTTTGGGCCGTGCTCCCGCTTGCTCCGCCCGGCACGCTCGGACTGGACACGCATTGGATGCGTCACGCGCGCCGACCGTTCCCGGCCCGTGCGTTGCAGGCCGGGCTGGATGCGCGGTCTCGACGCGCGCTCGACGCTTCGTTTCTGCTGTTTTCCAGGGGTCCTGTGATGTTGCGTTTACGTCCGTCGCTTCGAATCGCCGCGCTCGCCTCGCCCGTCCTCGCCGCCGCGTGCCACGCCGGCGCCCCGCCCGTCGACCCGCCGCACGCGGAGGCGGCGACGACGGCCTCCACGTCCGAGGGCCGGGCGTTCCCCCGCGAAGATGCGCGGACGGCGCTCGCGGCGGCCGCCCGCGGGCTCCGCAGCTGCGGGGTCGAGGGCCGCGCCGAGGACGTCGTCGCGGACGTCCGGTTCGAGCCGAGCGGCGGCGTGAGCGCGGTCGACGTCGACGGGCCGGATGCGGACACGCGCGCGTGCGTCCGCGGCAAGCTCGCCGAGGTCGCGGTGACGCCGTTCGACGGGCGGCCGGTGACGATGCAGATCCGTGTCCGGCTCTGAGCCGCCTGCCACGTCATGTGATCCTTTGGAACAGGCAGCTCGCGAGGTCGAGCGCTACGGTGTGCTCGGATCGGCGCAATGGGCCAGCCAGCCATTCTCAGATCGACGGGCGCTCCGTGGACGGTTGCGTCCGTTGCATCCGTTGCATCCGCCGGCCACGTCGGGGCGCGGCTCCTCGGCGGCCCCGCGTCGCCGAACCACATCGTGCAGTTCTACGAGGACGATCGCTTCCTCGTCGACATCGTCGCCGGGTTCGCCGGCGGCGGCATCGTCTCGGGCGAGGCGGTGATCGTGGTCGCGACGCGCGAGCACCTCGATGCGGTGCAAGCGCGGCTCACGATGAACGCGATCGACGTCGGGCGCGCCTGCGGCACCGGGCAGCTCGCGCTGTTCGACGCGCACGAGGTCCTCGAGACGATCCTCGTCGACGGCATGCCGGACGTCGCGCGGTTCCTCGCGGCGGTCACGAGGATGCTCGACGCGACGACGCGCGCGCGTCCCGGCGTGTTCCTGCGCGCGTACGGCGAGATGGTCGACATCCTCTTCCGCCGCGGCGACCGGCGAGCCGCGGTGGCGCTCGAGGGCCTGTGGAACGAGCTCGCGCGCGAGCACCGCTTGTCGCTCCTCTGCTCGTACGGCATGCGCGGCTTCGCTTCGGCCGACCATGCGCCGGACTTCGACGCCATCTGCTGGGCGCACACCCACGTGCTGCCCGCGGACGGCTACGCGGCGGTCGCGGACGCCGACGAGCGGCTGCGCGAGATCGCGACGCTCCAGCAGCGCGCCCGGGCGCTCGAGGGCGAGGTCGCGCGGCGCCGGCAGCTCGAGGACGAGCTCCGCGAGAAGCACGGGCAGCTCGCGCAGGCGAACCACATGAAGGACGAGTTCCTCGCGACCCTCTCGCACGAGCTGCGGACGCCGCTGAACGCGATCCTCGGGTGGACGCAGGCGGTCCGCGGCGGCGGGCTCGATGCCGCGACGTGGGAGCGTGCGCTGGAGACGATCGAACGAAACGCCAAGGCGCAGGCGCGTCTCGTCGACGACGTGCTCGACCTCTCGCGCATCGTCACGGGGAAGCTGCGCATCGAGGTGCGCGCGCTCGACCTCGCAGAGCCGGTGCGCGCGGCGGTCGAGACGGTCATGCCGACCGCGTCGGCGAAGCGCATCGAGCTCGACGTCGCCCTCCCGGCGGAGCCGGTGCGCGTGGCCGGGGATCCGGAGCGCCTGCAGCAGATCGCGTGGAACCTCCTGTCGAACGCGATCAAGTTCACGCCGTCCGGCGGGCGCGTCGCGGTGCGCATCGACGTCGCCGAGGACGACGCGTCGCTCGTCGTGTCGGACTCGGGGCAGGGCATCGCCGCGGCGTTCGTCCCTCATCTCTTCGAGCGCTTCCGGCAAGGCGACGGGTCGACCACGCGTTCGCACGGAGGCCTCGGGCTCGGTCTCGCCATCGTGCGGCAGCTCGCGGAGATGCACGGCGGCTCGGTCGGCGCGCGCAGCGAGGGCGAGGGGAAGGGGGCGGTGTTCACCGTCACCGTCCCGCGAGAGCGCGCCGCCCTCCGAGAGGCGCCGCCGGCGCGACCGCCGGTGCCGCCGGCGCGTCCCCTCGCGGGAGTCCGCGTGCTCGTCGTCGACGACGTCGAGGACACGCGCGACCTCGTCGTCCTCGTGCTCGAGCGCGCGGGGGCGGAGACCGCGGCGGCGGCGTCCGCGCTCGACGCGCTCTCCATGCTGCAAGGGCGGCCCTTCGACGTGCTCGTCAGCGACATCGGCCTGCCCGGGATCGACGGCTACGAGCTCCTGCGCCGCGTCCGCGCGCTCCCGCGCGATCGGGGCGGTGACGTGCGCGCGGTGGCGTTCACCGGCTATGCGTCGGACGAGGACACTGCGCGTGCGCGCGACGCCGGCTTCGAGCGGCACGTGTGCAAGCCGATCGACGCGGCGAAGCTGCTCGACGCGATCGCGGCCCTGGCCCGCTGAGCGATCGCTCAGGCGGCGCGGCGGCAGAGACGCGTGAACATCTCCTCGAGGATCGCGTCGGCCGAACGACGCGAGCTCTTCAGCGCGAAGTCGGTCTCCTGCACGATTACGAGCCAGCGTTCGAGCTCGCGCGGGCGGAACGCCTTCAGCTTCTGCGCGTGCTCGCGCGCGCGGAACGCCGGGTAGATGCCCGCCCGGCGCGCGGCCTCGTCGAGGCTCGCGCCCTGCTCGAGCGCCGCTTGCAGCTTGAGCAGCTGGCGGAGCGACCACGCGATCGCGCCGACGAGCGGCAGCCCGCGGTCGCGCGGATCGTAGACGTCGGCGAAGAGGGCGAGGACGCGTCCGAGGTCCTTCGTGCCCGCGGCGTCGACGAGCTTCCACGTGTCGGCGAGCCGCACGCGGGTCACGCAGACGGTGACCGCCTCCTCGGTGATCGGCGCGCCCGGGCCCACGTACAAGGAGAGGCGCTCGAGCACGTCGTCGAGGTACGAGAGCTCGGGGCCGGCGATCTCGGCGATCAGCTCGGCGACGTCGCCGTCGACGACGTGACCCTTCGCCTTCGCGCGCGCCTTGATCCACCCGGGGAGCTGCCGCGCGTCGACCGTCGCGCAGTCGACGAGGAAGCCCTGCTTCTTCGCGAGGGTCACCAGCTTGCGGCGCCCGTCGAGCTTCCCGGCGACCAGCACGAGGCACGTCGAGTCGACCGGCTCCTTCGCGTACTCGGCGATCCGATCGAGCGGCGGCAGCGCGCGCGCGTCGCCGTCGTCGGAGGCGGACGCATCGCCGCCCGAGTCCCAGCGATCGATCGCGCGCACGACGACGACGCGCTTCTTCGCCATCATCGGCACGGTGCGCGTCGCGGCGAGCGCCTTGTCGACCGGCGTCTCGCCCGCGGTGAACTTGTCGAGGTTGAACTCCGCGAGGCCGCCCGCGAGCGCGCTCTTCACGATCGCGTCGAGCGCCTGATCGCGCAGCAGGCGCTCCTCGCCGACGAGGAGCCACACCGGCAGGAGGTCGCCGCGCTCCGCGCGCTTGATCGCCTCGTCGGGCGTCATCGAAGCATCAGGCCGCCAGACGGCGACGACGCGCGATGATCGCGCCGAGGCCGGCGAGCGGGAGCAACCAGAGGAGCAGGCCGGCGTCCGGGCCGCCGGGCATGTCGCAGCCGCAGCCCTTGGGGCGCGTCTTGATCTTCTCCTCGTCGGTCTCCTGCTGCCCCTCGGCCGGCACGAAGCCGGTCGCCACGCCCGTCGGCGTGACCTCGCCGTTGCCCGGCGCGGCCGCGGGCGTGTCGTTCGGCTCGTTCTTCGCCTGGTTCGCGCCGGCGTCGACGCCCTCGACCTTCTTGATCGACTTGTCCTTCGGGTTGAACGCGATCGCGCGGCGATCGACGACGGGGTTGTCACCCTTCAGCTTCAGGTTCTGCTTGCCGCCGATGGTGGTGCCGTCCGAGGTGCGGAGCTCGACGACGTACTCGCCGGCCTCGAAGCCGCGGGTGCGGGTGAGACCGAAGTCGAAGCGCGTGCCCTTGAAGATCTTGCCGCTCGGATCGGCGAAGTCGACGTCGAGGTTCTCGACCGCCGGCGACGGATCGGTGACCGTCTGCACGTTCAGCACCGGGTCGTTCCGGCCGTCGACGAGGGACCGCTCGTAGACCGCGGTCTTCGTGAACACGAACTTCATCGGCTGGTGCGCCGTCAGCGGCGCCTTCGGCAGCTCGATCGTCACGTAGAGGTGCCACGCGCCCGAGACCTCCTGGACGTCGTTGCTCTTGAGCTTGAAGGTCCCCGCGGCGTGGGCGCTGCGCGGGAAGGCGACGAGCGCGAGGGCCACGGCGAAGAGGAACGCGAGCAGGTTCTGAGGTCGCATCGGCGGGGAACGGTAACCCAAACGAGGTGGGCTTGGAAATC
>JBDHVD010000334.1:0-10173 GCA_039809525.1 Labilithrix sp. | reverse complement strand
TCGGGTCCGAGGAGTGGGGCTCGTTCTGCTCCGGCGGCCGCTACGACTCGCTGGCCTCGGACGGGCGGACCACCTACCCGGGCGTCGGCATCTCCATCGGCCTGACCCGCCTGATCCACCTCCTCGTCACCAAGCGCGGGCTCACCGGCGAGGACCACATCCACTTCGGCCCGGAGGGCAGCGCCTTGATGGGCAATCGCCTGCTCTGCGCGATGTTCGACGACCTGCACGCGCACATCGACAAGCACCCCGACGCCGGCTGCGCGGCGAAGTGAGCCGCGTCGCCGCCGCGTTGATCGTCTCGAGCGCGGCGTGTGCTGCCTGCTCGTTCCTCGTCGACACGAGCGGCCTCGGCGGTCCGGACCTCCCGGCCGGCGACGCGTCGGCCGACGTCTCGCGCCCGGCGAGCGACGCCGCGAGCGACGCATCGTCGCCGGCCGATGCGGAAGCGGCGGCCCCCGCGGGCTGCACCGCGTTCTTCTGCGACGACTTCGAGCGTCCGGCGGGCGACGTCCTCGGCGCGTGGTCCGCGGTCCTCACGAACGCCGGCGGAGCGCTCGCGATCGCGGCGGGGCAGGGGTCGAACGGCTCGTCGGCGCTCCGCGTGAGGCTGCCGTCGTCGGGCACCGAGTCGATGCGAGCGAACCTCTCGAAGAGCATGATGACGTCGAAGGACGTGCGCCTGTCGTTCGCCATGCGGCTCGACGCGGCGACCACCCGCGAGGTCCACCTCGCGGAGGTCTTCGGCGACGGCGAGAGCCGGGGCGTGTTCCTCTTGTTCGCGCCGGGCGGGCAGCTGAAGGTCGCGTTCCAGACGTACGGCAGCGGAGGGACGTACACCGACCGGACCGTCGCCGGGTTCGCGCCGGGGACCTGGCAGCGCTACGAGATCGACGTCACCACGGGCGTGGTCCCTCACGCGGTCGTCCGCCTCGACGACGGAGAGGTCGCGTCGGACGACGTGCCGTTCCCGATCGAGGCGGTGACGCAGGTCGATCTCGGCAGCTCGTTCACGCGCGCCGGCGATGCGGTCGACGTCTTCTTCGACGACGTCCGCGTCGACGTGGCGAAGTGAGCCTCAGGCCGCGCGCTCGATCTCGTCGCCGACGATCTCGGGCTCCGACCGCGCCGCCGCGCGCGGCCGTCGGGCGAGCACGAGCAGCAGCATGCCCGTGGTGACGTAGAAAAGCTCCTTCGAGCGCTTCGCCACGAGGAACGCAGGGCCGACGATCGCCGCTTCCGGGATGCCGAGCGCGGCGAAGAACGCGAGATAGCCGAGGTCCTGCACGCCGAGCCCCGCGGGCGCGAAGACCGCGGCGCTGCGCACGACCGAGAGCGCGGCCTCGACCGCGACGACGTCGAGGTACGAGACGGGCGCGCCGAGCAGGCGGAGGATGAGGAAGGTCTCGAGCGACTCGAGCATCCACGTGCCGAGGAGGAGCGCGGCAGGCGCGACGTGCCAGCCGGCGCCGAGCTCGCGCAGCTCGCCGTCGACGCGCTCGAACGACGCGCGGTCGTCGGCCATGGCCGAGAGGCGGCCGAGCCATCGCGACCCCTTCAGCCGCGAGAGCGCCCCGTGGATGCGCGCGGCGATCCCCATGCGCGTGACCGCCGCCTGCGTGGCGATCGACACGACGACGAGGGCGGCGGCCGACCCGAGCACGATGCCGGGCAGCGCGCGGTGCCCGAGCATGGTCTTCGATGCGTCGGTGAGGAAGCCGAGCCCGGCGATCGCGGCGAGGACGACGTAGTAGCCGTGCGTTCGGATGATCAGCCACCGCTTCGCCGCCGAGCTGGTGAACGAGGACGCGATCGGCGCGCGATCCGCGAGGAGCACCGGGCCGAGCGCCTCCGTGAGGATCCCGCCCGCGGGCAGCGCGATGGTCACCGCCTCGGTCGCCATCCGCACGCGGAACAGGCGCGCGAGCGGGACGCGGTGCCCGAGCCGCGCGAGCAGGAGCCCCCACGCCGCGCCGTCGAGCGCCATCCCGAGCGGGAAGGGCAGGAGCACGAGCAGCGCCGCCGGCCCGACGCTCGCCAGCCGCGCGAGCGACGCCGCCCAGTCCGCCTTCGTGAGCGCGCGCGCGAGCAGCGCGACGCACACGAGGAGCGCCGCAGCCTTCGCTGCGATCACGATGCGGCGACGCATGACGAACGCGTCAGTCGTTCGGCGGCGGGGTCGCGCAGTTGACGGCCTCGATCGCCTCCGCGCCCGCGGGGCACGACGGCAGATCGCCGGCGCTGCCAGGGAGCGTCAGGTTCGCGATCCACTGCGCGACGTGCTGGCCGCGGAGATCGAGCACCGTGTTGTGCGTCGCCTCCGGCTCCACGCAGACCGTGAGGTTCACGCCGTCGGCCTTGAGCCGGTCGAGCGCGCAGCGCATGCGGTTCGGCGGGATGGTCGTGTCCTTCATGCCGTAGGCCATGAAGATCGGCGTGGTCGCCGCCGCGCCGGTGAGGTGCGGGCGGTCGGAGCCGTAGCGCTTGATCCACTTCTCGCAGACGGCGTCGCCGGCGCAGTCGCCGCCGAACGCCGCCTTGAAGCCGATCGAGTTCACGAACGCGTCCTCGTGCAGATCGGCGAGGTACGTGCCCTGCGAGGTGAGCACGTCGAACGGCCCGCTCACGCAGGTGTTGTCGATGAACTGCTTGATCGCCGCGCGCTTCTCCGGCTTGAACAGCTTCTCACCTTCGCCCGGGCCGTCGAGCAGCTCGGCCTGCGTGTAGTGGTACCAGGTGGCGACGGCGTTCGCGAAGGGCTGCGCCTGGAGGGTGTAGCCGAGCGCGTCGGCGGTGTTCCGATCGAGCAGCGCGCCCCACGAGCGCTGGCTCAGCCAGAGCGGCGCGTACGCGGCGACGCCGGCGATGGGGCCCTGCGCGCCGTAGCTCTCGGCGAGGGAGAGCGCGGCGAGGACCGTGTGGCCGCCCTGCGAGTGACCGACGAGCACCGTCTTGTCCTCGAGCTGCGGGAACATCTTCTTCAGCGCGCGGCTGCCGTCGAGCGTCGCCTTGCCGACGTCCTCCGCCTGCGCGTAGCCCGACGGCGGGTTGCCCTGCGCGCCGTAGTTCGCGTAGCCGGGGAGGTCCGGGACGATGATCGCGAAGCCGTTGCCCACGATGGTGAGCACGAGCCGTGCGTAGTCGTTCTCGGCCGGCGCCGCATTGACGTCCGACTTCGAGATCGCGCACGCCGCGCCCTGGCCGCGCGTGCCGCGCCCGGCGACCACGATCGGGAGCTTGTCCGCGCGCGGCGTGGTCGGCACGTACACGATCGCGCTCGAGTAGCCCGGCTGACCGTTCCCGCGCTCGGTCTTGTACGAGACCTTGAACGTGCGCGCGCCGCTCGTCACGACGGCCGTCGAGCCGATGGCCGTCAGGCGCGCGGCGATCTGGTCCTTCGTGAGCTCGCCGCCCTTGCTGCACTTGATGATCGCGCCCTTGTCCGCGGGCAGCGCGCCCGGGTCGCCGTAGATCGCGGCCTCGGCATCGGCGCACGCCGTCGCCGGCTCGACGAAGCCCGCGGCCCCGCCGTCCGCGCCGCCGTCGCCGCTCGTCGCGAGCACGGGCTGCGTCTCGTCGACGCCGCAGGCCAGGACGATCGACGAGGCCCCGAGAGCGAAGGCAAGGAAAGATGACGCGCGTTTCATCGATGCTCCTCGTACTTCAGAACGTGTAGGCGACGTTCAGGTTCAGCATGCCGATCTGCGAGTAGTACTTGCCGTCGGCGCTCGGCGACTGCGACGGCTTGGCCAGCTCGTTGAACCGGTTCTCGCCGTTCGTGTTCACCTTGAAGAAGTAGATGTGATTGTAGCTCCCGGCGAACGCCCAGTGCCGGTTCAGCTCGTACCGAGCGCCGAGCGTGCCGTAGAGGCGCGTGCTGTCGATCGTCGACGCGTCGATCGTCGACTTCGGCACCGCCGACGTGCTGAACGAAGCGCTGCCGAACACCTCGAGCTCCTTGGTCAGGAAGACGCCCGCGCCGAAGCGCCACCCGATCGAGTTCTTCCAGTTGCGCGGGATGTTGAGAACGACGTCGTTCGTCCCGCCGACCTCGGCGCCGGTCTCGGAATCGACGTTGCAGTTCTTCCCCCGGAGCACGACGCACTGGTTCTCGAACACCGACCAGCGGACGAAGTTCCCGTCGGTCCGGAGCTCGACCTTGTCGCCCGGCAGGCGGTACTTCGCGCCGATGCGGATGATGTCGGGATAGGCCTGGAGGAAGTCGATGTCCTGCTTGACGTCACCGCCGGCGGTGCGCACGTCGAGCGTGCCGCTCATGCGCGTCGTGCCGAACCCCGGCTGGGACAGATACGAGAGGCCGAGCTTGATGCGCGCGTCGTCCGGCGACTCCCAGTACACGCCCGCGGTCGCCGCGATGTTGAGGCCGCTCGCCTGGAGGAGCGAGCGCCCCTCCTTGAGCGTGCCGTTGGCGAACTCGATGTCGTCGCTGTCGTCGGCCGTGCGCGCGCGCACCGTCGAGACGCGGTGGATGACCGGGCTCACGTTCGCGCCGATGGAGAGCCCGGTGTCGGGTATGACGACCGCGATCGCGAACGTGTTGTAGATGGAGAGGATCGAGCCGGAGATGTTGTGCCAGCGCTGGACGCCGTCCTGCGCGCCGGGCACGCCGGCGATCTCCGGACGCTTCTGCCACGACGCGCTGCCGCCGAACGGGATGTAGGCCGCGTATCCGCCGCGGAGGTACTTCGATCCGCCGAAGTCGGTGTTCACGCCGACGTACGGCAGCGTGACGAGGTCGAGCAGGTTCGCGTTGCCGGTGTTCGCGTCGATGTAGCGCTGATCGGCGAGCTCGCGGTCGCGCGCATTGCCCGAAGGCGAGAGCGCCTCGGCGCCACGCTGGTAGTGCGCCCAGCGAAGCGCGAGCGACAGGTCGCCGGTGATCGTCGTGCCCTTCGCCCCGCCGAGCGCCGCGGGGTTGTAGTAGACCGCGAACGTGTTCGGGGTCGCCGGGGTGCCGTAGTCGCTGCCGAAGCGCGCGGTCAGGTACCCGCTGGCCTCGGCGTCGCGCGCTCCCGCGCCGGAGACCGAAGCAAAGGCGATCGTCGCGAGGGCAAGGCGGAGGTAGGTGGCTCGTCGCATGTCGGGCGGATGCACAGTACAACGGGCTCAGCCGCGCGCGGCTCGAAAAAGGCGTCTCCGGACGGCTCCGCGGGGCCCCTGGCGCCCTCGACGTCGCCTTGCGCTCGCGCCTCCAGTTCTCTATGCCTAACGCATGCGCCTTGGGCTCGCCTTGTCGACCGTCTCCGTGTCCGCGTTCGCGTTCGTCGCCGCCTGCCTCCCGGATCCGAAGGGCGAGTACGAGGACTACCTCGAGCGTACGGCGGGCATGACGGGCTCGAGCTCGACCGTCGCCGATGCGTCGATCGACACGAAGCCGCCGGAGACCGCGGTGGAGGCGCTCTATGTCGGCATCTGCGTGACCGCCCTCGCCGCGCGCGATCCGTCCCAGGCGCTCCGCTTCTACACCGAGACCAAGTTCACGCCCGATCCCTCCGGCGGCGGGAAGATCACCATGGCCGTCACCCCGATGCTCGGCTGGGACAAGAACGTTCCGCCGAGCGGCGAGTACACGCAGCCGAAGAGCGTGTCGAAGTCCGAGACCCGCGGCGCGACGATCAACGTCGCCGACGTCCCCGTCGCCGCCGGTCAGGGGCGCTTCACGGCCAACCTCGGCACGGTGAACCTCAACGGCGAGGCGAACAGCGTCTCGGGGCGCGACGCGGTGATCGAGGGCACCGTGCTCGACGGCCGCTTCGGCGGCGGCGATCGCTTCTGCACGACGCTGGGCGGCGATCTCACGGTTCCGTACAGCTTCAAGTTCGATCCGGCGCAGAACACGTGCATCTTCGTGAAGGCGAAGGAAGGCGACCCGCTCCCCACCATCGCCTCCGAAGAGTTCGTCTGCCCGCTCTGATCGCGCCGCGCTGAACGCAGCACAAACGAGAACGGCGCCGCGATCGCTCGCGACGCCGTCTCGGGTTGCTTCACGCGCGAAGCGCGCTGCTCGTTACTGGAGCGGAGGCGGCGTGAACTGGTTCGGGAAACCGAGGTAGTGGAACTTGCGGAGGCCCGTCGCCGTGTCCGCGGGATCGCCGACGGCGATGAACGTGTACGCCTTCCCGTTCACGTAGAGCTCGGCCGCGTCGCCCTTGCCCGTGGTGATGAACTGCACCGTGGGATTTCCACCGCCCGCAACGTTGTTGAGCGGAATCGCCGTCTGCGCGAGGAGCGGATGCGCCTGGTAGAACGCCTTGTTGGTGAGAACGCCCTGAAGCTTCACCATCGGCGTCGCGCCGCCGTCGCGCACGAACCGGAAGCCGCCGTCCGGCGCCGCCGCTGCGGGCTGGAACGCACCGCCATCCGTGGGATCGTTCGTGATGCCCGGGACGAGGCCCGGACGCACGCCGCCGATGTCCCACTGCGGCGAGAGGTGCAGGAACTGCGCGCCGAGCTCGGTGCCCGCCGGAGTCGTCGCGGCGTCGACCTCCACGATCATGATCTTGAGGTTGCCGATGCCGGGCGTGCCCGGCGGCACATACTCATTGCCGTTATCGTCCTTGCCACACTTGCCGGCGAACTCGACGCCATCGGTGTCGGCCGTGCAGCCGGTCAGCGCGAGGATGTACGTGTGGTTCTTCTTGAGCACGCCCGCCGGGATGTCGGCGAGCTGCCAGAAGTCCTTGTTCGCCTGGAGCGGCTCGCCACCGTCCCAACCGGCGTCCGGCACGAAGCCGTCCTTGAGCACCTGGTTGCACCGCGGCGTGGTAGCGGCGTTGCCGACGATACCGCGTTCGTTGAGACGCTGCGCGTTCATCACGTAGGGACGGATGACGAGATCCTCGTAGTCCGCGCCCGAGCTCGGGAACGCGCCGCCGGTGCCGACGAGGATACCGGGGTTGTCGGTCGCGCCGCCGTCGGACAGCGAATGGGGCAGCACGGGGAACGGGGTCACCTGGAAGTTGTTCGCATCACTCTTCGGCGCCGTCGCGAAGCAGACGCGGATCGAGCCAGGGGCGTTCTCCGGCCCGAGGTCGGTCGCGCCGTGGACGAGGACCAGCTTCGCCGGCTGGCCGGCGTCCGGCTTCGACGAGTCCGGCGTACCGGTGTCGCCGCCGCTGTCGGTGCCAGGCGTGTTGGTGTCGGTGCCTGCGTCGGTACCCGGCGTCGTGCCGCTGTCGTCGTCACCGCACGCGACGAGGACGCCGCTCATGACCAAGCCGGCAAGCGACGCCGAAGCAATCCCGTAACGAAGCCAGTTCTTGTTTCGCATTCACCCTCTCCTTTGACGAAGAAACCCAAGCCCCACGAAACTCTCGCTCCTGGGGGCGTGGCTCCCGCCCAGGCGCAAAACGACAAGGAACCTTAAGGAACGCCTTGGCATCTCGCAAGAAGGAAGGTGGTACCTCCCTGCCGCACTCCCTACTCCGCCCGCCGTATCCGAATTGCGTCACTCCGCGCTACGTCCTCGTCGCGCCTTGCGTTTCCGCGTTTGTTCCAGCTACGAACATGCGCGATGTGGACGGGTCGTTCGGGTCTCGTGAGGGGCGTCGCGGTGGGGTCGCTCGTCGCGGTCGCTGCCGCATGCAGTCGCTCGCGAGGGCCCGACGCGACAGGTGACGCGTCCGTCATGCGTTCGCCGGCGGCCGAAGCCGGCCCCGGCGCGACGTCGCCGGCCGCCGCCGATGCCGGATCGACGCAGGCGGCCGTGCCGCGCGACCTGAACGTGATCGTCGTCTCGATCGACAGCCTCCGCGCCGACATGCCGTGGAACGGCTATCCACGGCCCATCGCTCCGCGCCTGACCGAGCTCGAGAAGCGCGCCGTCAGCTACACGCATGCGTACGCCGTCTCGTCGTACACCTCGATGAGCCTCGGCGGCTTCCTCGGCGGCAAGCTCCCGAGCGAGATGAAGCGGAGCGGCTACTTCTTCGGCAAGTACGCGCCGGACAACGTCATGTTCCCGGAGCTGCTCCAGGCGAAGGGCATCACGACGATCGGCGCGCACGCGCACGGCTACTTCAAGGAGTCGGGCTTCGAGCAGGGCTTCGACGTCTGGGAGGTCCTGCCGAACATCGTGTTCAAGAACGAGACCGACCCGAACGTCACCAGCCCCGAGCACGAGGCGCTCGCGGAGAAGCTCCTCGGCCAGGTGCAGGGGCGCTTCTTCGCGTGGTTCCACTTCCTCGATCCGCACGACCAGTACATGCCGCACGACAAGGACGGCATCCCGGCGTACGGACCGACGATGCGCGATCGTTACGACGCGGAGGTCACCTTCACCGATCGCTACGTGGGCAAGCTCCTCGACTTCATCGAGCAACAGCCCTGGGGAAAGAAGACGGCGATCGTCATCACCAGCGATCACGGCGAGTCGTTCGGCGAGCACGGCCGCTACGCGCACGGCTTCGAGCTCTGGGAGAACCTCGTCCGCGTGCCTCTCTTCCTCGTGGTGCCGGGGGTCACGCCGCGGCGGATCGACGTGCCCCGGAGCACGATCGACCTCGCTCCGACCCTCTGCGAGCTCTTCGGCGTCGAGCCCGACGCCGGCTTCGTGGGCAAGAGCCTCGTGCCCGAGCTGCTCGGCGGCAAGGCCGACGAGCGCGACGTCGTCGTCGATCTGCCGATGACCAGCGACAACGACAAGCGCCGGGCGATCGTCCACGGCACGAAGAAGGTCATCGCGTTCGGAAAGGAAGAGGCGCTCAAGGTCTTCGACCTCGCCGCCGACCCCGAGGAGGCCAAAGAGCTCCGCGGCGAGGCGTACACCGAGATGGCCGCCCGCTACCGCGACTACGCGAAGACGGTGAAGGAAGTGGCGCCTTATGCCTGCGGCGCCGGGTGCCTCAACCGCGAGTACGCGAAAGCCGCGCCCCCCGGGAGCAAGGGCGAGTAGGATTCGCCGCCGGTCATGCGCGTCATCCCCATCCCGTGCCTCGCGGACAACTACGCCTATCTGCTCGTCTGCCGCGAGACGAAAGAAGCGGCCATCATCGATCCCTCCGAGGCCGGGCCCGTGCTTCGCGCCCTCGAGCAGGGCGCGGGCACGCTCGACAGCCGGCGTGACCTGAACGCGCCGCCGTCGAGCCGCGAGGACATCCGCGTCTCGGCGATCCTCTGCACGCACCACCACCACGACCACGTGGGCGGCAACGAAGAGGTGCGCTCGCGCCTCGGCATCGATCGCGTGTACGGCCACGGCAGCGATCGCGGCCGCATCCCGGGGCAGACGCAGTACCTGCAGGAGGGCGACACGTTCGAGATCGGGCGCCTCTCCATCCGCACGATCCACATCCCCGGCCACACGCTCGGCGCGGTCGCGTACGTCGTCACGCAGGAGCCGGACGATCCGGTGGTGTTCACCGGCGACACGCTGTTCCTCGCGGGCTGCGGCCGCCTCTTCGAGGGCGATCCGCCGATGATGCACGCGTCGCTGGCGAAGCTCGCCGCGCTCGATCCGCGCACGCGCGTCTACTGCGGGCACGAGTACACCGAGTCGAACCTCCGCTTCGCGGCGCACGTCGAGCCGTCGAACGCCGCGGTCGCGAAGCGGCGCGAGCTCGCCGCGGAGCTCCGCAAGGAAGGGCGTGCGACGGTGCCCGGCACGATCGCCGACGAGCTCGCGACCAACCCGTTCCTCCGCGTGACGTCGCCCGAGATCCGCCAGACGCTCGGCATCGCCGCCGATGCGTCGCCCGAGGACGCGCTCGGCGCGATCCGCAAGGCGAAGGACGACTTCCGGTAGCCGCCGGCGAGCCCGGCGAGCGGTTTCCACCGCGCTCGTCGGCAACGTGGCCGAGGTCGTCGCGGTCACCGGCCTGCTCGAGCAGGTCGCGATCGGTGCCGGCGCGGGCATCCTCGCAGGCGCCGCCTTCATGGCCGGCGCGGCGATGCTCCCGCCGCAGCACGCGAAGAACGGCTTCTTCGCGCTCGCCGCGCTCGGCGTGGTCGGCGGAAGCATCCTCGCGAAGAAGCGCCCGATCGTCGGCCGCGGGCGTCGCGGCGGGCGCACTGTCCGCGCTCGGCGTGCCCTTCGTCTCTGCCAAGCTGGTCAAGGGCGCGCCGCGCGACGCGCAGATCGTCGAGCTCGACGCCTACGTCAAGGCGAAGAACGCCCTTCAGCGCGCGCGCCGATCGGCGCTTCGTCGAGACGGA